>NZ_CP007440.1:7578990-7886439 GCF_001579845.1 Rhodoplanes sp. Z2-YC6860
AGCCTGGCTGACTTCATGCGGTGAATGGCCTTCACGAACAAGGACGGCTGCGATGCGGGCCGGCAGCCAAGATCGCCCCACACTTGCCCGGGCGGACACTTAGCTTGGGCGATTCCGCTGCTCGCTCCGACGAAACACAGGCTGAGCAGGACAGCGATCCAAATCGCTCTTGGTCTCATGGGGTCACCTTCCCGGCGCGGGTAAGTCTGACGGGATTTTAGCGCATGAGATGAAGCGGCGAAGCGCAAATCGCCTGCCATGCATAACCCTCTGCAGCTTTGGTTCATGCCCCATCAAGCAGCCGGGTGGATTTCAATCGCCGACGCTGCGGCTTATCGTTTCGCCACCATGCCAAAGCGCAGCGCAGGCCTTCTTCTGTTTCGCCGCAAAGGCCCGGACCTGGAGCTCCTCCTTGTTCATCCGGGCGGCCCGTTCTGGGCAAAGAAGGACGACGGCGCCTGGTCGATCCCCAAAGGGCTCTATGAGGAGACGGAGGATCCCTTCGCCGCCGCACGGCGCGAATTCGAGGAGGAGACCGGCTGCCCGCCGCCGATAGAGGCCTTCGCGCTCGGCGACTTCAAGCAGCCCGGCGGCAAGGTCATCACGGCCTTTGCCACCGAAGGCGGTTTCGATCTGGCGCACTTTCACAGCAATCTCTTTGCGATGGAATGGCCGCCGAAGTCCGGAAAGCAGGCCGAATTTCCGGAGGCCGATCGAGCGGGATGGTTCACGCCGGCGGACGCAATTCGCAAAGTGACCAAGGGTCAGGTGCCGATCGTACAGACGTTGCTGCGACAGCTCGAACGCTCACCCAGGGAGGGGACCGTATGATGCGTTTGGTCATTGCTGTGATGGCGCTGTTGTGTTCGCTGTCTTTCGCCACAGCGCAGACGGCGCCATCGAGCGCAGGACCGGTGCCGGCGGCCGCGATCGAGGACCTGGTGCTGGCCAATCGCATCCTCAGCGACCGCGGCGTGCTCGACGCCTATGGCCACATCAGCATCCGCCATCCGTCGAACCCGAACCGTTATCTGATGGCGCGCGCCATCGCGCCGGGCCTCGTCACGCTCGACGACATCATGGAATTCGATCTCGGTTCCAACCCGGTCGACCGCCGCGGCCGCGCGTTGTTCGTCGAGCGCTTCATCCATGGCGAAATCTACAAGGCGCGGCCGGACGTCATGAGCGTGATCCACACCCATTCCACCGGCGTGATCCCGTTCAGCGTCACCCAGAAAGAGCTGAGGCCGATCTTCCACAACGCCTCGTTCCTGCACGTCGGCGTGCCGGTCTGGGAGAGCCGCGACGGCTTCGGCGCGACCAAGATGCTGGTCAACGACAGCAAGCTCGGCGCGTCTCTCGCGGCGGTGCTCGGCGACAAGCCGGTGGCGCTGATGCGCGGCCACGGCGACGTGGTGGTCGGGCCGAACGTACGGGTCGCAACCTTGCGCGCGGTCTACACCCACGAGAACGCAAAGATGCTCGCCATCGCGCTGTCGCTCGGCGGGCCGGTCAACTACGTCTCGCCCGCCGAAGGAGCGCTCCGCGACAAGGACCCGAGCGACCCGACGCGCACCTGGGAACTGTGGAAGGCGAACGCGATGAAGAAGGAGCGCTGAGCACGGCAGTGCCGGCGCTCACCGCTTCTCGATCGGCGCTAGCCCCATCCGGATCACCACCGGCGCCGCATCCTGCGAGTCGAGAAAGCGAATCAACGCTCGTGCGGCGTCGGCCTCCTTCGCCGCGGTGGTCAGCGCCGCCGCAAACGAGAAGCCCGGCTGCAGTTCGGCCGGAATCGCGCCGACAACGGTCACGCCGGAGGTATGGATCAGCTCGCTGACCTGCTGGAAGCCGATTTCCGCCTCGCCGCGGGCCACCACGGCTGCGACCGGCTCGCCCGACGGCGGACCGCGCACCTTGCGGCTCTTGCCCGCGACCTGATCCGCTATGCCGAGCTTGGCGTACATCACGTTGCCGATGTACGTGCCGCTGCCGCTGTCCGAGTAGGCGATCGACTTGGCGTCGAGCAGCGTCTTGCGGAACGCATCGACATTGCCGATGTCGGGCTTCGCCGCACCCTCTTTCACCACCATGCCGATCAGCGAGCGGGCGAGTTCGGTCTTGCTGTCGCCGCGCACCAGACCACGCTTCGCGAGCTCGTCCGCGGAGCTGCTGTCGAGGATCACGATGTCGGCAACCTCGCCGCGCGACAGCCTGTTCGGAATGGCCTCGGGCGAGTCGCCGATCGACGGTCCGCGCGTGGTGACGAGACGATGTCCACTGGCCTTCTCAAAGGCGGGACCAAGCTCGACATAGACCTGATGATAGGCTGCCGAGATCATCACATGGATATCGGCCGCCGATGCGGCCCGCGCGAACAGCAGAAGGACGGCGACGCAAAGGGCGAAAAAGCCGCGTAAAATTGGCCTTGGATTCATGGCGCTCCTCCAGCAGGGCTTTTTCCGGCATCGTAGCCCAGCGGCGGCCCGCCGCGGAAGGGCGAGACGTGAAAGCCATGCCGAGCTCGGTTTACAGGCTGTTCGAGGAAGCGATGCGCTCGCGAAAGCAGATCGTCTGTGTGTATCGCGGCCGCACGCGTGAGATCTGTCCGGTTATTCTCGGTCACACGGACGGGCACGAGGTTGCCTTGACCTATCAATTTGGCGGGCAAAGCAATTCCCGCTTGCCACCGGGCGGCGAGTGGCGATGTCTTTCGCTGTCGGACGTGAGCGAAGCGCGACTTCGCGATGGCCCCTGGCTGGTCGGCTCCCGGCATGCTCAGCAGCAACGCTGCGTCCAGGAGGTCGATCTCGACGTCAATCCGGACAGCCCGTATCGTCCAAAACGTTCTCTCAACCGGCGTTGAACCGACAAAAGAAAGCAAACACATATGGCCCCGCACATCGACGGACCGCTGTACTACGAGACCATGGGCAAGAGCGGGCCGGTGATGGCCTTCGTGCATCCGAACCCGATGGATCAGTCGTGCTGGATCTTCCAGATGGCGCGGATGTCCACGTGGTACCGCTGCATCGCCATCGATCTGCCGGGCTACGGCAAGTCGCCGAAGGCGAGCGCGGGCCTCACCATGGCCGACGTGGCGCAGGCCTGCTGGGAGGCGATCGACGATGCGTATCCGGACGAGCGCGCGATTCTGGTGGGCTGCTCGATCGGCTCATCGATGCTGATCTGGATGCACAACCATCGCCCCGACAAGACCGCGGCGCTGATCATGTGCGGCACCGGCTACAATCCGAACAAGGAATTCATCCCGGGGCGGATCGAGCGCTACCAGACGGAAGGCATCGGCTACCGCTTCGGCTACACCTTCGAGGACTTCAGCCCGGCGTTCCGCGCGACTCCCATGGCGCACTACTTCGCCGAGCTGTTTGCAGAGCGCAACGTGTTCGGCGACGTCGACACCATCATCACGCAGTTCAAGGCCTACCAGCAGCCCGAGCCCGAGGGCCATCATGCCAAGGTCGCTTGTCCGGCCATCATCCTCACCGGCAGCGAGGACGGCACGCACCGCTCCGCCTTTCCGTTGCAGAAGCGCATCAAAGGCTGCGAGATGAAGATCCTCTATGGCGCCGGCCACGCCTGCCAGATCGAGCAGCCCGCGCTGTTCAACCGGTACATGACCGAGTTTCTGACCGCTCATAAGCTGTTTCCAGGAACGGCCCAACGCAGCTAAGCTTCATCGGCAAAACCGTCGTCGCGAAGGGGCCTCCGATGACCGTCATCATGAAACGCCGTGAACTCCTGCTCGGCATGGCCGCGCTGCCCGCGGCATCGCGCACAGCCTTCGCCGAGACCTATCCGTCGCGCCCCGTGCGCATTGTCGTTGCGACATCAGCCGGCGGCGGCACCGACCTCGTGGCGCGCTTCATCGCGCAATGGCTGACGGAACGGCTCGGCCAATCCTTCGTCATCGAGAACCGGCCCGGCGGCGGCAACAACATCGGCACCGAAATGGTAGCGCGGTCGCCCGCCGACGGCGCCACGCTGTTCATGGCGAACACCGTCAACACCATCAACAATTCGCTTTATCGGAAGCTGAACTACAACTTCATCGCCGATTTCGCCCCGGTCGCCAACGTGATGGGCACGCCGCTCCTGTTGCTCGTGCATCCATCGCTCAAGGCGAGCAACGCCGCTGAGCTGATCGCCCTGGCAAAGGAAACTCCGCGCAAGCTCAACCTCGCGTCAGGAGGCATCGGCTCGACGGGTCACATGTCGGCCGAGTTGTTCCAGATGATGGCCGGCATCACGTTCACCCATGTGCCTTATCGCGGCGAGGCGCCTGCGCTCACCGATCTCATTGCCGGTCAGGCTCAGGTGATGATGTCGACCACCGGCTCGTCGTTGCAATACGCCAAGGCCGGCACGGTGCGCGCGCTCGCGACATCGACCGGCGATCGCGTCGCCGAATTGCCCGACGTGCCACCGCTGTCGAAAACGGTGCCGGGCTATCAAGCCAACGCCTGGAACGGGCTCTGCGCACCGAAGGGCACGCCGGCCGAGATCGTCGCCTTGCTCAACAAGGAGGTGAATCTCGCGCTCGCCGATCCGAAGATCAAAGAGCGCATCGCGAGCCTCGGCGGCGTCGCGTTGCCCGGATCATCCGAGGATTACGGCCGCACCATCGCGACCGACACCGAGAAGTGGGCGAAGGTCGTACAGTTCTCCGGCGCGCGGGTGGACTAAGCCGCCGCTACTGCCGTTCGATCTTGGCGGCGTCCATCGCCTTTCGGTAAAACACCGCTTCTGCCTTGAGGAGCGCTTCGAAGTCCGCAGGCGAGCTCACGACCGCCTCGGAGCCGAAATTGGCGAGCTGCTGCTTGACGTCCGGCGCCGCCATGACCTTGGCGGTGGTGCTGCTCAGCTTGTCGACGATCTCCTTTGGCGTACCGGCCGGCGCGAGCACGCCCGTGAAGGTGTCCGGCACCGGATCGGGCACGCCCAGCTCCTTCAACGTCGGAACCTGCGGCAGCACAGCCGCGCGTTTCGTGCCCGTGACCGCCAACGCGCGCAACTGGCCGGCCTCGACCAGCGCCGGGATCGACGTCAACGCGACCGACGCAATCGGCGTGTGTCCGGCAATGGTCGATTGCACCGCCGGCCCACCGCCCGGGAACGGAACGACAATGATGTCGAGCCCGAACGCGATTTTCAGCAATTCGACCATCAGATGGTTCGGCGTTCCGATGGCCGCCATCCCGTAACTGTATTTACCGGGATTAGCGCGGACCAGCGCGACAAACTCCTGGAAGGTGTTCGCGGGCAGCGACGGATGCACGACCAGAACGCCGGCCGTCGATGCGATGACGGAAACCGGCATGAAATCCTTGAACGGGTCGTAGGGGACTTTCTTGTAGAGCGCGGGATTGCTGATGAAGCTCGATGCGCCAAGCAGCAGCGCATAACCGTCGGGCGTCTGACGGGCGGCGACGGCGATGCCGACATTGCTGCCGCCGCCGGCGTGGTTTTCGACATAGAACTGTTGTCCCAGCTCGGCCGACATTCGTTGCGCCCAAAGCCGCGCGACGGAATCCGTCACGCCGCCCGGCGAAAACGGCACGATCACCTTTACGGGACGGTTGGGATAGTTGGCCGCGGTCTCAGTTTGTGCACGCGCCTGCGCGACCAACAGGATCGCGATGCAGGAGACAAAAGCCCAAACCCTCAGCGTCGATGTCATCGTCACGCCTTCAGACCAGCTGGCTCACGCGAGGTTCGCAGAGTTGCGAAGCTCGTGCAATCCAGATGCCGGTCGTCGCGCGCCGTGATGCCTTTGAACGTCAGTAAAAAATGCGCCCTCTACCACGGGCGTCATTTCAGGATTCAATCCGTCCCGTGAGCCGCAGCGCCGGAAAGCTACTTCAGGCCGTCCTGCGCTGAAGTGAATGTTGCGATCAGCTTGTCCTTCGTCGCCGCCAGGGTGCTGATGATGCCCAACGAGATACCGGCCGCGATCAGGGCATATTCGATGGCCGTGCTACCGGACTGATCCCAGAGAAAACGCCTGATCGTCCCCAACATTGGCATGTGCAGTCACCTCCCCTAATGCAGGTAATTCGATATTTTTTCTCTATTAGGTTGTACCTATTGCTCATCGGTAAATTCGGATGAAGAAACACGGCCGGTTGAATCTCCAAAAAAAATCAGTGGTTTTGCCGCACCCGTCCAAATTGGCACCCGCAGCCCGAAATCGCGCCCGCCCCGATCGACAAGGCCCTTGAAATCTCCCTGCCAGAAATCTCCCTGCCAGCCGCCGCGGTGGAACCCGGGAACCATTGTCCTGGTTGTGATTGTGGCCATCGGGCTTCCGACCGTGTTGGAGACCGGCTCCCCGACGGCGTCCAGCAGGAGTAGAGCCCATGAGAACGTTGTTGCTGACCGCAGCCGCGGCCGCGGCGCTGGCGTCCGCATCGCCAGTGGCCCAAGCGCAAGACACGCAATCGCAATCCAATACGGTGGAGCCCCGATCGGTGAAAACCGAAACGATCCGGCGCACCGACCAGCCTGGCCAAGCGCCTGGCCAGGCGACCACCGACAGCCGCGGAAACGAAACCACTGCGGCAACCCCGCAGAAGGTCCAGCAGCCGTCCGCAACGCGAGAGACCGCATCCACGCAACGCCATCGCGTGACCGTGCGGCAGCGCCCGCGGGCTGCATCGACACGGATATCGCGCACGCATCGCCCCGTCACGACCGGCCGGGCGACGCGGCGCGTGTCGAGCGACGCGTTGCCAAGCCGCGCGCGTCCGCAATACGCCCAGGCCACCGCCGTGATCCCCGCAGCGCCGCCACCCGCCGGCAGAATTGTGCTGACCGAGCCGCAGGTGTCGCAGCTCAATGCCGCGTTCACCAGTTACATTACCCGGACGAATGTGTGGTCGCGGCCGCCGTGGGAGGTTGCAGCCACGGTCACCGGCTTGGTGCCGCCGTGGATCCAGGTTTACGGCATGCCGGCGGAGATCGTCGCGATCTATCCGGATTTTGCCGGCAGGCAGTTCGTGGTGGTCGGCGACGACATCGTGGTGCTAGATCCCGGCACCCGCCGTATCGTTTCGATGATCTCGCGCGTCAGCAACACCGCCGTGCTGGAGGCACCGCCTTCGACCACGGGCGTCGCGGTGGCTTCGCCCGATGTGCGCGTCAGGCTCACGCGCACGCAGATCGCAACCGTCCGCACAGTGTTGCGCGATCGGGGATGCCGCTATGACCGGTCCACCAGCCTCTCCATTGGCAGTGTGGTGCCGACCGCGGCGTCGATCTGCGCCTTCCCGGAGCGTGTAGTCAGCGCGGTGCCGGATATTGCAGGATACCGTTACATCACGCGTCGCAACGTCGTCATGGTGATCGATCCGGCCACCGATCAGGTGGTCACTGTGCTACGCTAGCCGCCTGATTTCGAAGGATGCGGCGCCGCTTATCGGCGGCGCCGCACGCTTAGGGCGATGAGCATGAGTCAGGCGTTCAAGCGTGGCGATCACGTCAGCTGGAATTCAGAAGCCGGCCGCGTCAGAGGCCATATCGTCCGCGTGCATAAGAAAGACGTGAACTACAAGGGCTACGTCCACCATGCCAGCGCCGAGGAGCCTCAGTACGAGATCAAGAGCGACAAGACGGACCATATCGCCTTGCACAAAGGCAGAGTATTGAGACGTCTTCGCCGTTAGTTGTCAGCACAGTTAGCGCAGCCTCTCCATGGCAAATCCGTTCTATACGATCGGACACTCGACGCACCCGCTCGACGAGTTCATCGCTCTGCTGCAGAACGCGGACGTCACGTTTGTCGTCGACGTCCGCACGGTGCCGCGGTCACGCACAAATCCGCAATACAACACCGACGTCCTGCCGCCAGCGCTTCTAAAGGCTCACATCGGGTATGAGCACATGGCCGCATTGGGTGGATTGCGCGGGCGGCAGCGTGTTGTCCCGGCAGACGTCAACGGCTTCTGGGAGAACAAGAGCTTCCACAATTACGCCGACTACGCCATGAGCGAGCCATTCCGAGAGGGCCTCGCGCGGCTGCGCGAACTCGGCCGTGACCAGCGCTGTGCGATCATGTGCGCGGAGGCAGTGTGATGGCGCTGCCATCGCCGCATCATTGCCGATTACCTGCTGGCAGCCGGTGAAACCGTGCTTCACATCATGGGGCCAGGAAACATCGTGCCCGCCCGGCTGACCGACGTCGCGAAGTCGGACGCCGCCGGCGTCCTGACCTATCCGGCCGCGGCTTGAGGCCGGGCGCGCATTATGCGGCACGTGTCGCCGCAGCGCCCTTCGGACTTCCGGGATAGGCGCATTCCGCAAGAGTGGTCTTGTCGAGCTCCCGCATGAAGGCTTCGCGAGCCGCCGCGAGCCTCTGCTTGAGGCGGCAACGGGGCTTGAGCACACAGTCGCCGCCGTCGTCACGGAAGCATTCGACCAAGGCCTGGCGCTGCTCGAGCGCGCGAACAACCTCACCCAGCGTGATGGTCTGCGGCGGCCGCGCCAGACGGAAGCCGCCGCCCGAGCCGCGTTGGGTCGCGACAAACCCGCTGTCGGCAAGATCGCGCACCACCTTGATGAGGTGATTGCGCGAAATGCCGAATTCGACCGCGATCTCGCCGGTCGAAAACGAGCGGGCCGGTTCGCCGGCGAGCCGCATCAAGGCGCGCAAGCCGAAATCGGTGAAAGCGGTCAGTCGCATGCGAGCCTCGAGCCAAGATTTGCAATCGGCATTCTATCTGCTAAATAGGTATTTGAAATGCCGATTAGCGGAGATTGCGTTGGAAAACGATGACCGGCGGGCGAGAATCACGGCCGAGATCGTCGCGCGGACGGGAATTACCGAAGCGATGATCGAGCGGCTGGTGCGCGGCTTCTACGCCAAGGTCCGCCAGGACGCGGTGCTTGCGCCCATCTTCGATGCCCGGATTCGGGACTGGGAACCGCATCTTGAGCAGATGTTCGCCTTCTGGTCGTCCGTCGCGCTCATGTCCGGCCGCTATCACGGCAGCCCCATGGCCAAGCATATGCCGCTCCCCATCGACGCGGGTCATTTCGATCGCTGGCTTGCCTTGTTCGAGGAGACGGCTCGGGAGATTTGTCCGCCGGAGGCCCAGGCGCATTTCATCGAGCGGGCCCGGCGGATCGCCGAAAGCCTCGAGCTCGGCATTGCCGGGCAGCACGGCGTGCTGCTCAGGAGCGGCGAGCGGTTTCGCAGACCCGCACTGTAGCCTTTCACGGAAAAGGAATTGATACTCCACGCTTGGAAGCGCCGGCAGCCGTCCGGTGCGCCAAAGGGAGGATCCATGAAAACAACAACGACGCTGCTGGCATTGGCCGCAATCGTCGCGGCGCTGCCGGTCCGCGCGCAGGATTATCCGAACCGGCCGATCACCATCATATCGGCGCAGGCCTCCGGCGGCGCGAGCGACACCGTGGTCCGCTCCGTGCAAGACCGCCTGCAGGCGGCGCTCGGCCAGCCGATCGTGATGGAGAACCGGCCTGGCGCGAGCGGCAATGTCGGCGCCGCGCAAGTCGCTCGCGCGGCTCCCGACGGCTACACGCTGATGATCGGCACCGACGCCATGATGACGTCGAACGTGCATCTGTTCAAAAGCATGCCGTTCGATCCCGCGAAAGATTTCGCGCCGATCACCAATGCCGGCGCCAACATCATCGTGCTTGCGGTGAATGCCGACCTGCCGGTGAAGTCGGTGGCCGAGCTTGTGGCCTACGCCAAGGCCAACCCCGGCAAGCTGCAGTTCGGCACATCGGGCGTCGCCTCGCCGCATCATCTCGCCGGCGAGCTCCTGAAGCTCAAGACCGGCATCGACATCGTCCACGTGCCGTATCGCGGCGGCGCGCTGTCGGCGAATGATCTGGCCGGCGGTCACATCCCGATGGCGTTCGTCAGCTATTCGGCCGTGGTGGCGCTCGTTCCGACCGGGAAGATTCGAATCCTCGCGGTCGTCGAGAAGACGCGTTACTCTGCCTTGCCGGACGTGCCGACGATCGCCGAGACCATTCCGGGATACGAGATGTCGTCCTGGCTCGGCTTCTTCGCACCGGCTGCAACGCCTGCGCCGATCGTGAACCGGCTGCACGACGAGATCGTCAAAATCCTCAAGGTCGACGAGGTGAAGGAGCGCCTCGCCACGGTCGGTCTCGCGGTGGTCGCCGGAACGCAGGCGGAGCTCGCCGAGACGGTCCGCAGCGGCATCGCGGTGCGCGGCGAGCTGATCAAGGCCGCGAAGATCGAACCGCAATAGTTACCCCTTCCCCTTGCCCCCGCTCAGCGGCAGCTTCGCGATCTCGCGAATCGCGTCACGGTTGGGCTCGAAACCCAGGCCCGGCGCCTCGGACATCGTGAAGTATCCATCCTTCGGCTCCGGCAGCCCCGTGAAAATCTGCCGGCACATCTCCACCGCGAGATAGTGATGCTCGACCAGCGTGCCGTTCGACACGCCGGCCTGCAGATGCATGTTGTGGAAGCCCCAGGCGCCGCCGTTGGCGATCGACACGTTGAACGCGCTCGCCATTCCCGCGATCTTCACGCATTGCGAATAGCCGCCGGTGATGATCGCGTTGGGCTGCGCATAATCGATCGCCTGCGCCAGGAACAGATCGCGGAAGCGGAACGCCAAGCCTTCGTTCTGCCCGCACGCCAAAGGGATGCCCGACGCGCGGCGCAACTGCGCCATGGCCTGCGCATCGTTCTGAGTCAGCGGCTCCTCGAAGAACGAAATGCCGTAAGGCTTCACCATCTCGGCCAGTTTCGTCGCGTGATAGAGATCGAGATTGCAGTTGGCGTCGATGAACAATTCGACGTCCGGTCCCACCGCCTCGCGCACCGCGCGGACCCGCGCTGCGTCCTCGCGGATCGCGTCCATGATCGGATGGGTATCGCGCTTCTTCAGTGCCTCGTTGCCGACCGTCATCTTCAGCCGCCGGAAGCCCTGGGACACCCAGAGCTTGGCCGCGGCCGCGAGCTGCTCGCGGTCGAAAAAACCGAACCCGTAGGTGGCGTAGACCGGCACCTTGGGATGCGCGCCGCCCAAGAGCCGCCACACCGGCTGGCCGAACGCCTTGCCCTTGATGTCCCACAACGCCACGTCGATCGCGGCGAGCGCATGCGCGGCGTAACCGGTCTGGCCGCGCGGCATCAGCGTCCAGTAGAGCTTGTCCCACAGCCGCTCGTGCGCGAGCGGATCGTCGCCGACGATCGCGGGCCCCGCGATGCTGTTGACGATCTGCGCGATCACCTCCTCTTCGGTGATGCCGGTGAGGCCGTGACCGATCAGCCCTGTGTCGGTCTCGACCTCCACATAGCAGCCCGACAGCGACGATGTTTTGTCGACGCCCACGAGCTTGATGTGCAGCGGGACGTTGAGCGGCGTGGCGGTGACGCGGATGATTTTCATGGTCGGCACCTTACGATGACGCGCTTGCTGCTCCAATCAATACCGCGCCGCGAAGCCGACACCCGCGATCCAATCGTTCGAATTGCTGTTGAGGCCGTGGCCCAAGCGTATGTCTGCCTCGAGGTTCGAGGAGAGAAAATAGACCAGCCCGCCCACCGCGTAGTGCCGTGGCGGCGCCGGGCTCAATCCACCGACCGGATAGAACGCGTCCCATTCGGCGAAAGCCTCGAGCTGTTTGGTCAGATGCACGGCACCGGTCAATCCGGTTGCGACTTCCAGACGCGAGCTGCGCACGCCATCCTGCACAGCGTTGTTGGCCACCAGAAATTCGACGTCGAAGACATCCTTGATCACTTGCCAGCTGGCATCGACGTTGACTCCCGGCAGGACGCGCCCCGCGGTCGTCGCGCTGCTGCCGGTCGGCACCGTCATCTGCGGGATCACGGCAACTTGCGGCAGGATGCCGTGCTGCTCCGAAAGCGCAACCTTCGCGCCGAGATACAGATCCTGCGCACCGCTTGAGTCGAGCACCGCGCCGCCCGCCGTCTGCCGCTGCGCCAGAAAATTCTGCCCGACACGGAGTTCGAACCACTCGGCCATCACGCCGACCCGCAACAGCGCCTCCGGCAACGAGTGCGAGCGAAACGAGCTGCCGTTGCTGGTGAACGTATAGCCTCCCTCGAGCACCGCGCGGCCAAGCCCCACGGTCGTGCTCGCCTCCGGAAAATGCGGGCGGTCAGGCTCGATCCGATCGTCCTCCTTCGACGGAGGCTTGGAATTACCACTCGAGCCCAGCAGCCATTCGATCAGCGTCTTCGAGCCATTGCTCCCGACGCCGGCATCGCTCGACGGCGCATTCTGCGCGTGCGCCGCTCCCGTGCAGGCCGCGACAGCGAAAGCGGCCGCGGCCGCCATGCCAACCACTGAATGAAACAAATCTCGCCCCGGTAACCGCGTCAATTCCAATCGGCACACGTGGCAAGACCACGCTTGTCTTAAGATCACAGGGAACGGCGTCTTATTCCATGATGTGGAACCGACCGCTTCCATGATGTGGAACCGACCGCCCTTTTCTCGCCGCCATCGTCGTCCAGTGAATTCGCCGGGCGGGCCTTGCGGGGGGCGACGTTCCGAAGGTCCTGCGTGGCCGACCGACATTTGCAGCAACACGAGGCCGTCTCTCGCCGCGCTCTGCTCGGCGGAATTGGCGCGCTTACAAGTGCGCTGGCGCTCGGCGGATGCGCGGGCCTCGCCGCGCAAGGCGCACGCTACGACGCGTCCTCGCTGTCGGAAGATCCGACGCTGCTCGTCGCCACCACGCGCAAGCGGGTGAACGGCGGCCGCGCCAAGCCCTGGTTCGGGCCGGAGCGGGCGTCCGCGATGACGCTGGCGCGGGCCAGGCTCAAGCCGCCAGCCGAAGGCCGCTTCACGCTCGCGGCGGCGGGCTTCGACAGCTGGCAGATCGGCAAGGTCGAGCCGGCGACCGGAGACGTCAGCGCACTTCTCGCGGAGCGTGGCACCGGACGCGACGTCCTCATTTACGTGCACGGCTTCAAGCAGACCTTCGAGACCGCGGCGCTCGATGCGGCCTACCTCTCCGATGCCATCAAGTTCAACGGCCAGACCATGCTGTTCTCCTGGCCGTCGAAGGACGGGCTGTTCGACTACGCCTACGACCGCGACAGCGCGATGTGGTCGCGCGACGATTTCGAACGCGTGCTCCGCTCCATCGTGGAGGCGCCGAACGGCGGCCGCGTCCACATCGTCGCGCACAGCATGGGCACCATGCTGACGCTCGAAACCCTGCGCCAGCTTTATGCGCGCTATGGCGACACGGTTCTCAGCAGGATCGGCGCCATCGTGTTCGCCGCTCCCGACATCGACATGGACGTGTTCTCGTCGTCGATCAAACGCATCGGTCCGCTCGCCGGCAAGATCACCGTCATCGCCGCGACCAACGACCGCGCGCTGGTGTTTTCCGGACAGATGGCCGGCGGCATGACACGGGTTGGCGCCGCCGAGAAGGACGTCATCGAGCGGCTCGGCGTGCGCGTGATCGATGCGTCCAGCGAAGGCTGGGGGCTGATCAACCACGACCTGTTCCTGTCGAATGCCGACGTGCAGCAGGTGATCCGGAAGTCGATCGATTCCGTCGGCGCGTGAGATTGGAATCATCGCCACGAGGCGGTGCTCACCCTCCCCTGGAGGGGGAGGGTGGGCGCGGTGCACGAACAGCGCGTCACCTTCAGATTCAGTTTTCAAACAGCCCGCGGCATAGCCGTTCGAAGAACGGCGTCGCTTCGCTCGCCTATGCGCGCGTCCTTCAGCATCCATGCAGGCATGATTCATCGGCCCCTTCAAAGCAGGCGCGGGGCTGGCGCCTCTATTCTTTCTCGTCCCTCACATGCGTGAGGGCGCGGAGCGCCGGTTGGCGCTACGTCTCAGTCGACACCCCTTGCGAGGGTGCCGCGGGCTTGTTGCGAAGCCCGCACGCCTTCCGGCGCTCCACTGGTGGCGACTTAACGCGATACCCTCGTTCGAGTTATCGGACGGTGCGGGACGAACCCTTCCCTAAGGCCGCGTTGCCTTGGCCCTTCACCCGATCGCGCCCTGCCACTGAAGGCGGCCCCCTCATCGGGGACGGACGATGGCATCGCACCCTGGGACGTGGCTACGAACCACGCCTGCAGGCGCCACACCCCGCTCCGCCAAATAGACGTCCCTAGTCGACGCCCTCAGTGAACGAGGCAAATTCGCGTCTACATCTGAGTCGCAAGAATGCAAAGCGAATAATGAGAACTGCGTGGCTGAACTCAGGAAGCTGACATCAGCAAACTTTTGAGCTCTGTCAGTTGAGGCTCGTCACGGGGCGCGAAGCCTCAGCGGCTGGCTGGGCGCTTTGCCGTCCACGCGCAAATCCGTCGAGCCCTCAGTTCTCCTCCGGATCCCGCGTCTGATAGGCAGCCAGGCTTTTCCTGCTCTGCAGCAGCCGGGCGTGATCGTCTTCCAATTTGACCTGCAGGCGCTCGAACATGGCCAGCGCGTCTTCGGCGATCTTGGCGTCGCGGCCGGCAAGTTTCAGATTTTCCACGACCTTCCGCTGGCGCTCGATACGCTGACGGCCTTGCTCAGCATGCCGTTCAGCGAGGTTGAGAAGTTCATCCGGTGCCATTGTCGGTTCCCGCCCCTTCAAAAACGCCTCACGCTCGATCTTGGAATCGAAACGGCGCGGCGTGTCCGGTGCACTTACGTTCCGGCAGCAGTGTGCTCGCGGGAGCTTTCTGTAAAGTGAACGGCTTCATCCCCCGCGGAGAGCGTCACTCGACATACGCTCTCTGCCGATCGATTCAAGGCGAATGAGGCCGCCTGATCGGGCGGCCTCATTCTTTTCGGCGCTGGGCGCAACCCAGGACGGCGCGGGGCCTCGCTTGGCCCCCGATCCGCCGGCTTCAGTGCGCCAGTGGATCGGGCCGCAACTGCAGCTTCACCGCGCGCGGACGGTTTTCCTTGCCGCCTTCGAGATGGAAGGTGGTGCGGCTGCCGTAGGTGCTCCACAACGCGCGGCCCTTCCAGCCGGTGTTGGCGTCGTCGATGCGGCCGTCGACGTTCTTGGCGAAGAAGCCCATCGGGTACGGCACCACGAAGTTGATGAGCTGGCCGTCTTTCACGGCGAAAACCGAGCTGTTCAGGTTGCCCATCACGATCGGCACGTTCTCGCCAAGCCCGAACGTGTTGTACAGATCGACCCACACGTAATAGCTCGCCTCGGCGCTGCCGGCGTCGCTCACGTCGCGGAGCTGCGGACCCGGCAGCTGATGCAAGGTCCAGCCCTCCGGACAGTGCTTGCCGAGCGCGGTGGGCCCGTTGAGCACCTTGCACTTCCTCCGGTCGAACTCGCCGACGTGGCCGCTCGCGAGCGCCACCCAATAGACGCCGTTCTTGTCGACGTCGCCGCCGCGCGGCCCGTAGCCCGGCATCGGCGGCTCGTAGATCTCCGTCAGCGCCGTGTTGGTCGGATCGCTGCCCGGCACCACGCGGATGATGGAGCCGGGATAGCCGATCACCGTTCCCCACACCGCGCCGTCCGACGGGCTCACCGCCACCGCGTAATGGTTGACGTTGATGCGCTTGTCCTTGGTCGGATCGACCGGCGCGTTGGGCTCGACGTATTCGTCGCGCTTGCCGTTGCCGTTGGTGTCGACGATGAACGGTGTCCAGCCCTGCGATTTCTGTTCGTCGCCGGTCTCTTCGAACATCTTGCGATTGAGCCAGCCGATCACCGCCGGGCCGACCACGCCGGGACTGGTCCAGAGCGTCTGGTTGGCGTCGCTCGCGAAGTTGAGATGATGCGTCGGGAAACAGGTGTCGATCAGCGTGAACTTGCCGGTCGCCGGATCGTAGAACGACAGCTCCCGGTTCGCCTCCTTGATCGGGAATGCCTTGGCCGACGGATGATCCGAGCCCTGCTGGCAGAACGCCGGATTGGCGTGCTGACGAATGCGCGGCGTCGACCAGACGCGGCCCTTCTCGTCGAACATGACGTTGTGGTTGATGTTCTGGCTGTCCCAGATCGGCTTGTCGCCCCACCACGCCGACGCCGCGAACGGGCCGTCCTTGACGTTCGGTGTCTTCGGATCGCGCACCGGATGCTTCACCTCGCTCGCGGTGTTGGTCACCGGATCGAGGATCGGGATCATGTCGGTGGAATCTTCGGGCGAGCCGTAGATCTTGCCGTTGGCGTTGAGCCGCGGGTTGCGGCGGTCGGTCGAGATCGCATCGTGCAGATAGCTGGTCGGATGGCCCCACTCCCACGTGGTGATCACCACGTTGCGCTCGATGCCCTTCGGCCGCTCCGGCTTGGCGAACGGAAGCTCGCCGCCCTTGATGCCGTCGGTCCAGCCGGCGAACAGATCGAGCGCCTTCTGCGTGTCGAGGCGGCCGATGTCGCGCGCCATC
The DNA here is from genome assembly GCF_001579845.1 of Rhodoplanes sp. Z2-YC6860. Lineage (GTDB taxonomy): Bacteria > Pseudomonadota > Alphaproteobacteria > Rhizobiales > Xanthobacteraceae > Z2-YC6860. Next base: position 7,595,367 of record NZ_CP007440.1, read on the forward strand.
AGCGCCTGCGCGCTGCCGGAGGCGAGCCGGCGCGCCCAGGCGTCGGCCGATTTCTCGAACTGCTTGGCGAATTCCTCGGGCACGACGCGCGTGCCCGGCGTTCCGAGCGGATGACAGGACTGGCAGGCACCGCTCTTGACGATGTTGAGCCACTCGCCCTGGCTCTTGATCTTCTCCAGCGGAAACTCGTCCTTCTTCGGCACGTGAATGAGCGAGAACCAGTAGATCGGCGGATAGTTCTGCGCCGCGGCTGCCGCGCTCGGCGCGGGCGCGGCCTTGAGGTCGAGCGATTTTCCCGGCGCGGCCGTAACCTTTGCGGAATCGGAAAGTCCGTAGCCGCGCACGAAGACGTTGTAGTTCGCCTTCGGCAACTCGGGGATCAGGTAGCGGCCCTGGTCGTCGGTGACGACGATCTTGGCGTATTTGGTCGGCAGGTCTGTCGTCTCTGCGATCACCCAGACGCCTGCTTCGGGCCCGTTCGCGCCGGTCACCACGCCGCCGATGTCGGCTGCGCCGACCGTCACCGCATTCTGCGCAAGCGCCGTGGATGCCAACAATGTCAGCGCCAGCGGCAAAGCCGCACTCCAGTTTCTTTTCGTCATTCAAGCCCCCGAAAGATGAAAGCCTGGCGAAGAGCCCAAAGGGCGCCAAGCAACGAGCGATCATCTTCCCGAAACTGGAATGATTCAAGAAAAGGGCCCGCGCGCTGGCGCAGAGCACCTATTCGCGCGGGCCGCGAGCAATGGAGCGGATGACCCGCGCCGGATTGCCTCCGACAAGAGTGTTCGGCGGAACGTCCTTGGTGACGACCGAGCCCGCAGCCACGACCGAATTCTCGCCGACCGTGACCCCGCCGATGATCGTCGCGCCGGCGGCGATCCAGACGTTTCTCTCGATCGCGATGGGTTTGCCGATCGTGAACTTGCGGCGCTGCAACGGATCGAGGGGATGGCTCGCCGTGATGATGCTGACGTTCGGCCCGATCAGCACATCGTCCGCGATGTCGAGGCCGCCGAGGTCATAGAACGTGCAGTTCTGGTTGACGAAGACATTGCGCCCGACCCGGATCTCATTCCCACCGACCGTGTAAAACGGCGGGATCAGCAAAAAGCTCTCGTCGACCTTTCTGCCGGTCAGCTCGCTGAACAAGGCCCGGATTTCGTCGGCATCGTCAAACGTCAAACGATTGAGCCTGGCGGTGATCGCCGTGGCGCGTTTGACGTTGGCCACCATGGCCGCCGATTCCGGTGTCCGGCTGTGAATGATTTTGGCGCCGCTCTCGTTCGACATTTATTGAATCTTTTCCTGGCAGAACTGGGTCCCCGCTTTCGCGGGGACGAACGGCTGATGGTTTGGTGAACTCTCTCCCCGTTCGTCCCCGAGCATAGCCGGCCGAAGGACGACGTCGCTTCCGCTCGCCTATGGCGGGGACCCAGGGCCAAAAATCAAAGTTGATCAGAAAATCGCGTCGCTCTTCGCGAATCTCTCGCGCGATCTCGCCTTCGCCTTTTCGGCCTCGACCTCGCGGTCGCGCGCGGGCGCCGATGTCTCGAGGGAATCGACCAGACGACGCGCAGCCTTCGCGACTTCATCGACCGCGCGCGCGAACGCCGCCTCGTTGGCCTTGGACGGGCGCGCGAAGCCGCTCAGCTTGCGGACGAACTGCAGCGCGGAGGCGTGGATCTCATCGTCGGTCGCGGGCGGCTCGAAGTTGAACAGCGTACGAATGTTACGGCACATGGGCGGCTCCGTTGGCGGCGGTTCGAATGTCCCGACGGGCTGATCGGCCCAATGTAGGTGAAATCCCGGCGGTCCCCAAGGCGCCCGCATTGCATGCGGCGTTTCGGCGATTACCTGATGGTAACGAGAACCGCACGATGAACATCAGAGCCCAGCCCGACCTTTTCGCCGCGACACCCGACTGGCCGCAGGGATTCCGCTACGAATCCGGCGTGACCCCGGCCGAAGAACAGCAGGATCTGGTCGAGCAGTTCCAAACGCTTCCGTTCAAGGAATTCGAGTTTCAAGGATTTCTCGGCAAGCGCCGCGTCGTGTCGTTCGGGTGGCGCTACGACTTCAACAACGGCGGCTTTCAGAAGACCTGCTCGATTCCGGATTTCATGCTGCCGCTTCGCGACCGCGCCGCGCGCTTTGCCGGGCTCGATGGTGACGCGCTCGCGCACGCCCTCGTGCTCGAGTATCCGCCGGGTGCAGCCATCGGCTGGCACAAGGATCGTCCCATGTTCGATGACGTGATCGGGATATCCTTCGCGTCGCCGTGCACCTTCCGCTTCCGTCGCAAGAGCGGACAAAAATGGGAGCGCCGGTCGCTCACCGCGGAACCGGGCTCGATGTATCTTCTGCGCGGGCCCTCGCGCACCGAGTGGGAGCACAGCATCCCCGGCGTGGATGCGTTGCGCTATTCGGTGACGTTTCGGAGTCTTGCGAGGTAGCCTCGCCGCATTGCGGCGCAAGCGCGACGATCAGCGTTTCCGCGCCAGCGCGATGATGGAAGCGGCCGCCGCGGGCCAGCTCGGCCAGGCGAAGCCTGCAGCCACGCGCCGCTCTTCCTCGGCAACGATCGCCGGATCGTTCAGACGGCGACCGATCGCGGCCACCCAGGCGTCGTCATCGTCGGGATCGAGGCACGAAACGAGGCCGCCCGCCGCCTCCGGCAGCGAGCCGGACGACGAAACGACGGCCGTCTTGCCATGCGCGAAGGCCTCGATCACCGGCAGGCCGAAGCCCTCGTACAGCGAGGGATACACACAAAAACGGGCGCACCGGTAAAGCGCGGCAAGCTGCTCGTCGGAGGCAGCCGCGACATGAACGACGTCGCGCGCCAGCACGGGGTCTGCGGCCATCGCTGCGAAGAGATCATCGACCATCCAGCCGCGGCGGCCGGCAAACACCAGTTTGCAGCCGGCCGTGCCGCCCTGTTCGCCGGCGGCCAGGCGCTTCCAGACGCGCAACAACAGCGCATGGTTCTTGCGCGGCTCGATGGTGGACACGAACAGCACGAACCGGCCGGCTTCAAGGCCTGGGGGCAGCGGCACCGCAGTGTCCGCGACCGGCGCCGTATCTACGCCGAGCCGTTCGGTGCGGACATCGAGACTTTGGCAGCCGTGCGCTTGCGCAAAGTCGATGAGATCGGTCGCGGTCTGCTGCGAGATGGCGATGAACCGATCGGTGAACAGGATCGCGGCACGAAAGTAGCGGGTGAACACGTCGACGTCGCGCGCCTGGTAGAATTGCGGGAACTTGATCGGGATGAGGTCGTAGCAGAGGGCCACCAGCCGAAAGCCGGTGCGAGCCTTGATCTCCGCGAGCGACGCCGCGTCCTTGTTGCTCCAGTCGAAGCCGGGCGACAGCATGGTGTCGCCGGGGTTCAGTTGAACGATCGGGCCGAGCGCAGTGGCGAGGCGATACCAATTGCGCCGCACGCCTCCTGGGCCGATGGCTTGCGCCAGCATCTTGCGGCCGAACAGGCGATCGGCGCACGCGGCAACGAACCGGCGCAGCCCGCCTTGCGGAAGCTGCTGGCGGCGTTCGTCAAGCCAGCAGGCCAGCGTGCGCGGGAGCCTGAGCAACGGGCGCAGGCTGTGCTCGATCGGGGCGAGAAGCTTGCGTACGCGCGAGCGCATCGGGCGCGGATCGATCAGCGGGCCGGTGTCGACAGTGGCCCTGCCCTCGACCAGCTGTCGGGCAATGTCGCGGTCGAGCGTCCGGAACTGGCCGATCCGCGTGTCGTAGACGGAGAACACCACGTCCGGTTCGCGTTCCAGCACGAACCGCGCGATCTCGGCTTCGACCCGCACAATGCCGACTGGTGCCCCCCGCCAACGAATCAGCGTGGAGACGTCCACGATCAGACGTTGGTCGGGCGCAGCCATCGAAACAAGTTGGCGTATCTCCCAACGTCACGCAATTCGCAATCGAAGCGTTTTCCCGTCACGGCACCGTCGGAAATCCTCCCATTCCGACGGCGGCAAAAACCTGCCGGAATCGCCCGTCACAAAGCTGTCACCGAACGCGCCGACACCTTCCGCCGGACAAAATCAGTGGCGCGCCATGGACTATTTCAGACGTTTCACGTTCCTCTTCGCGGCACCGTCATTTGACGCCGACGATCTCGAAGGGCTCCGCTTCAACCAGATTGTCGACGAAATCCAGCGCTCCGGCTTTGAGGTGATCAAGGCGCGCCGGATCGAGGATGCCGAGATCGCGGTCAAGACCGACGCGGCCATCGGCTGCATGATGGTCGACTGGGGCAAGAAGGGCCTGGAGGGCAAGACCGCGGCGCTGATCAACCTGATGCGCCGCCGCGGCCTCACCTTCCCGATCATCCTCCTGATCCGCAACAAGCGGTTCGAAGACCTGCCGGTCGAGGTGCTGGACTTCATCGACGGCTACGTCTTCCTCTCGGAAGAGACGCCGCCCTTCATCGCCAAGAACCTCATCAGCCGCCTCAAGCAATACGCCGAGACACTGAAGACGCCGTTCTTCGGCGCCCTCGTCGATTATGCCGAGGAAGGAAATCAGCTCTGGACCTGCCCGGGCCACAATGGCGGCGTGTTCTACAGCCGCAGTCCGATCGGACGGGTGTTCATGGAGCACCTCGGCGAGGCGGTGTTCCGCGACGACCTCGACAACTCGGTGCTCGATCTCGGCGACCTGCTCACGCACGAGGGTCCGGCCCTTCAGGCTCAGAAAGAAGCCGCGCAGATCTTCGGCGCGGAAAAGACCTACTTCGTGCTCAACGGCACCTCGACCTCCAACAAGGTGGCGCTGACCGCACTGGTGACCGACGGCGACCTGGTGCTGTTCGACCGCAACAACCACAAGGCCGCGCACCATGGCGCCTTGCTGATCAGCGGCGGCATCCCGGTTTATGTCCCAACCGCACGCAACGCCTGGGGCCTGATCGGGCCGATGCGCTGGGACGCCTTCGAGGAAACCGCGCTGCGCGAGCGCATCCGCAACCATCCGCTGGTGAAGGACCCCGAGGCGTGGCGCAAGCCGCGGCCGTTCCGCATCGCCGTGATCGAGCAGTGCACCTATGACGGCACGATTCACAACGCCGAGATGATCCTCCGCCGCATCGGGCACCTTTGCGACTACATCCTGTTCGACGAGGCCTGGGCGGGGTTCATGAAATTCCACCCGCTCTACGCCGGACGTTTTGCGATGGGACTCGCAAACCTCGGCCCCGACGCACCGGGCATCATCGCGACGCAGTCGACCCACAAGCAGCTCGCGAGCTTCTCGCAGGCCTCGCAGATCCACATCAAGGACCGCCACATCAAGGGGCAGAGACGCCGCGTCGAGCACCGCCGCTTCAACGAAAGCTTCATGCAGCACGCCTCGACGTCGCCGTTCTATCCGCTGTTCGCCTCGCTGGATGTCGGCGCACAGATGATGAAAGGCCGCTCGGGCGAGGTGCTATGGGACGATACGATCCGGCTCGGCATCGAGCTGCGCAAGAAGATCCGCGCGACGCGCCGCGAGTTCGAGGAGAAGGAGACCCGCCCGGAGCGGCGCTGGTTCTTCGATCCGTTCGTGCCCGAGCGCGTCAGGCTGCCGGATCAGGCGCGGCCCGGCGCGGTGCACGACGTGGCCTGGGAAACCGTCAGCACGGACGAGCTCGCCACCAATCCGGCGCATTGGCAGCTGGCACCCGACGCCGCCTGGCACGGCTTCGGCGGCATGGAGCCGGGCTTTGCCATGACCGATCCGAACAAGCTGACGCTGCTGACGCCGGGCTTCAACCGCGCCAGCGGCGGCTACGCCGAGCACGGCATTCCGGCGCCGGTCGTCGCGCAATACCTGCGCGAGAACCGCATCGTGCCGGAAAAGAACGATCTCAATTCGCTGCTGTTCCTGGTGACGCCCGGCGTCGAGGCCAGCAAGGCCGGCACGCTGATCAGCGGGCTCATCGCCTTCAAGCGGTTGCATGACGACAACGCGCTGCTGGAAGAGGCCATCCCGGAGTTCTACCGGCGGCGGCCGGCACGCTATGCCGGCGTGCGGCTGCGCGATCTCTGCGCGGACATGCACCACTTCTTCCGCGAGGCCGACGTCAGCGCGCTGCAATCCCGGCAGTTCTCCGCGGAACATCTGCCCGACATCGCGCTGTCGCCGCATGACGCTAGCCGCAGCCTGATGCGCAACGATGTCGACTATCTGCCGATCGACGCCATTCTGGGCCGGATCGCCACGACGCCGTTCGTGGTGTACCCGCCCGGCATCGCCACCATCGTGCCCGGCGAGCGGCTCACCGAGCGGGCCAAGCCCATGATCGATTATCTCAAGATGTTCGAGACGAGCTTCAACACCTTCCCGGGCTTCGAGGTCGAGATCCAGGGCGTCTATCGCGAGATCGATGCGGTTGGCCGCATCCGGCTGCACACCTACGTGGTCGCCGAGTAAGACCCACAAGCGCGACATACTGCCGATGGAGAACCCGCACCCGATTTGCATCCGGCCATCGCGCGATGCCGACGTCGAGGCGATGCTGGCGATCTATCGCCACCACATCCGGCGCGGTGTCGAAAAGGGCGTCGACGACAGCGGCACGCCCGAGCCCGACGACATCCGGGACCGGCGCAAGAACCTGCGCAATCACAGATTTCCGCACCTCGTTGCCACGCTGGGCGCCGAGATCGTCGGCTACGCCTATGTGGTGCTGTTCCGCAAACGGCCGGCCTACCGTTACACCGTCAAGCATTCGATCTATGTCCACCATGACCACACCGGCCGCGGCGTCGGCCCATTGCTGATGCAGGAGCTGATCGACGCCTGCGCTGCCGCGGGCTTTCGGCAGATGATCGGCTATATCGATGCCGACAACGCCGCCTCGATCCGCCTTCACGAGAAGTTCGGCTTCGTCCGCGTGGCGCTGCTGCCGGCCGTCGCCTATCGCTACGGACATTGGGCCGACAGCGTCATGATGCAGCGCTCGCTCGGTGCCGGCTCGAGCAGCCCGCCGCCGCGCGCATCGCTCAACGGTTGATGAGCTCTCGCGAAAGCCTACGCGCCCACGCCGTCCGGATCAAAATCGCTTCTCAGCAAGAATGCGCGCGGCGTGCTGCAGTCTGTCAACCGAGCGCTCGGTGTCGGTCAGCGCGCAGCAGCTCACCAGCGTGTCGATAATGGCGAGCTGAGCAACGCGGCTGCTCATGGCCTCGGGCCGGTATCGGGTTTCGTTGGCGACCGTATAAAGCAGCACGTCGCAATGGGCGGCGAGCGGCGACTTGCCGAGCCGCGTGATGCCGATGGTCCGGGCACCGGCTTCCCGCGCCAATCGGGTCGCGAGCACGGTCTCGACCGTGCTGCCCGAGTGGGACACCGTGACGGTCGCGACCGTCGGGCCGGTCATGCCGGCGCTGACGGCCTGCACATGGGAATCGACGACCGCGCTCGATGCGAGCCCGAGCTGCAGCAAGCGATAGGAAAGGTCCTGCGCAATCGGCGCCGAACTTCCGATGCCGTAGATTTCGATTCGTCGCGCTTCCCTCAACAAACCCGCCGCCTTCGCCAGCGATTCCATCGACAGCAGGCGGCGTGTCTCGCGGAGCGACGCGGCGTGGGCGGCGAAGATGTGATCCGTGACGGTCGCCGGATCATCGCCTCGATGCAGATCCTCCTGAATCAGACGCACCGGCTCGATCAGATCCCGCGCCAGAAGAATCTTCAGCTCCTGAAACCCTCGCACGCCCACCCGGCGGCAAAAGGAAACGATCGTGCCCTCGCTGACGCCACATGTCTCGGCCACCTCGGTGATCGACATGTGAACGAAAGACTCGGCCTGCCCGATGATCAGCTCGGCGATTTGCCGGGCTTTCGGAGGAAGATCGGGCTGCAGCTCGCGAATGTGAGACAGGATCGCGTTCACAGACGGTCTGGCGTCGACGTTCGCGCGTGTCATTCCGGCCTGCTCCCGGCTCCCGGTGCTCTCTCAATTCCTGCCTCGCGGAACGTCACCGGCCGATCGTCCGGCGGCGCGATCAGCCTAAACTGAGAAAAACTCATCATAAAGCCGTTCTGAAATAAATTATTCACACCCATGTCAAACCGCCTGGGTACGCCTTGTCCGGCTCACCCCCCGCAGCGCTGCCCAAGCCCGCGCTGCATTCCGTGATCCGGTCATTTCAACACAAGAAAGGGCGAAACAGGATGACAACACGTCGCAATTTTCTGGCGGGCGTCGCGGCGGCGACTGCATTTCCCAGCATCAACCGAGCGCTGGCCATTCCGGCGATGGGCCGGACCGGCACCATCAAGGACATCAAGCACATCGTGATCCTGATGCAGGAGAACCGCGGGTTCGACCACTATTTCGGCACGATGAAAGGCGTGCGCGGCTTCGGCGACCGCTTCCCGATTCCGCTCGAAAGCGGCAAGCCGGTATGGGCCCAATCCGACGGCACCCGTGAGATTCCGCCCTACCACCGTGACGCCACGACCAGCAACGCGCTGGTCGGCTACGGCACGCCGCACGCCTATGCCGACAGTCAGGCGGCGTGGAACCAGGGCAAGATGGGCTACTGGCCCAAGTACAAGAGCCAGTACTCGATGGGCTATTTCAAGCGCGAGGACATCCCGTTCCAGTTCGCGCTGGCCGAGGCGTTCACGCTGTGCGACGCCTATCACTGCTCCATCACCACCGGCACCGACCCCAACCGGATCACGTTCTGGTCGGGCTCCAACTTCAATCCCGCGCTGCGCGCGCAGGGCATCAACTGCACCACGGCCGACGGCGAACCCAACAACCTGCGCTGCTGGCCGAGCCCCAGCAAATGGGTGGACGGCCTTCCGCAGCCGCAGCCGAACTACACGTATGTCGGCAGCGACTTCAACTGGGACACTCTTCCCGACCTGCTGCAGCGCGCCGGCATCAGCTGGCACATCTACCAGGACATGAACAACAACTGGACCGGCGCGATGCACGGCGGCCTGGCGTTCTCGAGCTTCCGCCATGCACAGCCGAATTCGCCGGTTTATGTGCACGGCCTGACCGGCGGTCCGGACTATCTCGACAAGTTGAAGGCCGACGTCATGGCCGGCACCCTGCCGCAGGTGTCGTGGGTTTTGCCGACGCAGGCCAACTCCGAACATCCGGGCGGCGGCAGCCCGACCCGCGCCGGAAACTTCACGGACGATGTGCTGAACGCGCTGACCTCCAACCCCGAGGTCTGGAGCCAGACCGCCTTCTTCCTGACCTTCGACGAGAACGACGGCTTCTTCGATCATCTGCCGCCGCCGGCGGTGCCATCCTACGACATCAACGGCAACCTGATGGGCAAGGCCACGCTGCCGCTCGCGGGCGAGTATTTCGACTCCACCGGATTCGCCCTGAATGCTCAGGACACGATCAGCGGCAAGACCCGGCCGTGGGGTCTCAGCGCGCGCGTGCCGATGTACGTGGTTTCGCCGTGGAGCAAGGGCGGCTGGGTCAACTCGCAGGTCTTCGATCACACTTCGGTGGGCCGGTTCCTCGAGAAGCGCTTCGGCATCAAGGTCGACGCCATCAGCCCCTGGCATCGCGCCATTTCGGGCGACCTGACCACGGCCTTCGACTTCGCGCGCCCCAACGATCCCCGTTTTCCGGAACTGCCCGACCAGAGCGGCTGGGCCGCCTCGGACGCGCATCAGAAAACATTGACGGCACCCGTACCGCCGGCCACGCCGCAGCCGCTGTTCCAGGAACCCGGCGTACGCTACTCGCGGGCACTGCCTTACCTTCTGCACGCCAGTGCGCAGGTTGACGCTCGCAAGGGCACGGTCAGGCTGCTGTTTGCCAACACCGGCTTTGCCGGCGCCGTGTTCCACGTTTACGACCAGTTGCACCTGGATCGCATTCCGCGGCGCTACACCGTCGAGGCCGGTCAGATGCTGGATGACGAATGGGCGATCGGCAGCGACGGCACTTATGATCTCTGGGTGCTCGGACCCAACGGTTTCCACCGCACCTTCGGGGGCGATCTCAGCAAGGCGCGGCCGCAAAATGCACCCAACCCCGAGATCTTCGTTGGCTACAACGTCCACGACGGCGGTCTGCACCTGCAGCTGCGCAACAACGGCAACAGCCACCTGCGCTTCACGGTGAAGTCCAACAAGATCTATGGGCCGCTGCTGGCTGTCAGCCCGTTGGTGTCCGCTGCGGCGATGCCGGAGTCTCCGGGCTTCGGTCCGCTTCCCGGATTGCTTCCTGTGAGCGCCGGCCCGCTGCTTGGTTTCCGGCCGGCTCCCGACTTGGGCGCGCCCGGTTTCGGCTTCGGCCCACCGCTCTTCACCCCAGGGCCGAGCTTCGGCAACGGTCCCGACACGTCGTGGGATGTCAAAGTGCCCGCTTCGGGCCATCCCAGAGAGTTGTACTGGAATCTGCGCAAGACCGGCTTCTGGTATGACTTCATCGTCACCAGCGACTCGGACAGCGACTTTGAGCGGCGCCTGGCCGGCCATGTGGAAACCGGCCGCGCTTCGGTCAGCGATCCTGGCATGGGCATGGCCGACCGTTTCTGAGACAGGCGGCGCAATCGCCACAACGATCCGGAAAGGCGCCCTCGGGCGCCTTTCTCATGTGGCCGCTTCGAAAGGGAAATCGGCGGCCTTCGGCGTTCATCGCTCTGTAACTGAAGTGGCGCGCCATTCAGAACAAAACTGCGAACTCTGATGTAATTCAGATTGCGATGTCATTTTTTATCGCATCAACTTCTGCGATGCAGCCATTCAGGCTTACGTTTCACATTGGTCGCAGGTGGAACATGCGTAAGTTGACGTTCGCTTTTCTTCTTGCCGCCAGTCTTGCGTTTGCTCCTGCGACGGCGCGGTCCGGCACGGACTGGATCACCGGCCTGCCGCGGCAGGACATCCCTGTCGCATCGTGGCCTGGAGGCAAGAAGGTCGCCGTCACCTTCGTCCTCTATGTCGAAGTGTGGGGGCGTGGACACGGGCCCAACTTCCGCCCTGACATGACCGGGCGCACGCCCGATCTCGTCGATGAGGGATTTCGCCAGTATGCGATCAATTTTGGCCTGCCGCGCACGGGCCGGCTGTTCAAGGAGATGAACGTCCCGCTCAGCCTGGCGCTGAATGCCCAGTTCCCGCAGGCTCAGCCGGAAACATGGCAGGCGCTCCGCGCGCTCGTTCCCAAGGCGCCGATCATCGCCCACGGGCTCAACAATTCCACCGACCTTCTGCCGCTATCCGAGGGGCCGGCCGCACAGCGTGCCTATATCCGCAAGACACTCGACATGATCGAGGCGAGCACCGGCGTTCGCAGCACCGGCTGGTCGAGCCCGAGCGTTTATCCCGATGCGGAGACCTTTCAAGCCAGCGCCGCAGAAGGCATCCGCTACACTCTCGACGGCATGGATTCGGACGTGCTGTCGCGGCTGGACACAAAACCGGCGCCGCTGGTGCTGGTGCCTTACCCGCCGAGCGTCGTCGACATGGGGCAATATCTCTCCCGCTTCAAGGAGGCCAGCGATCTCGAGCGACTGTGGATCGACTATGTGCAGGAACTTGCGCGTGAGGCCGCGGCCGATCCCAAGAAACCCGCGACAGTGGTCGCCATCGGCATTCATCCCTTTGTCGTCGGCACCCCCGCAGGCGCTGCTGCGTTGCGCCGTGTCTTGCAAAGCCTCAAAGCAAACCGCCTCGTCTGGCTGACGGATGTCGAGGCGGTGGTGCGCGCCGCCGGCCCATCTCGCTAAAGCGAGTCCTGTTCAGTGCGGAAACGGTGACTGGGGAGTTGATGTTACCGTCCAGCGGCAGCAGGCAGATATATCGTAACGCGCAAGCCCCCGAGCGCGGCTTTGTTCAAAGTCAGCGAGCCGGCATAGAGTTCTGCGAGCTCGCGCGTGATCGACAGGCCAAAGCCAAAACCGGGTGAGCTTTCATCGAGCCGCCGCCCCGCCTGCATGGCCTGCGCCATCTGCGCAGATGTCAATCCAGGTCCGTCGTCGTCGATCTCCAAAGCCGTGAATCGGCCTTCCTCCCGGGCACGCACAGCCACGCGCGAGCGGCACCAGTGGAACGCGTTTTCCAAGACATTGCCGAGCATCTCGTCGACATCCTGCGCCTCGCAGGCCACCGCCATGTCGTGTGCAACGTCACTGTTGAACGCAACGTCCTTGTCCGCATTCGCCTTGGCCAGAACCAGAGCCAGGTCCGCAACACGCGGTGCGAGCTGCGTTCGCGACCGCACCGGGCCGCTCAAGGCGGCGGCACGCGCGCGCCCGAGGTGATGTCGGATGCGACGCTCCATCAAAGCCACAAGTTCGTGCAGCTCTTTCGTGCCACGGGTGTCCTTCGGCAGCGCAATGGCCAAGGTCGCCAGCGGCGTCTTCAGGCCGTGCGCCAGGTTGGCGACATGTTTGCGCGCCCGTTCGAGATTTGCGGCGTTCTGTTCGAGCAGAGCATTGAGCTCGGCCGCCATCGGCTGCACCTCGCGCGGCTGGCGTTCAGGCACCCGGTCGCTATGACCCGCTCTGACATCGGCCACCGCCTGACGGAGGCGCTCCAGGGGCCGCAAGCCGAGGCGCACCTGAACCAGCATCGCAAGAACCAACGCGATCCCGAGAGCGCCAAGCGCGATCCCGAGCGTCAGCATGGCGTCGCGAAGCGGCCCGCTGACCGCCGCACGTGGCGACGATGCGACGATGGTCGCGTGAACGCCCGCAACAGACACGCCTTTGATGCGGTAATGGATCGCTTCACCGTAAGGCCCTGCGCCATCGGCCGGTGCCGGACGTTCGCCGGGCGGCGGGCGGTCACCCTCCGGCGGAGGGATTGGGGGTGGCGGCGGAAGGGGCCTGCCACTGATGTCCGGCGGCTTCAGCGTTGCGTCATCCAGCGAGCGCGATCGGATGACATTCTTCGGGCCTGAAATTTGCCAGTACCAGCCGCGGCGCATCCGGTCGAACGGCGGGCCATCGGCCGTTCCGTCGAGTCTCAATGTTCCGCCGCTGTCAGCCCGCAACATCGAGGACAGAAACAGAATGTGCGTGTCGAGGCGCTGATCGATCTGCCCCTGTACGAAACGGTGCAGCGCGAAATAAATGACGATGGCGGCGATCAGGAGTGCGGCGGCAATCAAAGCGCCAGCCGCAAGCATCAGCCTCCGGCTCAGCGACGCATCCAGAAGCCTCATGGCGGGCCCGCCGTGAGCTTGTAGCCGCGGCCCCGCTCAGTCTCGATCATGGCCTTGCCGAGCTTGCGACGCAGGCGCGCGACGATCACCTCAAGCGAATTGGAATCCGTGCCAGCGTCACCCTCATAGACCTTGTCCGTGAGCACGCTGCGCTCGACCACCGCATCCTTGCGCATGATGAGGCACTCAAGCACACGCCACTCCAGCGCCGTCAGCTTCAACGGCAGCCCATCGAGCTCAAACACGCCGGTCTGCGCTTCGAACGACAGCGGTCCACAGACAAGGCGCGGGGCGGCGTGCCCCGACGCTCGACGTACCAAGGCACGCAGGCGCATCACGAGCTCTTCGATGCGAAATGGCTTGGTCAGATAGTCGTCGGCCCCTGCCTTGAAGCCGTCGACCTTGTCGGTCCAGCCATCGCGGGCGGTGAGGATCAGGACCGGCAGCTGACGCCCGTTCTTCCGCCAGGCCCGGAGGACTTGTGCGCCGGGAATCTTGGGCAGCCCCAGGTCGAGGATGGCGACGTCATAAGGCTCGGTATCGCCGAGATGCTGACCGTCCTCACCATTCATCGCGATGTCGACGGCAAAATTTTCCGCGCGCAACGCGTTGGCGATTTCCTGCGCCAGCAGACGATCGTCCTCGACCAAAAGGATTTTCATGCGGTTCGCGCCTTGGCATGAGGCCGGCCTAAGCCCGCAAGCTTAACCCAACCTGAACGGAACGGTTCAGCGTGGATTGGGGGCGGCCCGATAATTTCCGGTCATCGCAACCGACGACAGGAGAAATCCATGAGCGAACCCCATCTGCAACCTACTTCAAGCGAGACGCCCGCGAAGCGCGGGCTGAACAAGAGTCGCGCCCTGCTGGCTGGTATCGCCATTGCGGTGCTTGCGGTCGGCGCGGCCGCAGGTGCTGGCGGCACGCGGCTCGCGCAGCGTTGGCAGCCGCAGAGCGTCATGCTGTTGCAGCCGACCTCGATCGACAGGCTGGAAGACGACAGCCCGGTCGCCGTCAACGGCAACGTGGCCGAGATCTTCGGCAACAAATTCATCCTCCAGGACCGCACGGGCCGCGTCCTCGTCGAGCTCGGCCCGCGCGGCGAGATGGGGGATGCCGTCACCAAGGGCGAGACGGTCACCGTGCAGGGCAACTTCGATCGCGGTTTCATCCACGCGCAGATCGTCTCGCATGCCGATGGCCGCAGCGAAGCCTTTGGCCCGCCGCGACGCCCCGACCGCGGACCGCCTCCGCCGCCGCGGGCTTGGTCCGACCGCGGTCTGGATCAGGGTCCACCGCCACCGCCGCGTCCCTGGGCCGAGCGTGCTCCGGATCAGGGCCCTCCGCCTCCGCCGACGGGTGAACCGCGCCCGCGATAAAGCGACCGTTGGCCATCAAAGCAGAGAGAGAGAGAGAGAGAGAGAGAGAGAGAAAGACACATGTCCGAAGACCATCGCAAACTATCCGGCAAGATCACACACGTGTTCGCGCACCGCTTCGTGATCGAAACGCCCAAAGGCGCCGTGCTCGCCGACGTGACACCTCACGGCATGGAGGCCGTTACACTCCGTGTCGGCGCCGATGTGCAGCTCGAAGGCGAGATGAAGCCATCCGAGCTCAAGGTGTTTCGCTTCACATCCGGCGGCAAAAGCGTCGCGATCGAGCACAAGAAAAAGCATCACGACGACCATCATGGTCCTGCCGACCCCGAGGTCGCACGACGGGCGGCGCGCCAGGCAGGCTTCGAACCGGTGGGAGAACCGCGTCGCAAGCCCAAGCACTTCGAGGTCTTGGGGCGCCGGCAGGGCATCTATTCGGAGCTGCACATCGAACTCGATGGCCATATCCGAAAGACCAAACCGGTCCACGACGATCCCAAGTGGGCTGACGCCCTGCGTTCTTCCTGAACGCCTGCTGCCGGCCCGGATGCGAACCATCCGGGCCGGCGAACTGCGCTGGATCCACAGGTCGCAGCCGAGATCACAGGAATTGCCTGAACCGTTTCGGCGATGGGGTTGAGGAGCATCGTTCCGATGATCGAGACGAATCCCAAGCGCCGGGCCGGCAAGGCGCTCGATGCCGCCAACTTCTTCCTCGCCGACGTCCGCGACGGCCTTGGACCATACCTCGCCATCTATCTCTTGACCGAGCAGGAGTGGAACGAAGCTCGCATCGGTATCGTGATGTCGGTTGCGACCATAGCGGGCATCGTCGCGCAAACTCCGGCTGGTGCCCTGGTCGACGCGACAAAAGCCAAGCGATCCGCGATGGTCCTTGCCGCGATGCTGGTCACCGTCTCGTCGCTCCTGCTGCCTTGGTTTTCGGATTTTCTGCCCGTCGCCGTGTCGCAAGCGACGGCCCATGCTGCCGGTTCGATCTTTCCGCCGGCGCTGGCCGCGGTCACGCTCGGCATCTTCGGCACCAAAGGTTTCACCCAGCGGATCGGGCGCAACGAGACCTTCAACCACGCCGGCAACGCGTTCGCGGCAGCGGCGGCCGGAGCGACCGCATACCTATGGGGGCCTTCGGTGGTCTTCTATCTGCTCGCGGTCATGTCGATCGGCAGCCTCGTCAGCATCCTCGCCATCCCCGAACGTGCGATCGATCACGATCGCGCGCGTGGGATCGCGAACGATCCCAAGCTGGGCGATGCCGGACATCGCGTTTCAGGGCTGAGCGTGCTCTTGACCTGTCGGCCGCTTTTGATTTTCGCCGTCTCGGCCGTGCTGTTCCATCTCTCCAATGCGGCCATGCTCCCGCTGGTCGGCCAGAAGCTCGCGCTGCAAGACAAGAATGTCGGCACGAGCATGATGTCAGCGTGCATCGTCGCGGCGCAGATCGTGATGGTGCCGATGGCGCTTCTGGTCGGAGCCAAGGCGGACTCCTGGGGACGCAAGCCGTTATTCCTGACCGCGTTGGCAATCCTGCCGGTTCGGGGGGTGCTCTACACGCTGTCCGACAACGCCTGTTGGCTGGTCAGCGTGCAACTGCTGGACGGCGTCGGAGCCGGCCTCTACGGCGCGATCTTCCCCATCATCGTCGCCGATCTCATGCGCGGGACCGGCCGGTTCAACGTCGCGCAGGGCGCTGTGATCACGGCTCAGGGCATCGGTGCGGCGCTGTCGACAACCGTTGCCGGCTTCGCGGTGGTGCACTTCGGCTATAGCGCCGCGTTCATCCTGCTCGGCGCCATCGCCGAGGTCGGAATTGTTCTCTGGATCTTTGCCATGCCGGAGACGCGACCGGATGACCGAGACGCTCAACTCTCCAGCAACAAGCTTTCCGCTCCGATCGCCGCAATTCGCTGACGGCGACCGCCCCTCGCAGCACCGCGGTTACATGAGGAACACGATGCCCTTCCAGCTATCTTCGTCTTACCTAACCCCGATCGCACTTCTCGTCTGCTCGAATCTGTTCATGACGACGGCTTGGTACGGCCACTTGAAATACAAGGAAGTGCCGCTCTGGGGCGTCATCCTGACGAGCTGGGCGATCGCATTCATCGAGTACTGCTTCGCCGTCCCGGCCAATCGTTACGGCAGTGCCGTCTATTCGACGGCCCAGCTCAAGACGATGCAGGAGGTCATCACCCTTCTGGTCTTTGTCGGCTTCTCGGTGGTCTATCTGAAAGAGCCGATCGGCTGGAACCATCTCATCGGCTTCGCTTGTATATGCGTCGGGGCCTTCTTCATCTTTCAGAAATGGTAGCGCGGGCACCGGAGCCGCGTCAGGTGGGTTCGCCAACGTGCCGATCAATCCGCCCCGCCAAATCTGTTGGCGGCTTCGATCGTCAGCCCCTTCCCCACCGCACCGAACGTGTCGCCTTCGACGACGCGCGCATCCGGGATGCCCTCGACGATGGCGCGCCGGACGTGAGCCAGTTGGACAGAACCTCCCGTCAGGAACACCACATCGATGTCCTTCGCGGCGAGCCCCGCCTGCTTGAGGCATATCGCGATCCGCGTTCCGATGCGGGCCGCCAGTTCCGTGGTGTGACCGACGAGATCCTTGCGGCCGATGGCGACTTTCAGGCCGGGCTCGACCCACGCCAGCGGAATACCGGCCTCGGCAACCTCGGACAGCGCGATCTTCGCGTCTTCGACCTCCATCGCCAAGGTGTGGCCGCGCTGTTCTTCGAGCACGCGCAGCAGGCGATCGAGCAGCTTCGGCTGAGCCGCGTCGCGCCTGACACTGCGGATATCCAAAGCGACGTTCGCTTCGTACATCCGGTTGATGCTCGACCAGGTCGCGAGCTCATGGAAATACGTCGACGGCGCATCGAGGCCGGCGCGCTTCATCTTGCTGCCGTAGCCGAACAGCGGCATGACGGCGCCCAGGCTCAGCCGGCGGTCGAAATCCGTTCCGCCGACGCGCACGCCGTCATTTGCAAGAATGTCGCTTTCGCGGTCGGCCTTCTGATGGCGATCCGGGCCAAGACGCACGATCGAGAAATCCGACGTGCCGCCGCCGATGTCGGCGATCAAGGCGATCTCCTCGCCGGAGATCTGGCGTTCGTAGTCCAGCGCCGCCGCGATCGGCTCGAACTGGAACGTGACGTGATCGAAACCGATCTCCCGGACGATGCCGCGCAGCGTCTCCTCGGCCTTCCGGTCGGCCTCCGGCGCGTTGTCGACGAAATGCACCGGGCGGCCGTGAACGACGCTGCGGAACTCGCGGCCCGAGGCCTGCTCGGCCCGGCGCTTCACCGCGCGGAGATAGAACGCGATCACGTCGCGGAAGCTGCGGCGCTCGCGGCCGACCAGCGTGGTCTCCTCGATCAGCGAGGTGCCGAGCACGGACTTCAGGCTCCGCATCAAGCGCCCTGGAATGCCATCGACATAGGCGCCGATCGCGGCATGCCCGATCACCACGCGCCCATCGCGTTCGAAAAAGATCGCGCTGGGGATCGCGGTCTTTTCTCCCTCCAACGGGATCAGCGCCGGCGCACGCGCAACGGTGCGGCCGAAGGTCGTGTTCGAGGTGCCGAAATCAAGCCCGCAAGATGACATCACCGCTCCTGAAAAGAGCGTCTGTCTAAACAGTTCGCCTCAACGGCGAAACTTGTTTTTCTTCGGCTTCTTGCCGAACGCGGGCTTGGCAAAAGGATTGGCGTGATCGCGCCGCGGCCGCCGGGCGTCGGCGGCGTGGTGTTCGTGCCGCCGCTTCTGATCCGACGCTGGCTTGTGAGGCGGGTTGCCGCCTGACGCCTCGCCATGATGCTTGTGGCGCCGCTCGTGGTGGGGTTTGCCGTCCTGACGCGGCTTGTGATCTGGCCGATGAGGTGGCCGGTGATCCGGCTTGCGATCTTTCTTGCCCTCGTATGGCTTGCCTCCGGAGGTTTTGCCGTCGCTCGCGGCTTGATCGGCAGGAGCTTCGGCTGGCGCTTCGCCTTGCGGGCCGGCCGGCAGCGCCTCGATGCGGATGTTCTCTTCCTTGTCGGGACGATTGAGGTTGACCGAGAACTGCTCCGCGGCCTGCCCTGAAATCTCGAACTCGGTGTGGGTCGGGTAAATCCTGATCGCGCCGATGTCGTGCTTGTCGATGCTGCCGCGGCGGCAGATCATCGGCAGCAGCCAGCGGGCTTCGGCATTCTTCTGCCGTCCGACACTCAGGCGAAACCAGACGCTGCCCCCCGCCAGGCTGTGACGGAAGCCCGGCTTCTTCTTTCGCGCTTCCGTCACGGCGGGGCTGTTGCCGTTGCGGACGTCGCGCCGTTCGCGGCGGTCATCGCGCGATCGATAGCGGTCCTGGCCGGGATCGAGGATGTCTTCGGGCGAAGGCAGCCGCGAGCGATAGAGCCTCGCCAGCGCTGCGGCGATATCCTCGGGCGACCGCTCGGCGAGCAGCGCGCGCGCCAGCGTCAGGTCGTCCTCGGTCGACTCCGCGGTGAAAATCTCATCCTGCAGCATGCGCTGCTGATCGAGCTTGCGAATTTCCTCCGCCTGGGGCGCCGCGCCCCACGCAGCATCGATGCCGGCCTGGGCCAGCAGCAACTCCGCGCGGCGGCGGCGCGCGGGCGGCACCAGCAGCACGCTCACGCCCTTGCGGCCGGCCCGGCCGGTGCGGCCGGAGCGATGCTGCAGGGTTTCCGGATCGTTCGGCAGCTCGGCATGAATGACGGCGCCGACGTGCGGCAGGTCGATGCCGCGCGCCGCCACGTCGGTGGCGACGCAAACGCGCGCGCGCCCGTCGCGCAGCGCCTGCAGCGCGTGGGTCCGCTCGTTCTGCGTGAGTTCGCCCGACAGGGCCACGACGGAAAATCCGCGCTCCAGCAGCGACGCCTGCAAATGCCGGACGGCCTCCCGGGTGTTGCAGAACACGATGGCCCCGGGCGATTCGAAATACCGCAGCACGTTGACGACCGCGTGCTCAATCTCGTGCGCGACGACGCGAATGGCGCGATATTCGATGTCGGCGTGGCCGCCTTCATTGCCCGCGACCTCGATGCGGAATGCGTCTTTCTGGTATTGCTTCGCCAACGCCACGATGCCGCGCGGCAGCGTCGCCGAGAATAGCAGTGTGCGGCGGCTGTCCGGCGTGGTCTTGAGGATGGATTCCAAGTCCTCGCGAAAGCCCAGATCGAGCATCTCGTCGGCTTCGTCGAGCACGATCGCCTTCAATTCCGAGACGTCGAGATTGCCGCGCCGCAGGTGGTCGCAGAGCCGCCCCGGCGTTCCGACCACGATGTGCGCGCCGTAAGAAAGCTCGCGCTGCTCCCGGCGCGGGTCCATGCCGCCGACGCAGGAGACGATGCGGGCGCCGGTGTATTGATAGAGCCACGCGAACTCCTGCTGCACCTGCAGCGCGAGCTCTCGCGTCGGCGCGACAATCAATGCGAGCGGCTTGGCGCCCTTTTCCAAGCGATCCGCATCGCCGAGAAGATTCGTCGCGATCGACAGCCCATAGGCAACGGTCTTGCCCGAGCCGGTCTGGGCCGAGACCAGCAGATCGCGGCCGGCGGCCGCTTCGGCCAGCACCGCGGCCTGGACGGGCGTCGGCTCGGTGTAGCTTCGCTCGGCCAAGGCCCGGGCGAGCAGGGCGTGGGCGGAAAAGGTTTGGGCGGACTGCGGACTTACGGGCGGGGATATCACGAGATGTCAGACCTTGGTGGCTTGCCGTACGAAACAATGGGTGGCCCGGTCGCGTCCGCGAAGTGAGCGGCCGCAGACCGGCGGATGGACGGATGTGGGAATGGCTTGTGCCGAAACAAGCAACAACGCTGATCGTTGCCGGCGATTTGCCTGAGATCGGCCTATTGTCCGCCGAACCCGGCCCGCCTGCTGTTCACACTTTGATGTCCGTTGTGACGATGGTGACGCGTCCGAAGCGCGTCAATTGAGGTGCTTTAATAGCGATTTCCGCCGCCAACTCAACGATTTGTTTTAGCCGCCGGGTGGCGGCAGGGTCTGTTTGTCCGGCCCCGAAACGCATTCAAGCCTGCTGTCGGGCCTGGACTTGCCGAACTGACCGACGCGCGGAGCGGCCTCCCTCCCGCCGCATATGACGATCATGGAATCGAGCGCGACGCACTGAATCGGCGCGGGAAAGCGGGGAAAGGGTGCTGCAGCCGTTCGGCCCCAATATCTGGATCGTGGACGGCTCTGACGTTGCGGTCGCGGGATTTCGCTATCCGACCCGCGCCGCCGTGATCAGGCTATCGGCCGGCGGCCTTTTCATCTGGTCGCCGGTGCACCTGACCGACAAATTGCGCACCGAACTCGATGCGCTCGGCACGGTTCGCCATATCGTCGCGCCCAATTCGCTTCATCACCTCTTCCTGCATGAATGGAAGCAGGCTTTCCCGAACGCCAGGCTCTATGCGCCGCCGCGGTTGCAAAAGACAAGACCCGACCTTGCCTTCGACGCCGAACTCGACGACGAGAGCGGAACGGAGTGGTCCGGAGAGATCGAGTCCGTCGTCATGCACGGCAATCTGATCACCGCAGAGGTCGTGTTCTTTCATAAAGCGAGTGGCACCGCCCTGTTCACGGATCTTCTTCAGCAGATCCCCGCAGGCCACATCACGGGCTGGAGGCGTCTCGTCGCCAAGCTCGACCTCATGGTGGAACCCGAGCCGTCCGTGCCGCGTAAGTTTCGTATCGCTTTCACCAATCGCGGCGCCGCCCGCAATTCCTTGAAACGCATCCTGGACTGGCCGGTCGAAAAGGTGCTGATGGCTCACGGCGCGCCTGTCGAACGAGACGGCTTGGCGTTCATAAACCGCAGTTTCAAGTGGCTTAAACCCTGATCCGCGGCGACGACCATGAAACGCATCTGGACGATCATCGGCGTAGCGGACGTGCCCCGCAGCGTCACATGGTACCAGTCGCTGCTCGGTCTGCCGGAAACGGCTCCGGCTCACGACTATTTCGGGCAGATCGTCGATGCCGACGGAACGGTGCTGCTGGCTTTGCACGCATGGGGCGCCCATGAGCATCCTTCGCTGACAAGTCCCGAACACGCCGCGCCCGGCAATGGGCTGCTGTTGTTTTTTCGCGTAGACGACTTGAGTTCCGCTCTGCCGAGGGCTCGCGCACTCGTCGGCAGACTCGAGGAAGAGCCGCATCTGAATCCCAACACGGAAACGATGGAATTTTCGGTCCGCGATCCCGACGGATATTACGTCACGCTGAGCGCGCTCGATCCGGACTAGCGGCCGCAAACGCGACGCCAAAATCCATCCCGGCTCTCAATGACCTGGTCGGCCTCGATACACGGCCGCAGTCGGGATGGTGTACATGCAGAGGCCGGTGATCGCCGCCAGCGCCATGTAGAGCACGATCGCGGACGAGCGGCGTGAGTTGAAGAGCTTGTCCACTCCGCCGCGCATCGGAAGCTAACGCCGGCAAGATTGCAGCCGCGCTGGAAGGAAATGGGAAGGCGCTGTCACTCCCATCTATAAGCGGGCATCAGCATAAACTTGACTCCCAATGCGCCTTCCGGGTTTTGGGTCAGTCGTTAGGAGAGCCGAATACTGGATTTTTGCGCTCACACATCTTCATCCGACAGCACGCGGAGTGCCGCACCGTCCAGGTCATCATATTGACCGGCGCGCACCGACCACAGGAATGCCGCGAGGCCGGAAAGGCCTAGCGCGAGCGCCATCGGCACGAGATAGAGCAGAACGGTCATGCAGCACCTCCGGTCGCAGGCGCACCCGCGGGGACCGGCAGCGCATCCCGTCGAGCCGCTTTCCCGCGTGCACGGAACGCGTTCAAAGTGACGATGATCGAGGAACCGGACATTGCGGCGGCGGCAATCAATGGCGTGATGCCGCCTGCGATCGCCACGGGCACTGCGATGGCGTTGTAGAGCACTGCGATCCAGAGGTTCTGCATCATCAGCGCACGGGCTTGTCGCGCGATACGGACTGCATCGAGCACGGGCAACAGCGGCTCGCCGAGGAACACCGCGTCGGCCTGCGCCTGGGTGATCTCGGCGGCGCTGATCGGCGACAGCGAGACGTGGGCTGCGGCAAGCGCCGGCGCGTCGTTGAGGCCGTCGCCGACCATCAGCACGCGGCGGCCTGCGGCTTTCATCTCGGCGAGACAGGCGATCTTCTCGGCAGGCTTCAACCCGGCGCGCCAGGAGCGGATGCCGAGCGCCTCGGCGACCGGCGCCACCGCTTCGACGCGGTCGCCCGAGAGGATGTGCAAATCGAGCCCCAGGGCGGCCAGCGCGCGCACCGTCTCAAGTGCCGCGGGCCGCAGCGCCTGCCGCACCGACAGCACCGTCGACCGGCCGTTATGCATAAAGCCGATGAAGGACAGGCCGCCGGTGCCATCCATGGGCGCAGCCACGCCGCAGAATTCCGGGCTGCCGAGGCGGGCTTCAACACCGTCGATGACGGCGCGAACGCCGCAGCCGGCTTCTTCCACCGCGCCGTCATAGGGCGTGCGGCGCTGGGCGTGCTGGGCCACGGCGGCGGCGAGCGGATGATGGCTCGACAGCGCCAGCCGCGCCGCGCGCTCGAGCAGGTCCGGCGGGATCGCGGCGGCATCGACAAGTTGCGCGTCCGGCAGCGTCAGCGTGCCGGTCTTGTCGAACACCACGGTGTCGGCGCGGGCCAGCCGCTCGATGGCGTCGCCGGCATTGACGATGATCCGGCTCCGGAACAGCGCGCCGGAGGCGACCACCTGCACGGCCGGAATGGCGAGCGCCAGCGCGCAGGGACAGGTGATGATCAGCACCGCGATGCCGGTGACGATCGCGTCGTGGATCGAGGCGCCGGCGATCAGCCAGCCGATCACGGTCAGCGCCGCGGTGAGATGCACGACCGGCGCGTAAAGCCGCGCCGCGCGGTCGGCGAGGCGAACGATCTTCGATTTAGCCAGGATCGCGCTGTCGAGCAGCCGCTGCACCTCGTCGATCAGCGAGCCGCCGGCCGCGGCCGTCACCTTCATGGTGATGGCGCCGGAATAGCTGCGGCTGCCCGCGTAAATCTCCGCCCCCGATGCCGTCACCCGCCGCGCGGTCTCGCCGGTGACGAGGCTTTCGTCGAGCTCCGTGCTGCCGGTCAGGATGACGCCGTCGGCCGGCACGCGCTCGCCGGCGCGCACCAGCACGCGATCGCCAGGCCTGAGCGCCGCGCTCGGCACCGAGACGATCTCGTTGTTGTCGTCGAGCCGGTGCGCGACCTCAGCCTTGAGCGCCGCGAGGTTGCCGGCCACCGCCCGCGTCTTCCTCCGCATGGCATGATCGAGCGCCCGCCCGCAGAGCAAGAAGAACAGCAGCATCAGCGCCGAGTCGAAATAGGCGTGTTCGGCGTGGGCGATGGTCTCGGCGAGCGACATGCCGAGCGCCAGCACGACACCGATCGAGATCGGCACGTCCATGTTGGTGCGGCCCAAGCGCAGCGCGCGGAACGCACTCAGAAAGAACGGCTGGCCCGCATAGGCCGCCGCCGGCAGCGCGATGGCGGCGGACAGCCAGTGGAACAGGTCGCGGGTTTCCCCCGTCATGTCGGTGACGTTGCCGGACCACACTGAAACCGACAGCAGCATCACGTTCATTGCCGCAAAGCCCGCCACCGCAAGGCACTTGAACAGCCACCGGGCGTGCTGGGCCTCGTCGGACTCGGCCTGCTGCGGGCGGAACGGATGCGAGCGGTAGCCGATGCGCTCCAGCGCGTAGATCACGTCGCCGGGGCCGATCTTGTCCTCGCGCCAGCCGACCACGAGACGGCGGTCGGTGAAATTCAGCCGCGCGCTGGCGATGCCCGGCATCGCCTTGAGACCCTCTTCGATCTTGCGGATGCAGCCGGCGCAGGCGACGCCGTCGACGGCGAGCTCCATGCGCGCGAGGCCGTCGGCGTCGCGCGTGACGAACATGGACAGGTCGAGGGTTTCCGACATGGTCAGTCCTGACTTGGATCAGCCCTGCTTCACGACAATGCGGTTCCTGGAGAGGAACACCCGCTCCTCGCCGCGCATCAGCTCAATGACGAGATCCCATTGTCCCGCCGCGGGCGCGGCCGAGCCGGCAAAGCGGCCCGGCGTCACCTCGCGCGGCGTCATGTCGACGTCAGCGCGCCGGTCGGTCGGATGGTTGAAGCGCACCACCGCGGTCAGCCCGCTGAGCGGCTTGCCCTGCGCGTCGCGCGCCGTGATCTCCACCCACTGCTTTTCGCTGCCGGGCGTCACGTGAGCCCGCACATCCCAATGCCGGGCCTCCTGCGCCTGGGCCGCCTTGAGCTCGCGGGAAAGCGCAAGCCCTGCCTTGTAGGAGCTTTCGGTCTCGACGCCGCCGAAAGTCGTGACCGCGGCGCGGATCATGAAGCCGTTCACGCCCATCACGATGGCGAAGAAGGCGACGAGACAGCCGAGCACCGTCCACCCCGTCACCTTCTTCGGCCCCGCGGCGCCCCCGCCGGAAAGTTGCAGCTCGCTCACTGTGGCCTCCAGAAATGGTCGGATGTCTGCGCGCGTTCCGTGCCGGCGACGTCCAGGATGTGGAAGCGGATCGGCGTCGAATGCTCGCGGCTGTCGTCGTAGTCGGTGACCAGCACGCGAACCTCACGGGTCTGGTCGGGTCCGACCTCGATCACCGGGCTCGCGCCCGGCCGGCGGGTCGCGCCGACCACGTCGACGAAGGTGCCGGCAAGGCCCGTGACGCTGAGCGCGAATTCACGCGGCTGCGGCTTCTTGTTGATGATCCGCGCCACATAGGCGTTGCGGATCGCGCCATCGGAGAGCCGCACCAACATCGGATTGCGCTCATGGATGACACTGATGGATTCGGTGACACGCGTCACCAGCGCGTAAAGCATGGTCAGCGCCACCACGGCGATCACGGCGGCGTAAAGCACCGTGCGCGGCCGCACGATGCGATATTCCGGCGCCTCGCCGCGCTGGCGGCGCTTGATGTTGATGTCGGTGTCGTAGCTGATGAGCCTTCGCGGACGGCCGATCTTCGTCATCACGGCATCGCAGGCGTCGATGCAGAGCCCGCATTGGATGCAGCCGAGATTGGGCCCCTGCCGGATGTCGATGCCGGTCGGGCAGACATGGACGCACTGCATGCAGTCGACGCAATCGCCGGTCGGCTCCCCCTTGGCGCGCAGCAGCTCGCTCTTTTTGAGAGAACAGCGCGTTTCACCGCGGTCGTAGCGATAGGTGACGTTGAGCGCGTGCTCGTCGGTCAGCGCCGCCTGAATGCGCGGCCAGGGACACATATAGAGACACACCTGCTCGCGCAGGTGGCCGGCGAGGAAGTAGGTCGTGACCGTGAGGATGCCGATCCAGGCATAGGCGATGAACGGCGCCTGCAAGGTGGCGAGATCGCGAACGAGCGTGGGCGCGTCGGCGAAGTAGAGCACCCAGGCGCCGCCGGTCCACCACGCCACCATCAGCCAGAGAAAATGCTTGGCGCCGGCGCGCGCCACGCGCTCCGCCGTCCAGGGCCCGCGCTCGCGAAGCAGATGCTCCCGCCGGTCGCCCTCGGTCAGGCGCTCTATCGCTTGAAAGAGGTCGGTCCACACCGTCTGCGGGCAGAGATAGCCGCACCAGACGCGGCCCGCGACCGCGTTCATCAGGAACAGCGTCACGGCCGCGATGATCAGGAGCCCGGTGAAGTAATAGACCTCCTGCGGCCACAGCTCGATGAAGAAAAAGTAGAAGCGCGTGTTGGGCAGATCGACCAGCACGGCTTGGTCGGGCGCGTTAGGGCCGCGGTCCCAGCGTACAAATGGCAGCAGATAATAAACGCCGAGCGTGATGAGCAGCACCGCCCACTTGATGCGGCGGAAGGTGCCGCGCACACTCTGCGGATAGACCTTGCGCCGGGCTTCATAGAGAGGAACGTCCGGCTCGAGTTCCGGCAACTCGGTGCCGTGTACCTCGGCTTCGCGCACCAGAAGCTCCAGCCCGGTGGCCGCGGCAGGCTCAACCACCGCAGGCTCCGTACCGGCGCCGCGCGGCCGGGCATGCATGGACCGCTGGTGAATGGTCACGGCTCATCACCTTTCGCCGCCCAACGTGCCCACATAGACCGTGAGCGCCTTGATGGTGGTGTCGTCGAGGCGCGCGCCCCAGGCCGGCATCACACCGCCGCGGCCGTTCCACAGTCCGTCCACGATTACGGCCTTGTCGGAGCCGTAGAGCCAAATCTGGTCGGTGAGATTCGGCGCGCCCATGTCGCGCTTGCCTTTGCCGTCTTCGCCGTGACAGGCGGCGCAGGTGGCCGCGAAGACTTTCTTGCCCAAGGCGAGATCGGCTTTGCCGTCGACCGGCAGACTTGCAATCGAGCGCACATAGTCGGCCGAGGCTTCGATCTCCTCGCGCTTCAACATGCCGTCGCGGCCGAAGGCCGGCATCGAGCCGAGCCGCGTCTGCTGGTCGTTGGCGCGGATGCCGTGACGGATGGTGGTTCCGATGTCGGCAAGCGTGCCGCCCCACAGCCAGTCGTCGTCGTTGAGGTTGGGATAGCCCTTGCCGCCGCCCCCGCCCGGCCCATGGCACGGCGCGCAGTTGTCGCCGAACGCGGTGCGGCCCTGCGCGCGGGCGAAATCGAGCAGCATCGGATCGGCCTTGATGAGCTCGACCGAGGCCGACGAAAGCTTCTCCATCATCGGGCCGCGAACGGCCTTCAATGCCGCGAGATCGCGAACGACCGCATCGCGCGAATGCCAGCCGAAGGTGCCGGACGAGAAAGATGAGAGCAGCGGCCAGGACGGATAGACCACCCAGTAGCCGACCGACCAGACGATGGTGGCGTAGAACATCCACAGCCACCAGCGCGGCAGCGGTGTGTTCAGCTCGCGCAAGCCGTCCCATTCGTGGCCGGTGGTCGCCGTGCCGGTGACCTTGTCGATTTCGTGATGCGTCTGTTCGGCCATGATGATCAATCCTCCCGCAGGGGCATATGCGCGGCTTCGTCGAACTGCTGTTTGCGCGAGGGCCACAGCGCATAGACGAGCACGAGCAGGAACACCGCCACGAAGTAGGCAAGGCCCCAGGTTTGGGCGAAGTGCGCCAGCGCTTGATAGGTCTCAGACATGGTTGCGGTCCTACCGGACGTTGGCTTTGTCGTCGTAAAGCTTGAAGTTCACCTGCGTGCCGAGCAGCTGCAGGTAGGCAATCAGCGCGTCGGCTTCGGTGATGCGGCCGGGATTGCCGTCGAAGTCCCGCGCCTGCGCCTTCGGGTAGCGCTTCTCGAGCTGATCGGCGTCCGGAGCATCGGCCGTGGCCTGGGTGCGCACGTCGGCCGTTGCGTTTTCGATCATCTCCGGCGTGTAGGGCACCCCGAGATGCGCCTGGACGCGGAGATCGTCGCCGATGTGCTCGAAATCGAGTTCGGTCTTGGCGAGCCAGGGATAGCCCGGCATCACGGAGCCCGGCACCACCGACTTCGGCGAGGCGAGATGGTCGCGGTGCCAGTCGTCGGAGTATTTGTTGCCGACGCGCGCGAGATCCGGACCGGTGCGCTTGGAGCCCCACTGGAACGGCCGGTCGTACATGCTCTCGGCCGCGAGCGAATAGTGTCCGTAGCGCTCGACCTCGTCGCGCAACGGCCGGATCATCTGCGAGTGGCAGTTGTAGCAGCCCTCGCGGACGTAGATGTTGCGGCCGGCGAGCTCGAGCGGCGAGTACGGCCGCACGCTGTCGACCTTCTCGATGGTGCTCTTGAGGTAGAACAGCGGCACGATCTCGACGAGGCCGCCGATCGCGATCACGATCAGCACGCCGATCAACATGACGATCGAATTCTTTTCGAAGATCTGGTGTTTGGCCCAGAGCGACATCGTTCAATTCCTATTCGGCGGGTTGCATCGCGGCGGGCGCGGCAGCGGGCTCTACGCTCTTGTCGTTCACGGTCTTCCAGAGATTGAAGACCATGATCAGCGCACCGCTGAGGAACAGCGCTCCGCCGAGCGCGCGGATCATGTAAAAGGGATGCATGGCCTCGACGGTCTCGATGAAGGTGTATTCGAGGAAGCCGAGGCTGGTGTAGGCACGCCACATCAGGCCCTGCAGGATGCCGGACACCCACATCGCCGAGATGTAGAGCACGATGCCGAGCGTCGAGATCCAGAAGTGCCAGTTGACGAGGCGCAGCGAGTAGAGCCGCTCCTTGTTCCAGAGCCACGGCACCAGGCAGTAGATCGCGCCGAACGAGACATAGCCGACCCAGCCGAGCGCGCCGGAATGCACGTGGCCGATGGTCCAGTCGGTGTAGTGGCTGAGCGAGTTGACGGCCTTCACCGACATCAGCGGACCCTCGAAGGTCGCCATGCCGTAGAACGCCACCGACACCACCATCATGCGCAGCACCGGATCGGTGCGCAGCTTGTCCCACGCGCCCGACAGCGTCATCAGGCCATTGATCATGCCGCCCCAGGACGGCATCCACAGCATGACCGAGAAAGTCATGCCGAGCGTCTGCGTCCAGTCCGGCAGCGCCGTGTAGTGCAGATGATGCGGGCCGGCCCAGATGTAGAGGAAGATCAGCGCCCAGAAGTGGATGATCGACAGGCGATAGCTGTAGACCGGGCGCTCGGCGCGCTTCGGGATGAAGTAGTACATGATGGCGAGGAAGCCCGCGGTGAGGAAGAAGCCGACCGCGTTGTGGCCGTACCACCACTGCACCATGGCGTCCTGCACGCCGGACCAGACGATGTAGGATTTCGGCGAGAAGATCGACACCGGGATCGCGGCATTGTTGCCGAGATGCAGCACGGCGATCGTCAAGATGAAGGCGAGATAGAACCAGTTGGCCACATAGATGTGCGGCTCGCTGCGCCGGATGACGGTGCCGAGGAACACCAGCAGGTATGCGACCCAGACGACCGTGAGCCAGAGGTCCGCGTACCACTCTGGCTCGGCATATTCCTTGGACTGGGTGATGCCGAGCAGATAGCCGGTGCCGGCGATCAGGATGAAGAAGTTGTAGCCCAGCACCACGAACCAAGGCGCGATGTCGCCGGCGAGGCGGGCGCGGCAGGTGCGCTGCACGACGTAGAACGACGTGCCGATCAGCACGTTGCCGCCGAACGCGAAGATCACCGCCGAGGTGTGCAGCGGCCGGATGCGGCCGAACGAGAACCACGCCAGGTCGAAGTTGAGCACCGGGAACGCGAGCTCGAGCGCGGCCCACAGCCCGACCGTGAAGCCCGCGATGCCCCAGAACACCGCCGCCACGGTCGCGAACTTGACCGGGCCCATGTTGTAGTTCGGCTTGCCGCCGATGAAGAGCGGTACGGGCTCCGCGGGACGATCGAAATAGCGGTCGACGATCGCGAACACCGCCGCGGCGCTCGCGGCCGCGAACAGATAGGCGTGGAACGCATATTCGGGCGTGTACGCCTTGGCGGCGATGATGATGGAGATGAAAGCCAGCGCCGCGAAAGCAAGAGCGCTTCCCATCTCGCCGGTGGTCATCGATTTGCGGGACAAGGCGACGGACATGCGGGTCGACTCTCTGATGGACCCGTGGCGCTGCCGCGGGCCGTTGACGTCGTGGCAGATTTGCCGCGGTGCGAAGTCGCGCTCCTTGATGCAGGTCAAAGGCGCGCGGCTTTTTTCCGCAGCCGTGGCGCGATCAGTGTTCGAGCGATTTCAGGTAGGCGATGACGTCGCCGATCTGGCCCGGATCGAGCCGGAATTCCGGCATGCTGGGATGGCCGGTGCGGATGCCTTCGGCCAGCGCCTCGGCCAGAACATCGACCGGGTAACGCCGATGCAGATCGCGGAACGGCGGCGCGACCGACAGCGGGCTCGGGCTGACCTTGTCGACGGCGTGACAGCGCGAGCAATTGGCCCGCACGAAGGTCTGGCCGCGCTGCTCGGCGGGCGACAGCGGCTGCGCCGAGGCAGCGCCCCAGGCAACGCTCGAGACAGCAAGCACCGTGGCGGCCGCCATAGCCGCGAGAAAAGCGCTGGGCATGGCAATCCCCCTACGGCTTGCCGTTTGTCGGGCGCTCGGCCTTGAGCGCATCGAGCGTCACCGTGTTGGCGCAATACTTGCGCCACGCCGGATCGTCTGGTTTCCGGTCGAGGTCATGACGGCAGCGAGTCTTGCCGGTGCAGAGCGAGCAATGCACCGCGAGATCGCGGGCCACCGCAGGCTCCTTGCGGGCCACCTCGGCAGGATCGAGGTCCAGCGCCTGGAGACGGCGCGTCAGCAGCTCCGGGCTCGCGTCGGGCCACTTTCCGGCCAGCGCGCGCAGCTCGCCCACGCTGGCGCCGAGGTCCCGGGACATATCGGATGCGGTCCCGGGATCGAGCTGGTCGATCTCGGACACGGCCTGGCGCTGGCGGGACTTCGCCATCCACCATTCGGCGATCCAGCTCCACAGATGTGAACTCGAATCGCTTGCGCCCTGGGTCGTCATGTCGGTCGCTCCTCCGAGACAGCAGCACATGGTCAGCCTTCGAGCCTGGCGAGCGCGGCGCGGTTGCGCAGGACGACGCAACGCGTCGCCGGCAATTCGATCGCCGCGGTGCGGGCCAGTTCGGTCAGCGTGCGCGACACGGTCTCGATGGTGAGGCCGAGATAGTCGGCGATGTCCTGGCGCGACATCGGCAATTCGATCTGACCGGAGGACGAGGCGCGCTCGGCCATCTCCAGCAGGAACGCCACCACGCGCTCCTTGGCGGTCTTGATCAGCATCAGGATATGGTTCTGGGCCATCCGCAGCTCGCGGCAGGTCGTGGTCCACAGCTCGTTGGCGATGGCACGATCGCGGCCGGCCAGCGCCAGCAGCGCGCTGCGTCTGACGACGAGAATCCTGGAATTCGCGATGGCTTCGGCCGAGAACGTGTGATCGTCACCCGACTCCAGGCCGAACACCTCGCCGGGCAGGTAGAACGAACCGATTTGGCGCCGGCCATCCGCGAGAATCCGACACATGCGGACCGCGCCGCCGACGACCTTGTAGAGATACTCGGCCGGCTCGCCCTCGCCATAGATTTCGGTGTTGGCGCCGAACGACATCGGCGTGCCGAACTGATCGATATAGGACGACAGCGACTCGACATCGCTGACGGCCTGTCTCGCCATGACGACGGCCGGGTGAACCTTGTGAACACTCGGAGCTGCGGTCTCGGTGATCATCGTCTGTGCCCTCGTTCGAACTGTCGGCAACAGGGATACGCGCGAGGCAGCCCGTCGAAAATTCAGGTATCATCCCTAAGGGGTTTCCCTTAGGTCCCTTCCCGGCCCGCGGCTGGTAACGTCGGGCCTCGTTAACCTCCTGATTGCGCGCTATTTTCTGATCCTGAACGTCATGGCCCCGTCCGCGACAAACCAAAGCCCCTCAGCCACAGCGCTGCTCGTCGAACCGGCGGACGCGCTCCGCCAGACATGGGTGCACTATGCCCTTGCGGTGGGCCTGATCGCCTTCGTGTTTGCCGTGCTCACCGTGCTGGGATCGGGGCTGAGCAACCAGCAGCTCTACCTGTTCTGGGTGCCGCCGGTGCTCATCGCCGGCATCGCCGGCGGCTGGGGACCGGGGCTCGTGGCCACCGCGCTGAGCCTCGTCGTTCATCTCTATGTCACCGGCGAATATGCAGACCTTGCCGGGTCGGGTTCGCCGAATTTCGGCAGCAGCTTCGCCCGCGCCTTCACGTTCGTGCTACTCGGTGTCGGCATCTCCTGGTTCGGCGAGCGGCTGCGGCTCAGCCTGTCGCGCGCCACGCGGAGCGCGCAGGACGCTGCGGCGCGCGAGGCGCATCTGCAATCGATCCTCGACACCGTGCCCGAAGCCATGATCGTCATCGACGAGCGCGGCCTCATTCAATCGTTCAGCGCTGCGGCCGAACGGCTGTTCGGCTATACGACGGGCGAAGTGATCGGCCAGAACGTCAAGATCATGATGCCCGCGCCCTACCGCGAAAACCACGACGGCTATCTCCATCGCTATCTCTCGACCGGTGAGCGGCGGATCATCGGCATCGGCCGCGTCGTGGTCGGTGAGCGCAAGGACGGCTCGACGTTCCCCATGGAGCTTGCGGTCGGCGAGATGAAGTCCTCCGGCCGCAGGTTCTTCACCGGCTTCATCCGCGACCTGACCGAGCGTCAGCAGACCGAGGCGCGTCTGCAGGACCTGCAATCGGAGCTGATCCACATTTCCAGACTCACCGCGATGGGGGAAATGGCGTCCACGCTGGCCCACGAGCTGAACCAGCCGCTGTCGGCGATCACCAACTACATGAAAGGCTCGAAGCGTCTCCTGGAATCGGGGAGCGACGGCAGCGCCGCCATGGTGCGCGAGGCGATCGACAAGGCGGCCGAACAGGCGCTGCGCGCCGGCCAGATCATCCGCCGGCTGCGGGACTTCGTCGCGCGGGGCGAGAGCGAGTATCGGGTCGAGGTCATTTCCAAGCTGGTCGAGGAGGCCTGCGCGCTCGCGCTGGTCGGCGCCAAGGACCTTGGCGTTCGCGTCAAGTTCGAATTCGACCAGACGGCGGACCTCGCTTTGGCGGACCGGGTGCAGATCCAGCAGGTGCTGCTCAACCTGGTGCGCAACGCGATCGAGGCGATGCAGGATGCCGAGCGGCGCGAGCTGACCGTCGCGGTCGCCCTCGCGCCCGGCGGCATGGTCAAGATCAGCGTCTCCGACACCGGCTCGGGCATCGCGCCCGAGATCGCCGAACAGTTGTTCCAGCCGTTCATGACCACCAAGCGCCAGGGCATGGGCGTCGGCCTGTCGATCTCGCGCACCATCATCGAAGGTCACGGCGGCCGCATCTGGGCCGAGCCCCATCCGGGCGGCGGCACCATCTTCAGCTTCACGCTTCGCGCAGTGACTCCGGAGGACGTCGGCGATGAGCACTGAGCGCCTCGTTCATGTGATCGACGATGACAGCGCGATGCGGGAGTCGATCGAGTTTCTGCTGCGCACCGCGAACATTCGCGCGCACACCTATGAGAATGCGCCGGCATTCCTCGACGCGCTGCCCCGCGGCGGCGTGGGCTGCGTCATCACCGATGTGCGCATGCCGGGCATGAGCGGGCTGGAGCTGCTGCGCAAGCTCAAGGAACTCAACGTCGCCATCCCGGTGATCGTCATCACGGGCCACGGCGACGTGCCGCTGGCGGTGGAAGCCATGAAATGCGGCGCCAGCGACTTCATCGAGAAGCCGTTTGACGACGAGGCCCTGCTGACGTCGGTCCGCGCCGCACTGAAGGCCCAGGACGGACAGGCCGAGCAGCAGGCCGCAAAAGCCGCCATCGCCGAACGCGTCGCAACGCTTTCGGTGCGCGAGCGGCAGGTCCTGGAAGGCCTGGTCGCGGGCCTGCCCAACAAAACCATCGCCTACGACCTCGGCATCAGCCCCCGGACCGTGGAAATCTATCGCGCCAACGTCATGACCAAGATGGGCGCAGCGAGCCTGTCCGAGCTGGTTCGCATGGCGCTGATCGGCGGGGTGCTTGCGAGCTCCCGTTAGGCGCTTGGACGGGCGACCAGCAGCTTCCCATAAGCGGCGCCGAAGCCAAAAAACGCCGCGACCCAGAAAATGGCCGACACCGCCAGAAGCGGGATCAGCCACGCGGGAGCCAGTGCGGCACCGATTCGAGCGAACGCCGCCAACAGAATCGCAAGATAGATCGCCTGCGTGGCCCGCGCGGCGGTCAACGTTCGGCCGGTGTGGCCAAGGCTCGCGCGGGTCATGACGGCAAGCGTCATGGTGCCGATCGCGCCGCCCGCAAAGGCATGAACACCGGCAGCGGCCGGCACGACGTCAAACGTCGCCAGCCCGACCAGCAGAAAGCCAAACGGAACGAAGGCGTAACCCACGTGCAGGATCAGCACGAGCCGTTCGCGCGTCGTGCGGTCGCCGGCCCAGCGGGCGAGCCGCGCGAGTTGCAGGAGTCCGGCTATGAGCAATGCCGCCCCCGTCGCATGCATTTGCGGAAGCACAATCCAGAGCAGGAGCGCCAAAGCGCTTGCCGCGATGACGACCGCGTCGAAACGCCCGAACGGCGCTGGCAGGCGGCCTGGATTCTCCCGCGCGAGCCAATTGCGTGTCAAGCTCGGCACGATGCGGCCGCCGATCAGCGTGATCAGCATGATCACGGCCGCCATGCCGATCCGCACCGAATAGTCGGCTGCACCTTCGAAATGCGCCTCGAGGTGGAATGCGACATTGCCGGCCGCAAGCAGACCGATCAACGCGACGACTTTCAGGTTGCCCCAATTGCCGCTGGCCATGATCTCGCGCGCCGCGGCCGCGCCGACCAGAAGCAGAAAGCCGCCATCGATCACGGCGGCCGGCAGCCAGCCGATCGTCCCCGACAGGGTCACCGCCACCCGCCCTGCCGCCCAGGCGA
Organism: Rhodoplanes sp. Z2-YC6860; assembly: GCF_001579845.1. Taxonomy (GTDB): domain Bacteria; phylum Pseudomonadota; class Alphaproteobacteria; order Rhizobiales; family Xanthobacteraceae; genus Z2-YC6860. The sequence goes on from NZ_CP007440.1 coordinate 7,630,294, forward strand.
TCAGCAGCACCATTAACGGGGCTCCCTGAAGCGGCAAGCGGCCGGTCCAGTTCGGGATCGCCGTGAGCAAAAAGCCGGTGACCACCGCCGAGACGTAACCATAGAGCATCTCGTGCACGTGCCAGTCGCGCGGCGAGAAGGCTGTCGGCAAAGCGAGCTCGCCGCAAAACACCGGCAGCCAGATCACGACGGCGAGCCCCGCATAGATCGCGCCGAACAGGAAAAACGGTCGGAACCCGTACGAAAAGAGCGCCGGTCCTCGATAGGGCTCGAGCCTTGGGATCGGAGGCATGGCCGACTCCTTGTTGCGACCGTTTCGGCTCCGGTAGCGCCGCGAAGACCAGGCCGCGTTGCGCCAGGTCAAATTCACGAGGCTGTTCTGCCGGGGCCCGCCGAGCATTCTGGGCTTCCGGCTCGAGCGAAACGCGTTTGCGCCAAATCAATGTGCCGGTTGCGCGGCGTGGCATCGTTCCCTCTGGATTCAGACCATTGGAGACGATGCCATGTCGCTATCCGGCCAGCCGCCTGCGGGCGCGACCTATTCGACCATCCTGCTTCCCATGGATCTCGATCCCGAGACCGAAGGCCGCGCCAGGCTTGCGACCGATCTCGCCGACCGTTTCGCAGCGCGCATGATCGGAACTGCTGCAGAGGAGATCGTGGCGCCGCTCTATTTCGAAGGCGCCGATGCCGGCATCGCCAGCATCATGGACATCCAGGCAGAGCAGGCCCAAAAAGCGCTTGCCGAGGCCGAGACCCGTTTTCGCAGAATCGCCGGCGCGCGAAACCGCATCGTGTGGCGTCACGCCTTGACCGCGCCCACCGCCTACGCGCTGGAGCAGGCGCGCTCCGCCGATCTTATCGTCGCGGCACGCCCGCGCGCCGACGGCACGTTCGATCCGATGGCGGCCGACGGCGGCGATCTCGTGATGGACGCCGGCCGGCCGGTGCTGTTCGTGCCGCCGCAGATCGACCATCTCGCGGCCAAGCGCATCGTCATCGGCTGGAAGGACAGCCGCGAGGCGCGCCGCGCCGTATGGGACAGCCTGCCGTTCCTCAAGGCCGCCGAGGACGTGTTCGTGGTGTCGACCGAAAGCCCGGCCGACAGCGTCGAGGATGTCGAAGCCTACCTGACGTCGCATGGCGTGCGGGCGCATGTGATGCTTCGGCCCGGAGTCGATGCGATCGGGGACGAACTGATTGCCGTGGCGCGACTGAAGGGCGCCGATCTCATCGTATCGGGCGCCTACGGCCACAGCCGCATGCGCGAGTGGGCCTTCGGCGGCGCCACCCGCGAGCTGCTGCATCATTCGCCGCTCTGCCTCCTGATGGCCCATTGAGGAACCACGATCATGAACGGCATGCTCAAGCTTCTGCTTTTGAGTCTGGCAGCCCTCGTTGGCCTCGCCGCCATCGACTATTTCGTCATGCCGCCGACCGCACCCGTGGGCTGGGGCGACGATCCGCAGCCGCTATGGCAGGTCGAGACGGCCTTCCTGCTGCGGGCGCTGGAAAATATCTCGGCGATGGTCGTGATCGGGATCGTTCTGCTGGGGGCGGCGTTTTATATTCAGCGTTGGCTGCAGCCTGACGCGCAGCCGTAACACCGTTGCAAACAGAACGTGCCACCGAGCCGACAACCTCCGCCAGAGTTCACCGACGCGGCATCCGAGGAGCGCGGCCGGCTCGCGCCGGCCAACGCGCTCTTTCTCCGTTTGAGCTAGGTCAATGCCGCGCGATCGGGCCGCGGCGATCATCTTCACATTCGATGCCGACCACTGTCCGTCGGCCACCCCGAAGAGGAGTCACAAACATGTCCGTCGCCGAATTGGTGTACCTGTGCGGAGTCATCGTCGCGTTCCTGACGTTCAGCGTAACGCTCGCTTGGTGCCAACACCAGACCAGTGACTTCGTCCGGCCCGAGGAGTCGCCAACCACCGCGTCCGCCGACGATCACGACTTCAGAAAGGCGGCGTGATCGGTTCGACCGCTGTTTGGCGAGGATCAAAGCCGGCTGATCGCAGGCCCGTCGTGGCCGCGGTCAGGCCGGCTCCCGCCAGTCGCGCCAATGAGTCGGGTTGACGTCCAACGGCTTGCCCGTCTCCGCATTGGCCCAGCCGTGGCGAAGACGGCGACAGCGAACGACCAGCGCATGGGCATCACCGTGCTCGACGACGGCGAGTTCAAGATCGCGATCGAACGGCGCGGTGGCGATCGGGTGCCAGTCAGGATCTGTCATTTCGGCTCTAAGTCAGCGGGAAACCGAACCTTGAGGCGCGGCCACGGTTTCCGCATTGATGTGGATCAAGGACGGATTCGCCGGCAGTTTCGGCTGGCCTGACACATTGAGATGCCGGTTTTGACCTGACTCAACCCGCTTCGCATGGCCGGGGTCCATCGTGGCGCATCCCAAGGAGGTTGCCATGGAAACCCAAGACGTCATGTCCCGCCCGGTCTTTTCAATCGCCCCGACGGACTCGCTGGACAGCGCCATCCGCGTGATGCTGCACAACCACATCAGCGGCTTGCCGGTCGTCGACGCCGAAGGCCGCCTGCAGGGCATGCTCACCGAAGGCGATCTGCTACGGCGGGCCGAGACGGCAACGCAACGGCAGCGCCCGCGCTGGCTGGCTTTTCTGCTCGGCCCCGGCCGCCTGGCTGACGATTACGTCCACGCTCACGGACGCAAGGTCGGCGAGATCATGACGCCCGATCCGGTGACGGTCGCAGAAGACACGCCGCTCGAGCACGTGGTTTCGCTGATGGAAAAGCACCGCATCAAACGCGTGCCAGTGATGCGAGGCGGCAAGGTCATGGGCATCATCAGCCGCGCCAATCTGCTCTATGCGCTGGCAAGCATCGCGCGCGAAGCCAAGCCGGTCAAACTCGACGATCGCGCCATCCGCAACCGCTTGCTCGCCGAGCTCGAAGGCCAGAGCTGGGCGCCAACCCGCTCAATCGACGTCGTCGTTCGCGACGGCATCGTCCAGCTCTGGGGCACGATCACCGACGAACGCGAACGGCAGGCCACGATTGTGGCGGCTGAGAACATCCCGGGCGTCAAGCGCATTGAAGATCACCTAGCCTGGGTCGACCCGATGACCGGCATGGTGGTCGAAAGCGACGGCCAGGCGACCTGTCCGCTCGCGGGCTGATCGGACGTCCAAGCCGAGAGGCGTCTGAGGTATCGTTTGTGACGCGAGATGCCAGCCATGCCTCCAAGTCTACTAAACTAGATCTTCCGAGGGCGAGTTGGGTTCGCATGCGGCAAGCGCTGCGAGCTGCAAGAGTGGCTAACTCATGCTGAGGGTGTCACCGCCCGCCGTGCGAATCTAACACCTATAAAGTTGGCGGTTAGGAATCCGAGGCGCAGTTGAGCCTCCAAGGGGCGGCCGGGGGTCCGCCAGTTCGCGGGGCACCTTCCAGGGCTTAGAGAATCAATCCGTATTCGTACGCATCATCGGAAAGCGACACTTGTCGCGCGCTTTGCGAAAAGGACCGCCGGATGTGCATCCGACGGTCAAATCTCGAGTGGCCGCCAGCGAGCCGAATGTAAGAAGCTATTCCGGCTGGCCGTGATCCGCCATGCAAGTCTTATAAAGACCGGTCGGTGTGCTCAACGCGTTGTAGCCCCTGAACCTCGCGATGCGAGCGTTGCATTCGCGCAGCGCCCGGACCCGTTCGGGCGATACGCCGCCTTCCATCACGTCTTCAGTTGCCTGCGCCCGCGCCTGAGCTGCTCGACTCTTCGCCATCGCCGCAGTTGGAGCTGCTGCCACGGCAAGGCCCAGGGCGAGCGCCAACGTCGAAATCAGACTCTTCGGAGTAGTCACTCTTTGCTTTAACTGCCTGCTTGTCATAGTGGCGTAACCTCGGTTTTTTTGGATGAGGCGACGTTCGCTCATCTGACGTTGAATTCGGGCTGACGCCGATTGAAGTCACACACGAAGCAATCACCTCACCGTGAAGCCTGATCCACCTCGATTTGTTGGACCGATGCGCGCTACTGCACGCGTTGGCTCATAAAAAGCCCCGGCAGCAATGCCGGGGCTTTTGCTGGATATCGTCGAAGCGATCACCAGCGATCGGGATCACCGTAAGGGTGGTCTGGATAAGGCAGGTTACGACCCGGACCGAGCGGCTCGGCCGCCGTGCCCGCGGCGGGGAAACGTGTACCGCTCGAGGACCAGCCAGACGACCGGTCGGACGGGGGCGAGATCGTTCGCTCCTGGGTCCAAGCACTGCTCGCGTATGCGTCGGCTGGGCGGTGACCTCTTGGCGTGGCGAAACCCGGCTCGACGATTGCGAGCAGAAGTCCCGCAGTGGCTAGAATGATCGCACACTTCGTTTCCATGATCGTTACTTTCCTGTTGCTCTCTGGACGGCACCCGCCCCCGTCGCGCATGGCGCGGGCGGATCTCTCGCGGGGTTACTGTTGCCTCTGCTGCTTCTTCGTGTGTGCGCGAAGATGCGTTGCGTAAAGGCGCGAGGTTTGAGCGCGGGCCAAGTAGCCGTCAGAGCCGCCCTGATAGATGCTGGAGCCGTTCTCCCTCAGCCCGTAGGGCGGGTGCGCAATGTTGCCCGATCCGACATCGGGGTTCCAAGACTGAGCGATGGCGGAGGAGCCGAGCGATGCGACCACAACCGCGATGGCGAGAAGCTTTTTCATTTCATCTCCATGATTTCGTGATGCGGACAAACGCGATCGTGCGTTCATCTGGCATTGAAATTCGGTGTGACACTGATTGAAGTCACAGACGAAGCAATCACCTCGTCGTGAGTCTCAAATTCACCTTGAAACTGTCCGGACAAGTGCGCGTAGCGCAACGACGCCCGAGCCGGTGCGCGGCAGCTGCCATCGCCCTCACAGCGAACCACGCAGTGCAATTCGGAGGACGTAGAACTCGCGCTCGCCGCGGCGCGTCGGCTCACCAACGCAGGAGTCGAACCCCAAGCACCGCGCCAGTTAACACGCAAAGAGCAACTGCTCCGCCATACCAAACGGCCACGAACGGCAAGGAGTCATTGGGACAGTGCAACGCGTATGCCGCAGCGCCGATGCCACCGGCAACAAGACCGGCCAAAGCACCCGTCCTGGGCAAATTCGTGGGGGCAGCATCTCGGGCCGCCCTAACGATGATCGCAAAGGGCACGATCGCCATGACGGGAATGGAGAGCAGGCACTGGAGCAAACGCTCGCCGGCAACAAGATGAGCCCACTGTGATGCCGGCACGAACATCAGATTCACTGCGGCCAGGGCCAGCAAGCCGACAAACGGAGCTCCTGCTGAATATATCGTAGAGCGTTTTTCCTCGCCGGGGCGCGTGTGCGTAAGCAACAGCCGCCAACCTAGGATGCTGATGATCGATCCAAATCCGATCTTGACGAACAGAAATTTCATGACCTCGGGATTGTTCAGGTCCGGGCGCATCCCCAACGCGACGATGCAGACTACTGACGAGAAAGCTAACCCAGAAACGGTCGCGATGGTTAGGCTTCGAAAGACCTTGAATCTATCTACGGGCTCAAGGTTGCTGCTGAGCAGATCGATCAGTTGTTCGGTCTTCATCTTGCTTTTTCCCGCGAGACCATCGCTCTCAACTGCTTGATTCCACGGTGCACGTTCATCTTGACCGCGGATTCGGAAATGCCGCAACGCGCCGCCGCTTCGACGACGCTGAGTCCCTCGATTTTTACGTATTGGACCGCCAAGCGAATTTTATCCGGCAGCTTCGCCAGAACTTTGTTCAGATCGAAGTGACTGTTCATCGCATGACTATCGTCTGACGCGATGATTTCGGCGGCGTCTTCGATGGGCACACTTTTCAACGTTGATCGGTGCCGGCGCAGATAATCGATCAGTTTATAGCGAGCAATCGCATAGACCCAAGGTGTCAGGAGCCGAGTAGGATCGTATGTGTGACGTCGTGTGTGAACGGCGATGAGCGCTTCTTGAACCAGGTCTTCAGTCTCTTCCGCTTCACGGCCAGCTCGAACCAACTTGCCGCGATAATAGCCGCGCAGATGCACGCTGAGCTCGGAAAGCAGAACGCCATATGCAGCGCCATCGCCGCCCAGACCCGCGATCATCAAGGCCCGCAACGACGTCTCCTTCGCGCTTTCGGCCTTCGTCGTTTCGGAGTTCGACGTCTTCCCGTTAACGAGCACGCTACCCCCATGTGAATGCGCCGGAAGAATGCAACGAGCTTTCGCTCCGTTGCGAACGCATCAGACATAAGCGGCTATCACGCCTGGAGGTGGTATTAGGCAGTTTAAAGTTCTGTGACGAGGCCGAGGCCGACATTCACGAGTGAGTGAGCTTGTGACCGCGCGGCATGAGCGTTCGAATTCATCGCCAGGCTCGATCGCCCTCACCACGGAGAGGATACAATCCGATGTCGGTAATGACGCATCTCAGCGGTCTTTCGAAACTGAGTGAAAGCATATCCAATGCCGCAAAAATTTGGGCCCCACTGCCACTGCGGCTGATCGTCGGGTACGGCTTCATGGCGCATGGCTTCGCAAAGCTGGCACGGGGCTTCGATGCGTTTCCCGCGATCTTGCAGGCACTGGGCATGCCGGCTCCGCACCTCTTGGGATCGCTGACGATCTTGGTTGAAATATTTGGCGGTCTGGCCGTGCTTTTAGGCGCGCTGGTGCCGCTGGCCAGCATACCGATGGCGGCGATCCTCCTCGTCGCCATGTTTGCCGTGCACCTGCCTTACGGATTCAGCTCGATCAAGCTGCAGGCTGTGACGGCGGCCGGTGCGCAGTTCGGCCCGCCTGGCTTTGAAACCGATCTCCTTTACCTCGCATGCCTCGCGGCCCTTGTCTTTTGGGGCCCGGGGCCATTGGCGATCGATAGCTTTCTGGCAAAGCGTAGAGAACCCACGCGCCTTCCGTCGTAAAGAGAGGCCTTTTCATTTTGTAGAGGAGTTCCGGGCACTAATGGCGCAAACCCCAGAGTGGAAGCCGGCCGCCTGTGAGCGCCCGACGCAGACCGGCGCGACCAAAGTTGACTGAAAAAGGAATTCATAGCTCCAGGCTATGAGAAGCACGTTGCGTTCAGCGACCAGATTACGAATATGACTCGTAACATCGCACGCTGGATCACAACACCCCGATCAATTGATGTATTGCAGGCTCGACCACACCGATGGCCTGCGTCGCTATTTTCTTTCTCGCAACGAAAGGGCCGGCATGCGCAACAGAGCGATCGTCATTTCCGATACCCAAGGGACCATCCAAATGTGGAGTGAAGGTGCGACACATTTGTTTGGCTTCGCAGAGGAAGAAGCGATTGGGCGGAAGCTCGACATCGTTGTTCCGGCCCATTTGCGGGACGATCATTGGCGAGGGTTCCACGGAGCCATGGCTAGTGGCGTCGTTCACGGCGAAGGTCAGTTTTCTGACATTCCCGGACTACAGAAGAACGGCGACATCAGAACTTTTCGCGTTCAACTTCAGTTACTGCGCGATGAACAGAAGATACCGATTGGCGCGATGGCGATCTTTGTTGGTCAGCAGTGACAAGGAGTTGAAGAGCTACGCTCTCAGCCGCGGGGCAACTACGGCGATGTGATGCGCCTCGGGAGGGATCGCAGGTGGCTGTTATCCGCGCAACCTCAAGCGCCTTCGTCAGCGCTGCGTTCAAGGCACCGAAGTTGTATTCGCTTTCGATCGGCGGAATCAGGCTTCGGAAATCATCGTCCCGACCTCGGAGCGTTTGTAGTCGCGGCCAAGTGGGACAGTGACCAAGGCGGGCCATCTGCGTCCACGACTCTCGTGCTTTCCTGCACAACGCCGATGTCAGTCGACAAAAACCACACAAAACTTCCTGATGAAAATCAGCAAGTTAGTGGCGCGCCCGAAGAGATTCGAACTCCTGACCCCTAGATTCGTAGTCTCATTATCCGTAATTCCCTGACATTCCTAGAGTTTCCTTGAGCGATAAAAACCCCGTTGTTACGGGCTTTTCTCCTCTTACGCTGCTACTCGGAAATTCCGGGAGGTGCCGTTGCGGTGCTTCCCCGGTGTTGCCCCGAACCGACAAGCGGCGAACCTACCGATGACGAACCAACGGATCACCAAGCGCGGCATAGAGGCCCTCCAATGCAACGGCCGCGAGTTTACCGTTTGGGACGACAGCGTGACCGGATTCGGCGTGCGGGTCCGCCCGAGCGGCGCGAAGTCTTACGTGGTGGTGTACAGGGCAGGCGCCGGCCGCGGCGCGCCGGTTCGTCGCTACACCATCGCGGCGGTTGGCAAGATCACACCAGAACACGCCAGGGAGCGGGCTAAAACGATACTAGGTTCGGTGGCGCACGGCCAAGATCCAGCCAGCCAAAAGACTACCGAACGCGGTACGCCCACAGTGTCGGAATTGGCCGATCGCTTCATGGCCGACCACGTGCGCGCCAAGCGCAAACCTGGCACTGCCGAGTTCTACCGCGACATCCTAGACCGTATCGTGAAGCCCGCGGTTGGCACCACCAAAGCTGACAAGCTAACTCGGTTCCAAACGGGCAAGCTGCATTCCAGCCTTTCTGCAACGCCCTTTCAGGCCAATCGTGTGCTGGCAGTTGTGGGCAGTATGTACGCCTACGCTGGCCGCACGGGCATCGTCACGGAAGGGACCAATCCGGCGCGAGGAATTGAAAAATTCAAGGAAGATCGCCGGGAGCGGTTTCTGACCGGTGACGAACTGGAGCGGCTGGGTGCTGCTATCCGCGAGGCCGAAACGACCGGCATTCCATGGATGGTCGATGAATCCAATCCCAACGCGAAGCATGTCCCGAAGGAAAGACGCCTTACCAAGATCAGTCCGCCGGCCGCAGCGGCGCTTCGACTGCTTCTGTTCACGGGCTGCCGTCTACGGGAAATTCTCAATCTCAAATGGGATTATTTCGATGCGGACCGTGGCGTACTGTTCCTGCCTGACAGCAAGACCGGTCGAAAGACGATCATTCTCAATGCTCCCGCCCTTGCGGTATTGAACGGCATGCAAAGGGTCAGCGCTTACGTGGTCCCCGGCGACGATCCAGAGAAGCCCCGCCACGATCTCAAACGGCCTTGGGAAGCGGTCACCAAGCGCGCGGGCCTGAGCGGGGTACGCCTTCACGACCTACGACACACATATGCGAGCTTCGGCGCCGCTGGCGGTCTGGGTCTGCCCGTTATCGGCCGCTTGTTGGGACACGCCCAGGCGGCAACCACCGCGCGGTATGCGCATCTCGACAACGATCCGCTCCGTCGTGCCTCTGAGTCTATTGCCGGCAAGATTGCAGCTGCGTTGGACGGGAATCGAAAGGCTGCGGTGGCGCCCATGCGCAAACTGGCTTAGCGGCATGGGCATTTGATGCCTTTTAGAGTTCAATAGCTGACTTGGGCCGTCGTCAAAGGCAGCGATGTTTGCAAACGCACTTCGCTGGGCGCGCGATCATTCCCCGGCGGCTCGTGTAAACTTGTCGAATGCTCCTACCCAGCAAAGTTCTTCTCTGCCTTATGGCAATGACCGTGTTGTGGACCGCGGTTGGTCTGCCCACGGCGAGGCTATTGGTCCAACGCTCGTATAGCTGGCTCCTGGCGCCGGCGCTGGGCTGGGCCTTGATGAGCGTTCTGACGCTGCCGCTGTTTGAAATCGTCGGCATGAGCCGCCCATTTGTTCTGCTGGTCTCCGCAGTGATGTGTGCAGCCGCTGTCGTTGCAATTTGGCGGCAAAGTTCGCGGCAAACAATGCGGCTGCCGATCTCTCTTGTGGCGGGAGTGACGGCCGCGGCCTTACTCGCATTTGTTCCGCTCACCGGCATTCTCCCGAAACCGACGCCGGAAGGCGTGACCTTGGCATCACCTATCTTCGACCATTCAAAGATCGCGTTGATCGACGAGATGATCCGCTCAGGCGTGCCGGCTCGGAACCCATTTTTTGGAGAAACCGGTACACCGGACCGCGTGGCCTACTACTACCTCTGGCATTTCAGCGCCGCCGTCATGGCGATCATGACCGGAGCGACCGGATGGGAAGCCGATGCAGCGCTGACGGGTTTCACGGCGTTTGCCTCCTTGCTTTGCATGATCGGTGTCGCAATGCATGCCGGCGCGCGGCCTTGGGCAGCGCTTGCCGTTGTCGCCTTGGCCGCGACCACGTCGCTTCGCATCACGCTCGGGTGGCTGTGGCCCTCAGCCGCCAAACTGATTGGAGAGGAATCCGGCTTCGGCGGATGGCTGTTTCAGACATCCTGGGCTCCGCAGCACGTCGCCTCTGCGACGTGCTGCGTCATCGCCGCCTTGCTGATCCCGCGATTAGCCGAACCGCGGAGTTGGCCCGCCACCATCGTGCTCGGCCTCGTTAGTGCCGCCGCTTTTCAAAGCTCGGTCTGGCTTGGCGGCATCGTGTTGCCGCTGATGGCCGTGGTCGTCGGGCTGTCATGTCTCGCGTCGACCGCTCCCGAGCGCCGCATTCCGTTTGCGGCGAGCGCTGCTGCGGCCGCAGTCCTTGCCGCGCTTTTTGCAGCGCCGTTCGTCTACGATCAGGCCGCCAGCGCCGCTATGCGGGGCGACGCCGCGCTCATCGCTGTGACGCCAGTAGCGGCGCTTGGGCCGGAAGTGACGGAAAGCCTGCGCCGCCTGCTCGATCCGCCGGCTTATTGGTTGATCTACCTGCCGGTCGAGTTCCCGGCCTTCTATCTGGCTGGCCTGCTCGGACTTGGCGTGCTGATCGCGGACCGCAAGCTCGACAAGGCCAGCCGATGGTCTCTGGGCGCGCTGGTGCTCCTGACCTTCGTAAGCCTCATCACCGCATGGCTCGGCGCGAGTGTCATCGGCGACAACAACGATCTCGGCTGGCGCGCGGTGCTGCCGGCCGTCATGGTGCTGATCGGCTTCTCAGCAGCGCTGATCTCGCGCTGGCCCACGTCATGGTCGCGGCCGGCGGGCGTGCTGGCCGCGCTCGGCGTCCTCTTGAGCCTGCCCGGAACCCTCAAGACCGTCGGCGAAAACCTGTCCGGGCTGCGCAAGCCATCCGAAAAGATTTTGGCCGCGGCGCCCGAGTTGTGGGAGGCGGCGCGACGGCATACGCCTGTGGGCGAGCGGATCGCCAATAACCCTCGGTTTCTCCACGACATGACGCCGTGGCCCGTGAACATCTCGTGGGCTTTGCTCGCCGATCGCCGCTCCTGCTACGCAGGAAGTGAGCTTGCGATCCCGTTTGCGCCGATCTCCGCATTGCGCCGCGCCGAGATCGAAGCGCAGTTCGTCCGTGTCTTCGCTGGCAACCCCGTACCGGACGACCTGACGCAACTCGGAGCGCGATTCCATTGTGACACCATCGTCGTGACGCCGCAGGACGGCGCTTGGCAGCGCGATCCATTCGCGGCGAGCAACCTTTATCGCCTCGTTGACAGCCAGGCCGACCGCTGGAGAATCTATCGGCGCAGCGCGCCTCCGCCGCTGGAACGCTCGGTCCGTTAGATACCGGCGAACCAGTTGAAGCCCTGCTTTGAATAGAAGGTTCCAGGAAAATCGTTGGTTACCTCGATCGCAGTGATCCATTTGGCATTCTTAAAGCCGAGCTTGGTCGAAGTCCGCAGTCTCAGCGGGAAGCCGAACGGATCGGCGATCGGCTCTTTGGCGTATTTGGTCGCGAGGATGGTCTGCGGATGCAGCGCTGTCGCCATGTCGAGGCACTCGGTGTAGTCATCGGCGCATTTGAAGGCGACGTATCTGGCCCTGCGGTCCGCACCGATGCGCTCCAGGAACTGGCCAAGGTTCACGCCCGACCACTGACCGATATAGTCCCAGCCTTCGACGCAGACGTGTCGGACGATGATCTCCTGCTCCGGCAAGGCGCGGAGTTGCTCCGAACTCCATGACGCCTTGCTGTCGACGAGGCCCGCGATCTCGAGCTTCCAGGTCTTGCCATCGACCGGCTTGACGTCCTCGATGTCGTAATAGGCGTTGAAGCGCGGCGGCTTCACCACCTGGTCCTCGCGGAATGTCGGCGCCAGATGGTTGGGCCGGAAAATCAATTCCTGGATTTTGTCGTTGAATGCCGAGACGACGGACATGAATGATTGGACCGGCGCCTTATCCGTGACCGAGCAGCCGCCGAGCAGGCTCAGCGCGCCGAGGCTGAACGAGCCTTGCAGAAGCTTTCGCCGGTCGATTTCCTCGACAATCGGCTGCAGCCGCTCGCGGACGTCGGCAGCGACGCCGTCTTTGGGCCGGAAGACCGAGCGTGAAGGCGAGCGGGACGGCATGGCGTGTCTCCGTTATTCGGCGGGCGTCAGCGTTGGCGCAGCATGATCGGGAGTGTCAGGCTCGGACGGCCCGCCGTTGACCATGGCGGCGATGGTCTTCGGCACGAGCAGGGCGAGCGCCACATGCACCACCAGGAAACCGACGATCGCCGCCATGCCGATGAAGTGAACGAGACGCGCCGTCTGGAAATCGTAAAACAGATCGACCAGCGCCGAGAGCTGGATCGGCTTCCAGATTGCCCAACCGGAAATCACCTGGACGATGATCACGGCAATGATGCCGACATAGAGCAGCTTCTGCACGGCGTTGTAGTGCGTGATGTCATCGTGAGCGAGCTTGAAGCGCAGCGCATCGCGGATGTCTGAGATGATCTGGCTCGGCCAGATCGGCAGCAGTTTGCGGTGGAAGCGCCCGGTGGCGAAACCGTAGACCAGATAGCAGACGCCGTTCGTCATCAGTATCCACATGGCAAAGAAATGCCATTGCAGCGAATGCTGCGCATAGATCCCGATAACGCTCCATTCGGGAAAGTGGAGCCAGCCGAACAGGACTTCGTCGTTGTAGATGCCCCAGCCGCTGCCGATCAGCATGATCATTGCGAGTGCGTTGACCCAATGCATGATGCGCAGCGGCAGCGGATGCAGCTTGCGCGCATAACGTCCAGTTGATTTGACCGTGTCATCGTTCATCGTGAACGCTCTATCTCGCAAATCCACTCGCGCGCCATACGCGACGTTTATTGAATGCGATACGACGGAAATTGACTTTCACACGCAACACACGTCCGCGTGTTGAAAAGATCGAGGATCACATGAGATTAGTAATGCAAAGCCTGACAAGCGTTTCGGCAAGAATGCTTGCGGGGCTCGGGACAGCGGCTATTGTTTTGATAGCTCCCGTGCATGGTGAGATCGTGTCGCCAACCGTTATCCTTGCCGCGGCGCCGCAGGTAAGCAGTCCGCCGGCTGACACGACCGAAAAGAAACTCACGCCCGAAGAGACGATGAATCGCCGTTTCCCGCAACCGGTGCGAGTCGGCTTCCTGATCGGCCTGCCAATACTCGACTGGAACGACTCGACGATCGGTTACATCGAGCAGGTGGTTCGAACGCCGGAAGGCAAAATTCAACTGATCGTTCCTTATCATTCATGGTTCGGCTGGCTCAAAAATGGCGGGTTGATCGATCGCTGGCGGCGACCCGTCGCCGTGCCGATCGAGACCGTTGCGATCCTGGCTCGACAGGTCGACGCCCTGGAGATGCTGCGCAAAGACTTCGACGACGCCCCGACTTTCCAAGCCCAGCAGGCGATGCCGGTGCCACCCGACGAGCAGATCCGAATCGCGATCACGCGCCGGTGATCGAAACGCGACTTAGACACGAAACTTTCATTTGGACGTGTATCCGCAGGGAACCCATTCTCCCACCGGGTGTTTTGAGAGCTGAGGTTTTCCCGGATGGATGATCAAACCCGGCGGCCATTGAAGGCCCGGACTTGGGCCTGTCAGGCGCTTGGCGCGGGGGACCCCTCCACCCACGCGCTCGTTCCTCCCATCCACATGTCCGCGACTTATCTTCGCGATGCTGACAACGGCTACAGCGGCGGCTACGTCTACGGCCGCGCCGACAACGCCACAGTGCAACAGGCCGAAGCTCTGCTCGCTGCGCTGGAAGGCGCCGACGAAGCGATGACGTTCTGCTCGGGCATGGCGGCAGCGACCACGTTGTTCCTCGCGCTCGACCGTCCCACCCATATTGTTGCATCCGAGATCATGTACTGGGGTTTTCGCGCGTGGCTGCGGGAGATCAATCGATACGGACATAGCGTCACGTTCGTCGACACCTCGGACTTGCAGGCGGTGACCAGGGCGATCCGCCCCGGCGAAACCGGATTGTTCTTCATCGAGACACCGAGCAATCCACTGTGGACCGTCACCGACATCGCGGCGCTGTCCGAGATCGCGCACTCTGCTGGCGCCTTGCTTTGCGTCGACTCCACGGTCTCAACGCCGGTCTTCACGCAGCCGATCGCACTTGGCGCAGACATCGTCGTGCACTCCGCGACCAAATATCTGAACGGACATTCCGACATAGTAGCGGGAGCGCTCGCCGCGGCCGGGCCAAGTTCACTCTGGACGAACATCCAGCGGCTGCGCACGCAGCTCGGCAACACGCTCGGCCCGTTCGAGGCATGGCTCTTGATGCGTGGCATCCGAACCCTCGACCTACGCGTTCGCGAACAGGCGAAGACAGCCGCCATGCTGGCCCGTTGCATTGATAGTCACCCGGCATTGAGCTCGGTGCTTTATCCTGGCCTCAAGAGCCATCCCGGGCACGAAGTGGCGCTACGCCAGATGAACGGCGGCTTCGGCGGCATGCTATCGATCCGTATGAAGGGCGGCAGCGGCGCGGCCGTCAGAGTCGCGGCCGGTGTCAAAGTTTGGAAGCGGGCAACATCACTTGGCGGCGTTGAGAGCCTGATCGAACATCGCGCTTCGATCGAAGGGCCGGGTACGCCCTGCCCCGGCGACCTGCTCAGGCTTTCGGCCGGGCTCGAAGATCCTGACGATCTGCTGTTCGATCTTATTCGTGCGCTGGAAGCCGCTTGCTGATCGCGATTTCAGAGAGAGGGGACGACTTTGAGCACCGTAGCTGTCGCCATCGTCTGCAAAACACCAGCGCCTGGAAAATCAAAGACCCGGCTGTCCCCGCCGCTACGCCCGGAGGAGTGCGCAGCTGTTTCCACCTGCTTCATTCGCGATCTTTCGGCCACCATCGCGGAGCTTTCGAAAGACGGCGATGCAACAGGCCATGCGGTGTACACCCCGCTCGGTTCGGAACAAGCCCTGCGGGCGCTAATACCCGGAAATTTCGGAGTGACTCCGCAATGCGATGGCGGCTTCGGCGAGCGCCTTTGGCAAGGAATCACGGACCTGCTTGATGCGGGACATGGCGGAGCCATCCTGATCAACTCCGACAGTCCGACGCTGCCGCTCTCGATCCTGCGGGCCGCAGTCGATTCGATCAGGCAGGGCGACAATGTTGTGCTTAGTCCAGCCTTTGATGGGGGCTACACCCTGATCGGCCTGTCCAGGCCGCATCGACGGTTGTTCGAGGACATTCCATGGAGCACGAGCGAAGTTTATCGGCTCACGCTCGATCGTGCTCACGAGATCGGTCTGCCGGTCGTCAACGTGCCCGGCTGGTACGATGTCGATGACGCGGCTTCGTTGCAAATGCTGGAAGCCGAGTTGTCCGGCGGAAGCCTGCCGTTCGTGGCGCCGCCTGGTGCGCCCGCGCCCGCGACGCGACGCTTTCTGCGCGAGCGCCAATCCGCTTTGGCCGAACTGGCACGTTAGGCATGGGCCGCATCATGCCATTCCCGGTCAGCCATCACCGCGTAACCGTTGTCATTCCTTGTTTGAACGAAGCCGAACCGATCGCCGGCGTAGTCCGCGAGGTGCTGGCGCAAAATATTGATCATGTCATCGTGGTGGATAACGGCTCAACCGACGATACAGCGCGCAAGGCCGCGTCCGCCGGTGCGGTCGTGGTCCGCGAACCTATACGAGGTTATGGTCGCGCATGCGCAGCGGGCGTGGCGGCAGCGCCTCCTGGCACCGAGATCGTCTGCTTTCTCGACGGTGACGGCAGTGACATCCCGTCCTTCCTTCCCGAAGTGGTTGGTCCCGTTGCTGCAGGCGAAGCCGATTTCGTCATAGGCTCGCGGGTGCTCGGCAGGCGCGAGCCTGGCAGCATGACTGCGCAGCAGCTCGTCGCTGGCTGGCTCGCCGGAATTCTGCTGCGTCTGACGTATGGCGTGACATTTACCGACATGTCGCCATTCCGCGCCATGCGCCTTGACCAGCTTCGCTCGCTCGGCATGGCGGAACAGACCTACGGCTGGAATCTCGAGATGCAGATGAGGACCGCCGCTGCAGGCTTGCGCATCCGTGAGGTCGCCGTCGACCATCGCTGCCGCCAAGGCGGCGTGTCGAAGGTATCGGGCAATCTCGTCGCGGGCCTGAACGCCGCCTGGAAGATCACGACGACGTTCCTGCGACTCGCCGTGGCACTCCGCGCACAGAAGCCCCTGTCGCCCGCGCACGAGATCCCAAAATGAAAGCCTTGCTGACCGGAGGTGCCGGATTCATCGGCCAACACGTGATGCGCGAACTGTTGGCGCGCGGTCACGAAGTGCGTCTGCTCGATTCCCTTCGTCCTGACGTCCATGCGGCCCAGAACTGGAAGCCGCCGGAGGGCGTCGAGCTGGTCAAAGGGGATGTGCGGGACAAAGCTGCAATCGACAACGCGCTCTCAGGTGTTGAGGTGGTGCTGCATCTTGCCGCCAAGGTTGGGCTCGGTGTTGACGTTGGCGATCTCCCCGACTACGCGTCGTCGAACGACGCTGGCACTGCCGAATTGCTCGCGGGTATGGCGCGCGCTGGCGTGTCGCGCCTGACGCTCGCGAGTTCGATGGTGGTCTATGGCGAGGGCGTCGGCCACTGCCCGGAGCATGGTTCGGTGATGCCGGCCCCACGATTGGAACGTGATCTCGCCGCTGGCCGGTTTGAGCCGCCCTGCCCGACCTGCGGCCGGCCGCTGGCAACGGCTCTGGTCAGCGAAAATGCGCCGCTTGATCCGCGCAACGCCTATGCCAGCAGCAAAGTGGCGCAGGAATTTTACTGCAGCAACTGGGCGCGCGTGACCGGCGGCTCGATTGCCGCCATGCGCTATCACAACGTCTATGGTCCCGGTATGCCGCGCAACACGCCCTATGCCGGCGTGGCTGCGATCTTCACCTCTGCGCTTCGTCGTGGCGAAGCCCCGCGGGTATTTGAAGACGGCGGGCAGCGACGCGATTTCGTCCATGTGCGTGATGTCGCGGCCGCAACAGTCACAGCCTGTGAAAAGCACCGCGCTGGCGTGCGCGCATTCAATGTCGGCTCCGGCACGCCGCGCACCGTGGGCGAAATGGCCTACGCACTGGCCGAGGCTCTCGACGGCCCCCAACCGGTTGTCACCGGACAATTCCGGCTTGGCGACGTTCGCCACATCACCGCTGATTCTTCGAGGCTGCAGCAAGAACTTGAGTGGCATCCTAAGGTCGAATTTGCGAGCGGCATGGCGGAACTGGCGTCTCTGTAAAGGACGAGACAGCGCGGACCGCCATTGCGTTGATCCTCTGACATGCGATTGCCGTGGCGAAAGATCGATTCGATAGCCTTCCGCTATCCCAGTTGATGTTATCTATCTGGCTGACGCTCCAGCGATGAGCGCAAATGCCAGCCCCTGGGCCGAACTTGAACAAATTGAATTCCGATACTCCGCAGCCCGAGACAGAGGCTGATACACTCAACGCCCGCCTGTCCGCTTACCGCCAGCAAAGAGCAAAACAGCGGCCCGATTTCGCACGCGCCTATGACCGGCTGGTCGAACGGCTTGCGAAGCTCAGTCGCGGCGAGGTGGGTCCGCAGGTCGGCGAACCGATGCCTCTCTTCGACCTGCCCGACGAGACCGGCAGTCTCGTCTCGCTCGCATCGATGCTGCAATCGGGGCCGGTGGTCGTCAGCATCAATCGCGGCCATTGGTGCCCCTATTGCAAGATGGAACTGCGAGCGCTGGCAACCGCGCAACAACGAATCGCGAAGCTCGGCGCGCGGATCGTCTCGATCATGCCGGACACAGCGCAATACACCAGCGGCTATGCTGTGCAGAACGATCTGCCATTTCCGGTGCTGAGCGATATGGACCTCGGTTATTCGCTAGCGCTTGGCTTGATCTTCTGGGTTGGTGCAGAGGTCCAGCAGCTCTATCAGGACGCCGGTGTCGAGCTCGAAAAGTACCAAGACAACCAGGGCTATTTCCTGCCGATGGCGGCGAAATTCATCGTGGGCCGCGACGGGCTGATCAAGGCCCGGCAAGTCAATGTCGAATTTCGCGAGCGCATGGAGCCCGAGGCGATCATTGCGGCGCTCGAGGCGCTGCGCGGCGCGTAAACTGGCATAGCGCTCCGCTATCGCAACGATTGGCCGACGATATTTCATCTCATGCGTCAAAGGCGGCACTCTCGTCTCAACGCTCGATCATGAGCGTTTCGCAAACGGGAGAGTTCTCATGTCGCACAAGACCACATTGTCGCTCGCGATCGCAGCCGCGCTCACGTCCGCCCTTGCCACGACCGTGGTTTCCACCGCGCAGGCCGGCGCCAAAGAGAAATGCTACGGCGTCGCATTGAAAGGCCAGAACGATTGCGCGGCCGGTGCCGGCACCACCTGCGCGGCGACCTCGAAGGTCGACTACCAGGGCAATGCCTGGAGGCTCGTCGACCAGGGCAGCTGCATCACCACGCAGACGCCGCAAGGCGCAGGCTCGCTGACGCCGATCAAGCGGCCGTCGTAACCCGCCTCGCGGAAGCCGGTGCGGTGCGCCGCGCTGGCTTCCGCCCCACGGCCGCCACGGGAGGAACGCTATGGCTCATTGCATTGCCGGCACAGGGCTCAAGCCCGAGCACGCGGACGACATTTTCGCAGGCGCCCGCCGCGTCGATTTCTTCGAGATTCACGCCGAGAACTACATGGGCGCCGGTGGTCCGCCGCATCATCTGCTGCGCCGCATTCGTGCCGACTATCCGCTGTCGATCCATGGCGTGGGACTTTCGATCGGCGGTACAGCGCCGCTTGATCGCGCACATCTGATGCGACTGAAACGACTCGTTAGGACGTATGAGCCGGCGTTGTTCTCCGAACATCTTGCCTGGTCGACTCATGATGGTGTGTTCCTGAACGATCTTCTGCCGCTGCCTTACAACGACATCTCGCTCGCCCATGTCTGCGCCCATGTGAACGAGGTGCAAGACACGCTCGGCATGCGGATGCTTCTGGAGAATCCCTCCACTTATGTCGCCTTCGGCGCGACCCAGATGAGCGAGATCGAATTTCTCGGCACCGTCGCGCAGCGCACCGGCTGCGGACTTCTGCTCGATGTCAACAACGTGCATGTCTCGGCGGTCAACCATGGCTTCGACGCCGGGGCCTATATCGACGACTTCCCAATCCAGCATGTCGGGCAATTCCATCTTGCGGGCTTCGCCGAAGACCGCGACAGCACCGGAGCCGAACTCCTGATCGACAATCACGGCCAGCTGGTCGCGGACATCGTTTGGGATCTCTACCGGCAGGCGCTAGCGCATGGCTGCCTCGCCCCTACCTTGGTCGAGTGGGACAACAATTTGCCGCCGTTCGAGACGCTGACCACCGACGTCGAGCGGGCGCGGACGCTGATGCTGGCGCAAGCCGCCGACCTCAAGCAGGCTGCGTAACGCCATGATCGCGCTATCCATCGAGAGCGGTCACGCCCAGCTTCAGCGCGACTTCGCCGAAGCGATCCTGTTCGACGACGCGCCGATCCCGGCAACGATCCGCTCGGCGTCCGGCCCGGCGCATGCCAGCCGCTTCGGCGTCTATCGCAACAATGTCATCTCTGGTCTGATCAATGCGCTCGCGGCGCGCTATCCGGTGACGCGGAAGCTGCTCTGGGACGATGCGTTCCACGCCGTGGCACGGCGTTACGTGGCCACGGAGCCGCCCCGCTCGCCGGTGATGTTCGAATACGGCGATGGCTTCCCACAGTTTCTCCGCGAAATCGGCCGGAGCACGGCATCTGATTACCTCGCCGACGTGGCTGAGCTCGAAGCGGCACGCACGCGCGCCTATCACGCGGCCGACGCCACGCCACTGCCGCGCGAAGCGTTTGCCGCCATCGCGCCGGAGGACTTGCCGGAGCTACGGCTTACGCTGCATCCGTCGGTCGTGCTGCTCGCATCGCGCTTTCCGGTGGTGAGCATCTGGGAGGCGAACCGGTCCGAGAACGACAATATGCTCCGCACCTGGAGGCCGGAATGCGCGCTGATCGCACGGCCATATGGGCAGGTCGAAGTCCGGCCGCTGTCGGTGGCCGTGCATGCTTTCGTGGCGGCGCTCGCCGATGGCTGCACGCTCGACACAGCGATTGCGAAAGGCGGCTCGGATTTCGACTTGGCCGAAGGCTTTGCCACGCTGATTTCCGCAGAGATCGTGAGGGACCCCGGGGCTCGATAGTGCGACACGGATGGCCCGCATCTCATTGACATGACGCGATTTCTTCGGCGCCTCGCCCGACGATAGCCGCTGGGTATGAAGCGCATAGGTGATGGAACCTTGTTCCGCGACACCATGGCTGTAGCAATGGCTAGGGATCGGTTTCGCCAAACGATCTGGAGCGGATTATGGATGAGACCCGGATTCACCAAAGCCGGAAATCACAAGTCGTGATCGTGGGCGCCGGCTTCGGCGGATTGTCGGCCGCCAAGGATCTCGCCAAGGCGCCGTTCGAGATCACACTGATCGACCGGAACAACCACCACCTGTTCCAGCCGCTGCTCTATCAGGTGGCGACCGCGGGCCTCTCGCCCGCCGACATTGCTTCGCCGATCCGCCACATCCTGAGCGGTCAACGCAATCTCAAGGTCATGCTCGGAGAGGTCACCGGAGTCGATCTCGGCCGCAAGGAGGTGATCGCCGACGGCCGGCGCGTGCCTTACGACTATCTCGTGCTTGGGACTGGCGCGCGGCATGCCTATTTCGGCCACGACGACTGGGCGGCGTTCGCGCCAGGTCTCAAGACGCTTGACGACGCAACCGCCTTGCGACGCCGCATCCTCTTGGCATTCGAGCGCGCCGAGACCGAGGATAATGCCGATGAGCGCGCGCGGCTTCTGACCTTCGTGGTGATCGGCGGTGGTCCAACCGGCGTCGAGGTCGCAGGCGCCATCGCCGAGCTTGCCAAGCGCGCGCTCGCCTCGGACTTCCGCTCGATCGATCCGCGCTGTGCGCGTATCATCCTGGTCGAAGCTGCTCCACGCGTGCTTGCGCCCTTCGATCAAACATTGTCGGATGCGGCGCGACATTCGCTCGAACAACTGGGCGTCGAAGTGCAGCTCGGCGCAGCGGTCACCCATTGCAGCGACGACGGCGTTCGCCTTGGCGACAGCTTCATCCCTGCGCGCACCATCATCTGGGCGGCCGGCGTGATGGCCTCGCCGGCCGGCCGTTGGCTCGGCGCCGAGACCGACCGCGCCGGCCGGGTCAAGGTCCGCGCCGACCTGTCGGTGCCCGGCCATCCCGAGGTGTTCGTGATCGGCGACACCGCCGCAGTCACCGATGCCAACGGCACGATACTGCCGGGTATTGCGCCGGTCGCCAAGCAGCAGGGCCAATACGTCGCCCGCGCTCTGATCGCCCGGCAGGACGGCCGCACTGTTCGGGCGTTCCGCTATCGCGACTACGGCATTCTCGCCACCATCGGCCGCTCGCGTGCGGTCGCGCAGTTCGGCAAGCTCAAGGTCACTGGCTTTCTGGCCTGGGCGCTGTGGAGCATCGCCCACGTCTACTTCCTGATCGGCTTCCGCAACCGGTTCGTCGTCGCGCTGAACTGGGCGTGGAGTTATCTCACGTTCGAGCGAGGGAGCCGTCTGATCACTGGACTGGACACGCTGCCCAGGGATAAGCGTCAGGGGTCGCGGACGGAGCTGCAGTCGAAGGCGAGCTGATCGCTCGTCCGGGGGGACTTCGAATGGAGATGCATCAGGTCCGGTACTTCCTGGCCGTCGCCCGGACGCTGAACTTCACGCGTGCGGCCGACGAGTGCAACGTGGCGCAACCGTCGCTGACGCGCGCCATCAAGCTTCTAGAAGGCGAGCTGGGCGGCGATCTTTTTCGGCGCGAGCGGCCACGCGCGATGCTGACGCCGCTCGGCGAGCGCATGTATCCGCTGCTTAAGCAGTGCTATGACAGCGCGCAGAGCGCCAAGGCGCTGGCCGCGATGATCAACGACGGTGAGGTCGGCGCGCTGAAGCTAGCGGTGTCGAGCAGCATCGAGCTTGGCCTGATTCTTTCGCAGGTCAGCGAACTGCGCAAAAGCTTCACCGAATTGGAGCTGAAGATCCTGCGCGGCACCGGCCCGCAGATCGTCGAATATCTCAAGGGCGGCGAGGCCGAGCTTGCGGTCGGCACGTCGATCGGCGAGGCCTGGGACCGGCTCGACAACTGGAAGCTGTTCGACGAATCCTTCGACATGGTGTTGAGCCGGATGCACCGTCTGGCGAGCCACGAAACCATCAGTCTCGACGATCTCAAGCCCGAGCGTTTCCTGCTGCGCAGCCACTGCGAAAAGTGCACCGACCTCGCCGCGATGCTGCGGGCGCAGGGCTTGAACGCCGACCATCGCCATGAGGTGTCGTCGGACCAGGACCTTTTGGCGCTGCTCGAAGCCAACATCGGCATCGGCTTTCTGCCACGCACCGTCAATGCGCCCCAGAGCCTGGTGCGCACCTCGGTAAAAGGCCTGGAACTCGGCCGCGCGGTGTCGCTCTACGGCGTCGCCGGCCGGCAGCGCTCACCAGTCGCTGCGACCTTCATGAAGATGCTGCGCGCCGCAAACTGGCCAAAGAGGACGGACTGAGGCGCACTACGCACCGGCTTCGAGGCCGGACGCTACTGCAGCGCCGCAATCAGATCCTCGATTGCCATGCGCTTGCGGTAATCCGGGTCGACGAACCTGTTCTTGATGCGGCCGTCTTGGCTGACCACGAAGGTCGCGGGGATCGGCAGCATCCAGCTGTCGTTGCCCTGATAGGCCGGAAGCGTCCGCCCGATCCGGATCATGAACTCTTCCATCTCGGTGCCGACCCAGATCGCAAGATTGAGTGACATGGCATAGCCGTTGTCCATGTCCGTCAGGATCGGAAAGCGAACGTGGGAATCGGCCTTCATCTCGGCCGCGAAGGGCTGCCGGTCCGGCACGATCGCCACCATGCGGGCGCCGAGCGCCTCGATCCGCGATTGCGCCCTGGCCAGCGTATTGATGCTGATGCGGCAATAAGGGCACCAGTGGCCACGGTGGAAGGTCACCACCGCAGGGCCGTGCACCAGCAGGTCTTTGAGGCTGACCAGATGACCGCTTTCGTCGGGCAGCGTGAACGGCGGCATGACGTCGCCGGTTTGCGGCGCCGACTCGCCGGCGTGATGCTCCCGCAGTCGCGAGACCAGGCGATCAACCGTGGACGCGTCCTCCGGATGCAGCTTGCGAGCCGCGTCGGCGAAAATGTCGAGGCGTTCGGCCATCGACCCATCGAGATCGCGGGCCTGCTGGAACGCTTGCCTCATGTCCGTCACCACGATTGGCGTGGTCATCGCTTGATGTCCTTATCCGGATCGCCGAGTCATAAGCGATCCTGTTTCGGCCTTGCCAGTCAAATCAGGCGGTTTTCGATAGCACCGGTCTATAAATGCCGGCGAGCACCGAAAAAGAGTGACGCCCCGTTTCGGGGCAAACGGAGCGTCACGATGCGACGGGGCTCGTTGGGGGGACGAACCGTCACATATGGTGGTCGTTCGGATCGTGCCGGACATCGCCGATGAACAGCACCACCGGCGCGTCGCTGAGATTCTTCCACCAATGCGAGGTGCCCTGCGTTTCGGGGCGAATATCGCCGGCTTTGTGCACGATCGGGCCCGCGCAGTTGCTGGCATATTCAATGATCTGGCCCTCGGCGACATAGATCAGGGCCGGACGGTCGTCATGGCTGTGCCACGGCACCACGCCGCCAGGCTGGATCACCATCTTGCGGAAGCGCAGCTCGCGGTCCTTGATCTTGGCCATCTCCTTGCCGAGATCGATCGCGCCAAGCGTGGTGTCGGTGACGCCGACGGGCTTAAAGTCGACCGCCTGGCGCGCGTTAGGCTTGCGCAGATCGGGCGGGCACTCGCCAGCCTGGGCAGCCACCACGGTGACGGCAAAAGCAGCCGAGGCCGCAGCCAGACGCAACAGGCCGCTCTTGGTTTCAAGCTTGAACATCTTCATCTCCTCTGTTCGATTAAAATGGTGCAATAGCTATTCAGTGATCCGATGATGGAACGCGCGCGTTCCGTTAGGAAATGCCGCTTCGCTCTGATCGCGATAGCGCTGCGCTATTTCGTCTAGGCTTTGACGCTCGACGTGATCGACGCGATCACCATCGAAGCCATCTTGAATTGATCAGTGCGATTGGCGATGCCGTGCCGCGCGGCGATCCAGGCGAAGTCGGTGTAGACGATCCACACCGCACCGGCATTATCCTCCGTCACCAAGAGGCGCACCGGCCAGTCGAGGCCGGCGTTGGGATTCGACGTGATGAATTGCGTGCCGAGCGGCGGATTGCCGAACACCAGCAGCGTCGATGGATTGAGCTTGATGCCGGCTTCGCCTGCGAGCTTTGTCTGGTCGATTTCGCTGAAGAACTTGATGCCTTTGGCGTCGATGTCCTGCTTCAAGCGCTCGATGGTCTCGGCAAAGCCGTACCCGCTTTTTATGCTGACAATACCGTCTTTTGATTTTGCGGCGGCGCCGGCCGCCGGGTTCACTGCAAGGGCCGCAGCCGCGACACCCGAAAGACGCAGGAATTTTGCTCTGCTTAGCATGGATTCATCCTCCGATGGCCGGCGCTTGATTGCGCCGAGCGATGCATCACAATGCTGCAATAGAACGATCGACTGAATTACCGTTGTTCTCTCGATCCGATAGCGCGCGTGCATCAGCCAGCACAAAAAGGAAAGCCGCCAAGCGCAGTCGCGCTCGGCGGCTTTGTGGGCGTTGAGCTCAAGCGTGCGCGTTTCGAGGCGCGGCAGCCTGCATGCGCGGAAATCTATTCGATACCAGGTGATCGATCGAGACCGCACCGGGTCCGCGCGCGATGATCAGCGTCAGCAGCGACAACCACAGAATATGCTCGGGCCAGCCGCCCGGCACGACGAAGAGTTGGATCACGAGCGTCATGCCGAACAATCCGAGCGCCGAAATCCGTGACGCCAGGCCCACGACCAGCAGCACCGAGAAGACGTGTTCGCCGAAGGTGCTGAGATAGGCCGCGAGATCCGGCGGCAGCAGCGGCACCTTGTACTCTTCACGGAACAGATAGAACGTCTCCTCGCGGATCGAGAAGCCATTCACCTTGGTCCGGGCCGAACGCCAGAACACGTCGGCGACCGCGACGCGCGACGCCAGCGCGATCAAGCTATAGGGAATTCGCTCGGCCAGATCGCGGCCTTTCTCCAGAACATCTTGGAT
Organism: Rhodoplanes sp. Z2-YC6860; assembly: GCF_001579845.1. Lineage (GTDB taxonomy): Bacteria > Pseudomonadota > Alphaproteobacteria > Rhizobiales > Xanthobacteraceae > Z2-YC6860. The sequence goes on from NZ_CP007440.1 coordinate 7,655,695, forward strand.
GACCATCGAAGTCTCCTGCTTTGAGCTGTGATGCACCCCAGCAAACACAAACGCCCGTCTTTGCAAAAATACCGATTGGCGATGTGCGCGATAGCGCACGTCTATCCGGCTCTTCGTTAGCCCGGAGCTATCGTCGACGTAGCCAATCGGCATTTTCCGCGCGTTCGCGGCTCGGGCATTTTCGCGCCAACGCCTTACGCAAGGGACGTCGACCATGAATATTCAAGCGCCGCTTCCGCTCGATCAAACCACCCGGCCGCTCGCGGGCCGCGTCTCGCTCGTCAGCGGTTCGACCAGCGGCATCGGGCTGGGCATCGCCCGCGCGCTCGCCGCGGCGGGCTCAGCCGTCGTGCTCAACGGTTTCGGCAAGCCCGAGGACATCGCCGAGACCCAGGCCAGGATCGGCTCCGAATTTGGCGTCCGGGTGCGCTATTCGGGTGCCGATATGTCGAAACCCACGCCCATTGCCGAGATGATCGCGATGGCACTCGACGCGTTCGGCCGGCTCGACATCCTGGTCAACAATGCCGGCATCCAGCATGTCGCGCCGCTCGAGCAATTCCCGGTCGAGAAGTGGGACGCGGTCCTCGCCATCAATCTTTCATCGGCCTTTCACACCACGCGCCTGGCTCTACCGGCGATGCGCAAGAACAACTTCGGCCGCATCATCAACATCGCCTCAGCGCACGGCCTCGTCGCCTCGCCGTTCAAGGCCGCCTATGTGGCGGCCAAGCACGGCATGATCGGCCTCACCAAGGTCACGGCGCTGGAAGCTGCCGAAGCCAACATCACCTGCAACGCGATCTGCCCAGGCTATGTCTACACGCCGCTGGTCGAGGCGCAGATCGAGGGCCAAGCCAAGGCGCACGGCATTCCGCGCGAGCAGGTGATCCGCGACGTGCTTCTGTCGCAGCAACCCAACAAGCGCTTTGCCACCGTCGAAGAGCTCGGCGCGCTTTCGGCTTTTCTGGCAAGCGACGCGGCTGCCTCCATCACCGGCGCGGCATTGCCGGTCGATGGCGGCTGGACCGCGCATTGAGAGGCCGCCCGGCCCACCTCCGGGCGGCCTCTCACCACGACAACCAGAGGGAGGAGATCATGGAAAGCAAGGTCACGACACTCGCCGACGCATGCCGCAGGGAGCAACCGAAGGAACGGCAGATCGTGCTGGTGCTGCAGGGCGGCGGCGCGCTCGGTGCCTATCAGGCCGGCGTCTATCACGCGCTGCACGAGCACGGCATCGAACCGGACTGGATCATCGGCACATCGATCGGCGCTATCAATGCGAGCCTGATCGGTGGCAACCCGCCAGCCGAGCGGCTCGATAAACTCAAGGAATTCTGGACTCGTATGGCGTATCGGCCGCCGTTCGCGGTGCCGGCTTGGACCGGCGTTTCGGACACCATCGCGTACTGGAAGACTTTGCTGCGCGGCATTCCGGCCTTCTTCGAGCCTAACGCCGGCGCGTTCCTCGGCACCCATGTGCCACTTGGTGCTGACAGCGCAGGCTTCTACTCCACCTCACCGCTCAGGGAGACGCTCACTGAACTCGTCGACTTCGAGCTGATCAACCGGTGCAAGCCGCGCATCACGGTCGGCGCGGCGCACGTGCGCACCAGCGAGATGCGCTACTTCGACAGCCGCGACGGCGAGATCGGCGTCGAGCACATCATGGCGTCGGGCGCGCTGCCGCCGGCGTTCCCAGCCGTGCGCATCGGCGGCGAGCTCTATTGGGACGGCGGCATCCTATCCAACACGCCAACCGAAGCGATCTTCGACGACAACCCGCGAAAGAATTCGCTGATTTTCGCTGTGCATCTCTGGAACCCGATGGGCCAGGAGCCCAGCACCATCTGGGAGGTGCTGAACCGCCACAAGGACATCCAGTATTCCAGCCGCGTCGCGAGCCACATCGCTCGGCAACGGCAGCTGCATCACATGCGCCACATCATCAACGAGCTTGCAAACCTCTTGCCCGACGATGTGCGCAACACCGCCGAGGCGAAGGCTCTCACGGCCTATGGTTGCCCGACCGTCATGCACGTGGTGCGGCTGCTCGCGCCGCAACTCGAGAACGAGAACCACACCAAGGACGTCGACTTCAGCCCGGCAAGCATCCGGACGCGCTGGCAGGCGGGATACGAAAACACCATGCACGCTCTCAGCCAGGCGCCGTGGGAGGTCGAGACCGATCCGCTGGATGGCGTGATCCTGCACGAGCCGAACGTCGTGCTCGAAGCCGCCGAATAGCACAAGGGGCAGCGCCATGCCGCCGATGACCGACACCCTGACTGCGCATATGCCGATGCACGATGGGGCCGGCCACGTGCTGCGCCGAACCGTCATCATCGGGCTGACAGCGTTCCTCACAGTGGTCGACCTGTTCGCGACTCAGGCGATCCTGCCGTCACTTGCCGCCGCCTATCGGGTGTCGCCCGCCGCCATGGGGTTTGCCGTCAACGCCAGCACCCTGGGCATGGCGATCGCGGGGCTCACCGTGGCGTTGTTCAGCCAGAAGATCGACCGCCGGCTTGGCATTCTGATCAGCCTCTGCGTGCTCGCAATCCCGACATCGCTGCTCGCTGTTGCGCCAAATCTCGCGACTTTCACGGTGCTACGTGTTGCGCAGGGGCTCTGCATGGCCTCGGCCTTCACGCTGACGTTGGCCTATCTCGGTGAGGAATGCAGCGCCATGGCCGCAGGCGGCGCGTTTGCGGCCTACATCACCGGAAACGTGGCGAGCAATCTCATCGGCCGACTGGTCTCCGCCGGAGTGGCCGATCATCTCGGGCTCGCAGCCAATTTCTATTTCTTTGCCGCGCTCAATCTCGCCGGCGCCGTGCTGGTCTATTTTACCATTCGCACCACCATGCCGATGGACGAGCGCCCGCAAACAGCGCCCTCGCCGTTAGCCGCATGGGCCGCACACCTGCGCAATCCGGCGCTGCGCGCGAGCTTCGGCATCGGCTTCTGCATCCTGTTCGCCTTCATCGGCACCTTCACTTACGTGAACTTCGTGCTTGTCCGCGAGCCGCTGTCGCTCAGCAGGATGGAGCTTGGCTTAGTCTATTTCGTATTCCTGCCGCCGGTCGCAACCACACCATTCGCGGGCGCGATGGTTCAGCGCATCGGCACGCGAGCGACGTGCGGGGCCGCACTGGCGCTGGCGGGTCTCGGCTTGCCGCTGTTGTTGCTTCCCAGTCTCAAGGCTGTACTCGTTGGATTGATGCTCATCGGGATCGGCACGTTCTTCGCCCAAGCGGCAGCGACTGGCTTCGTCGGACGTGCGGCAACCGTCGACCGCGGCTCGGCGAGTGGCATTTACCTTGCCAGCTACTTCTCCGGTGGCCTGATCGGCAGCGCCGTGCTTGGGCAGCTATACGATCGGTTTGGTTGGCCCGCTTGCGTGATTGGGATCGCCCTGTCGCTTGCCGCAGCCGCTGCCTCGACGGTTTGGCTCAAAATCCGTGATTCCGATTGAGCTAATGCAAGGACCAATCACCAGGGGGCCCTTGGGCTAACGAGATCGATTGGAACTGCTGGAAGGGTTGGGGTGCTTCCCTGGTGATGCCCCAAGCTTGTGGCAGCTAGCGGCGTGCGCAATTCAAGAAAAATTCTGGAACATCGTCAGGCGTTTGGCCGCGACTCACGAAGATGCAAAACCACCGACCTCAAGATTGGTCATCACGTGACCATCGGCGCCGTAGCGGTTGGCGTCCGCCGGAGAAAATGCTGTCGAGAAATCCACGAATGCGTCGCGCTTCGCAGGTCAGTCGATCAAATTGCCTTCCAGCTGCTTCGGCGAGTTTAGCTTGCCGGTCATCGGGCGGTTGATCAACGGCAAGCTGTCCGCGCTGCGCTCGATGTTCGGCGAGGAATAGTAGGAGGTCTACACGTGAGCGGCGAGCCGAAAGACGACAAGCCGTCGCAACCGATGACGCCGGAAATCGCGCTTGAGATGCTTGACGGCGCCACGTACGAGCAAGCCGCGGCTGCAGTTGCAGAGCGGGTGCGCGTTAGCAAACTGGCTAGGAAGGTCCAAGGCAAACCCATCGAGAAGTGGCCGGACTTCGTGATGCAATGGGACGACAACCCGAGCTCGTTCCACTTCTCGCAGGACGGACTGGGGCCAGGAAAGCTAGACCTCAAAGAGATCGGGCTGTTCGTGGCCAGGCTAAGCAGCCTTGATGCCGTTTTGCAAAAATACAATTTGCGCACGCCTGACGAGGTGTGGTCGGTCGGCGACAAGTTCAAAGCGGCGAAAGTGATCGTCCATGCGAGCGAGGGCAGGAAATTTTCGCCCGTCTGGATAGCCCCGACTAGCGGGAGCGAGGTTTGCTTGGTCGGCGGCAACCACCGGCTCGCTATCGCGCGCGCCAAGGGCGTCGAGACGCTGCCGCTGATTTATCACAAGAAGGATTTCACTAAGCTCAAGCCGCTATTCCCTGAGTTGAGCAGCGATTAGAAATTTATGGCGAAGCCGTCATAACAGCGGTGGCCTCGCTGCTACGACTGCGGTTGCTGCGCTAGCTTCGCAGACCGGCGACTGCGTACAGCTGTGGACTGAATGATTACATCACACAGCATGGGGCCCAGGGAACGGGAAGAAAAGGTGCGAAGCGTGCCTTAGAAGCCGTCATCGTCGTCTTCCCGTTCGCCGCCTGAAGTGAGCCGGTCCGGGATCCTGGCCCACCACGGGAAGATGGTGCCCAAGTCGAAGGGATATTGGTTGCGCGGACGCTTCTGCCCTTTTGTGGTGTCGCGAAAAATCTCACGCAAGTCCCAGTCGGCGTATTCGGTGCGAGACGCTTTCAGCGCGTTGAGTAGCGTGCCCGGAGTCGCGCGAGAGAAGATGGATTCGAGGTGCTGTATTGCGACGAACATGATGTGCCGCTTGTCTTCCTCGATGAGGTCCGGATCAGCCGCGGCGAGCTCTTGCGCCAGCTCGAACACCTTCTTCTGAAGCGGGCCCTTGAAGGCGAGGAACGTGTCGAGCGTGATTATCATACCATACGCTTCGAGCGCGATGTCCTCGCTGATGAGCTTGCGGCGCGCGTGCGAGAAGAAGCGCCAAATCTGCACCACTCCTTCAGCCATCTGCTCATACTGGTGGTTCTGCGACGCGAAGGGGTCGTCCGCGAACTGCGCGAGGTAATTCAGCTTGGTGGCCTTGCATTCTGCGACGATGACGACTTGGCCTGCGTGGTTTACCAGAACGTCGGGCGTGTCGATGGGCTTGCTCCCCGTGCCATAGCGATAGGCCCGACTGACGCCGAACTCGGGGAATGTCCGCTTGACGAGCTCGAAGCAGTATTCCTCGAAGCGCTCGTTCGCTTCCCTTAGCAGCTTCTGCCCGCCCTGGATCAAGTCGTAGTAGAGCCCGCTGGTGACGCGCAGCAGGATTAGCTCCGGGATCGGCGCGAAGAATCCGTCGTCCTTGGGCGTCGCTATCAGCGGGTATTGACGCAGCATGCTTGGCAGGTAGGCAATCGGCAGCCGCCGGCCGTGGTTTTTGTTGCTTTGCGCGATCAATTCCGCCGTCTTGCGCTTGATTTCGGGGAGCGGTGCGGCGAGGAGCGGCAAGGCCTTCTGCACCATGTCGTTTGTTAGGCCGTACTCTTCTAGCGAGGTGTGCCGCCGCACTTGGACGCTCGCTTGGAAAGTCGCGTACCACGCGAAGCCGGCGAACATCATGTCCTGCACGGATACGCCGTGCTTGGACTCGAAATGCTCGGCACATTTACCCTGGCCGTAGATGAATCCGTAGCGGAAGATCTGGTTGTGGTTGAGATAGCCGCGCTGCCAATGAAACGTCCGCTGCGCAATGCGGTGCAATTCGCTGAGCACGTCGGCCGGGTCGCTCCGCAGGCCGTATTCGAGGTTCTCCACATTCCGCAGCCGGTTGACGATTTCGGCCATCGCGCCAAATACAGCGCAGTTTAGAATTTGGTTGCGGCCGTCGCGCCTGGGCGTCTTGGGCACGAGGAAGAGCTGGATGAGGATGGTTTCGAGCTCCCAGCGGTGGATGGAAAATTTGTCGCCGGGGACCGCGTTAGCGGCCTCGGCCGGAAAGGTGATGTGCTGGCGCGCGTAGTGGGCGCGACCGCTCTGGAGCGCGTCGATTGCCCAGACCATTTTTAAGAAGGCGAAATCGTCCGCCTTCGACAGGAGGCTGTGCAGCTTTTTCAAATTGAGCCGAAAGCCAGTATCACTATCACGCATGGGAACTTGGCCGGCGTCTGGCGCTCCCTAAATGGGTCGGCTATTGGCGCGATCGAATGATGTTCGTCTCGGGCATGTGGCCTAGCGTACCCGGATTGCGGCCGTCGAGCGGGTGGTCGTTTCCGAGCTGAACGCCGCGCGCCTCCGCGCGAAGCCGGACGTAGCCGCGCACCACGGCCTCGTTGAACTCGTACCATCCCTGGCGCGTCGCCTTCAGAATGCCGGCATGCGAGACCTTCTTCAGAGAGTTCATGCGCTGATTGAACGTCTCGCGCGGCAGCGGTTCCTCGCCCAGGTTGCGCATGATGCGGACGTAGCTGTTGTAGATGTCGGTGCTGCGGCGCTTGAGCTGCGAGTCGTCGGCCACGGCCCACAAGACGCTCTCATAGTCAGCCTTGTACTTGAGCGAGGCCTTCTCGTAGATCGCCTTCAGGTGAGGCTCGATGTCGATAACAGCCTTCTTCACGGCCTCCGAATAGTGCCAGGGCATCGTGGTAACCACGGCCTCGGCGTCCTCGAACACCTGCCACAGGAGCTTTTCGGTGATGAGGTGGATGTAATGCGGGAAGCCGTCGCTGATGAGCGCGATGCGGTAGGCCGTGTTCATCTCCACGTCCAGCCCGAACGCCTGGGTCGCCTTGCTGATGATGTCGAGGCGCGGCTGAAGCGCCAGCCGTTCGAGCGGGGCCGCGGTGAGGTAGCGGTAGCAGGAGTGGTGCGCGTCCAGTAGGTCACTGAGCGAAGCACCGATGCCGCAGAACAGCAGGCGCAACGGCACCGACTGGTCGCCGCACTGCTTGATGAAGTCCGCGAAGAGCATGCGCTCGGCCGGATCGTGGATGCGCTCGAACTCGTCGATGACGACGACGGGCTGGTCGGCGTACTGGTCGGCGAGATAGCCGACTACGGAAATTGCGTCATCGACCGATTTGAAGTCGGGGATGGCGCCGTGCTGGATCGTCTTCTGGAATTCGGCGGACACGAAGCCTTGCCAGCCGGCAGACCCCTTCGCCTGCCTGGTGAACAGCGTCGCGGTCGGGTCGCCGGAGCGCAGCCGCGTCGATAGACTCCGCATGATGCTGTAGAACGTCGAGGAATTGTCGCAGCCCAGCAATATCGGCGCGCTCTTGGCGGTGTGATGCTCAAGCGCGGCCGTCTGCGCGAGTGAGGTCTTTCCGACGCCTCGGTCCCCATGGATGAAGACGTGCCGGCCAGGCTGCACGAAGGCGCGCCGGATGTCTTCGAGGATGCGCCCTCGCCCGAGCAAGAACTCAGGGCTGCGGATAGGCGTAGTTGGCGTCAGAAGCAATGGCAGCTTCTGCTCAAACGCCTGACGGGTGTAGCCTGCAATGGTCATCTGCCACCGGCCGCGACTCAGCTGCCAGCTAGCATAAGCAGGGGTGCAACAGGTTCCGAGTCGGAATCCGGCTGGTCCCCGCATTCCACTTGAAAACTTTCAAGCGGGCGGCACGCGTTAAAGGGCGGTTTAGTGGCTTTTGCGCGATGCTCGCGGCTGGCTCGGACGGTCCCCGACAGGGCATTTCCGAACCTGGAGCACAGCAAGCTCACTCGTCACGCATCCGGTCGCTATCTGGAGATCGGACATGTCGTAACGGTGAGGGATTGGATCACCGATTGCCATTCCCGCCATGTCGGAACGCGGACACACAAAGGCGGACCAGATGGCGCTGCCCTTCTATACCTCCCAGCATCGAACAGATCCCCGCTGTTGATCGCAAACGGGGCGAAGCGGACATGTTGAATTTATTAGAATAAGCCCTGGTGAGTCATCATCGGTTTTTTTCTCGTCAGAATGCGCCACATCGCTGGGCAGCTGCAGTGTATTGCCGTTTTAGGCGGTTGTACGTCTGCTCATGCATTCCCTTTGGTCTTGGTGGCAGGGATCTTGTCAACTCAAAGTCACCCCCAAGCCTCATCAGAATTTTCCGCGCTCTACCCAGCCCGCGAAGTCTGACGGACTCGAGTTGGCTGGCGTAGCCCAAATCATAGCAGCGCCGACACGCGAAGCCTGCGATTCCGCCGAGGTACAGTATGGCAACCCTGCGGCCGCAATATTGCTCGTGCGAAAACGCGGTGCAGCGAAACCAAGGTCGGCCTCCGCCGAGAGTGCACGCTGTCCAAACGACGGGGACCTGCTGCTCGATCGCCCGCGAGCCACCGCCCTCGTCATCTGTTACGATGAACGCCAAGACCACAGTACCTGCATCGACCCGAACTGAAATAGTCCCGAGTTGCTCCCTGTCTCGTTCCCAGCTGAGTTGAAAGGCAAGACCCGGAGTGAGTTGGTTACGTCGTCGAAGTAGCCGGACGTCGATCGATTGGCACATCTCGCATGTTGGCCGAGAAACCATCATATTTTCCCTGTCGAAATCATTAGGAAAATTTGGCGTAGAGACTCCACGCGCGAAGTCGCGATCGCAGAGCGGCGCGGCCCTTCCACTTCGAATGATCCTATGGCTCTAGATGTACACGCGTTCGCTCAACTTCGACCCGCGCTGTTCCACTACACGGCGCGGGCCAACCTAGACTGCATCCGAGGCGAGCGCACGCTTTATAGCGTGAGGGCGCTGAAGCCAAATGGTTCTGCGGTGAGGCGTGCCTCGACGGTCACGCTGTCGCTAAATGGTAGGCCGGTTGTTGTGCGCGACCAGCGGTCGCTACAGCGAGGACACGTCGAGCTGATCGGTGACTGGACCTGGGAAACTCTGTTGAGCGAGCTTGATGCCCGCGTGTTCTTCTGGCCCGGGACCCGGGAAGCGCCGATCGGCTACGGCCAGAGGCTGGCGGGACGTTACCGGGCCGACGATCAAGTATTGCTGCGAGTTGTCTTACTCGATTTGCTCAAGGCAAACGGAGATCGTCCACCGCACTTCTGTCGTTACAATTCGGGAGCACCGCGGACCGTGGCGGGCCGAGCCAGTCCGCGTGGACCAGATACTTTTCAGCGTGCGTGCCGCGTGACGTACCCGCCGGGTAGTGTCGCGGAGGTCTCCTTTCTAGACCGCGTCATACTGCCTGCCAACGCCGAGTGCCAAGACGTGGCTGGCCTCTGGACGCCTCTGTTCTCGTAAATGATTACCAGCGTCCCGTCGCGCACAGGCTGCCGGCTGGCCCTTCGAGACACGCTACGTAGCCCCCATGTCGTATCACGGTACGGGGGCAGACTTTTTATGCGGCGATCCCACGCGCGCGCCTACTCAACATGAATTGTCGAGGAATAGACAAGCCGAGGACCCGCCTTGATCTCCTCGATGGAGCCGTTTCTATAGTCGGGCGTGATAGAGATCTCGATCGGATAGGTGTCTGAGGTCATAGGCTTGCTGTGAAATGAAAAAGGGCCGGCTGAAAATCTTCGTTCTCTGACAGCAACTATAAATCCGACAACACCTCGCGAGTCCGTAGCGCCCATGCAGTCCCCTTCGCATGCTGGTAACCCGCGGGCCAGACGCTGCTGCGCATCTGGTAGCCAAGGTTTCTTTATATTGACAAACAGCAGCGTCCCGTCAGGTACGTCAGTGTAACCGCTTATCGTCGGAAATTGGCCTCCGCTTACCGAAAGCCTGAAGCTGTAGGCCCAGGCGCTAGCCGCGAACCCGCTGGCGAGAGTGACCATCGCCAGAACTCTGATACCGCTTATGCAATTCATACTCAGCTCCCCGTCCTGGTGATCGGGGAGTTGGAAATTCCGCAGTTAAGGGAACGCTGCGGTCTTTAGCCTTTCGGCCTGAACATGCACCGCAGCCTCCCCGACCGTAGGGTCGAGGAGTGCGGATCACGACCGCACAACAACGTAACTGCGGGGTTTCCACGCCCCGGAGCGGCCATTTCGGCGGCCCCGATCGAGACAATACCGGAAGCAGGGACAGAATTACATGGGGTACTCAGGCCGCGCGCCGTCAAAAACTACCGCTTGGAAGCGACGCACGCGACCGCTGGACCGGCGGGTCCGCAGGCGGGCCATCGCGAAACCCGGCCTCAAACCGGAGCGCAAGGGATTCGAAACGCAGCCGGTCCTTTTGTTAATGCGGCTTCCCTCGGTAGTCCCACATCCGCACTTCCTAAGCGGTTACTATGAGGTTCTTCCTGTGGGCTCGCAGTCTTTCTGTTGCAAGTCCGCAGGATTATCCTTGCGAGCTCGCAGGATTTTGCCTCTTGGAGATGTGCGGCGCTTCAAAGTCATCGGGTCAGTCTCCAGATGCCCCAACTTCATCCGGTAACGATTTGATGTTTTGCGACCGCGGCCATGAACGACTTCAATTAGGGCGAGCGATTCCAGCGTTTGCAAAGCCCGCCATACAGTCGAGCAATTTCGGTTTGTGTCGGTAGCCAAACGTTCGATGGCCGGCCAAGCTTCTCTGGTTTTTGAGTTGAAGTATCGGGAAAGGGCAATGGCAACCGCATATGTCGCGCCAGACAGATTAGGATAGCTTGCGCATATCAAGAGCCAACCCTCTTTCGCCTGTTGGAAGCCACCGTTCTTGGACTGCTTAGCGTTCGCCTCGGACATCAGATCGTGCTGCGGCAACTGGGCAGGACTCGCGCCTGCAAATCTCGGAGCTGCACGCATTGGAAAGCTTTGTACAAGGCGACCATCAGTCACTATTCGCCATCCCAGGTTGGGGGGCGGACTGCTGGGTGGACCGATTTCCTTCCGTCAGTCTCTTGGCACCGCTTCTTCCTGATTTTGCATCTGACGCCGACGCGCCACCCCCTCTCGAGCGCCAAAGTCGAAGACGAGGGGTCCCATGCTTGTTGTCCTCGATCGTAAACTTGGCAACTTCGCCGATCGAGCGAACGCGGATGGCTTCAATCCCGTCGCGGAATGCAACAAGGGATAAGCTCGGGTCGTAACCGGCTTCGCACAACGCACGGCACAGTGAGAGTATCGGCGTGTAACCGGACATCGAAATCCCAGCCACACAGCAACTTGTCTCAATAAGCTCCGCGCGAAGCGCCGCTTGTCCCGAGCACGAGCATGATTTAGCGGTAGGGCTGACGCGGTTCTCGATCCCGCCTCTGCCCTGCGCCTCCTCACCGTTCGAGCGGTGGCGGAGGCGCTTCGCTTTTCTAGCGCTCACTTCTCGCTTGCCACGCCAAGTTTCGAGTGAGCTGTTGAAAGTGCATTCAGGAACTTGGAGTTTGCATCCGACGTATCACGAGTTGTGCGCGAAGCCAGCCAAGCGTCTAGATCGACTAACCGGTAGACCACCCTACGTCCGAGCTTGCAGTAGACCGGCCCATTTCCGTTTAGCCGGAGTTTCGCAAGCGTGCTTTCGGATAGACCGACGAAGCTAGCAGCAGCTTTGGCGGAAACAACCTTCGGCGAAGCCGTCATTTCGAGCCCTCTCCATGCAAATCCGTGAACGCCAACGAACGTGGCTGCAACGTGATCTACATCGAAGAATTTCGGTACAAAGACGCGGTCAGAAACCAGCGCGAAATAGACAGAAATCCCGTTTTGTGGATTTTCTGTCTACGGCAGCTGCCGAAACCTGTCGTAGTATGGCTTGAGCTTTTCACCGATCGCCGCGCGGCTTGGCTCGACACCGTGGGTCGATTTAAACCAAGTTTGGAAGTGCTGGATTGCTGCTTCTTTCTTTTCTGGCAACTGACGTTGCTCGATGAGCGCGGCCACTTCCAAATGGAACGAGTCCCAAGCGTACGGCGGCCGACCGCGGCGATTTTGCTGCGGGAGTTTGGCAGATGCTTCGCTCACCACGTAACTGTCGCCTACCCGTTCGACGCCAGCTACCGGCACCCGATCACCTGGAAAGCAAGAAAGCACATCAACAGTCTTCAGCACGACATGGCAGTAAAATTTCGAACCGTTGCTCGCCGAACTCGCTTCAAAATCCATCCCCGTTAATGTCCAGAATGACGACGGAATTTTCTGGATCGGGTAGTCCAAGAAATCTCTCTCGTCGCGATCCAGCCATTCTTGGATGTTTTTCTGATCATATCCCGGCAGAAGCCGGCCCATCGCTTGCAGTTCTCCACGCTTCAGAGCCACAAATATTTGGGATGACGAATATTCAAGACCTTGCTTGTACTTCGTGCGCCAAGCGGCGAGTTCCTGCTGATAGATCTCCGTGTCTTTCCGCTCCCCTTCGAATCTTGCCTTTTCTTCAGTACTTAAACCTGGGAAGCGCAGCAGTTGATCGTAGTGCGACAGGGACAACGGTATCTGTTCATCCACCATGGCAAGGTATCGAGGATCGGGAGGGATTCCGATTCGATCGGCCTCCTCGTCCGAAATTTCCGGGAAAGGGATCTCGATCGCTAAACCCGCGGCAACTTCTCCATCGTGGATTTCTTGGCCGTCTTCGTTGAAGTCAGGCTTTGGCAGTCGTTGGAAAGCGACCCAATACAACACCTCTCCTAGAAAGATGTGTTCAGGCACGGGGACTGGCTGCAAAAACAACATTCCGACCGCCTTGTTAGGAGAGCGATCGATTGTCGGAGGCGCTCTTAGCTAAGCCGAACGACACGGTGCTGCCCCGGTGCTGCCCAAAACGTTTGCCGAGTCAACTGGCAGAAAAACGATCAGAAATTCTGTTGCTGTTTCAAACGTTTGTTGGCGCGCCCGAAGAGATTCGAACTCCTGACCCCTAGATTCGTAGTCTAGTGCTCTATCCAGCTGAGCTACGGGCGCCTGCCGTTTCCGCAAGGGAAAGTTCCGAGCCCAAAGGCGCGGAACGCGGCCTTAGCTAGCGGCTTCGTTCCCTATTGGCAAGGGTTGCGGGCCGTTGAGTTACCGATGAGGTAACAGGCCCCCTCCCCGACCCTCCCCTACACGCGGGAGAGGGAGCGCACCACCGATGTTGCATCAGGCCCTGGCCCGGGCCGGACGGTGGGCTTCGAGGTCCACGGCGCGGTCCGGGATGGTGAACTGGAACGTCGCCCCGATGGTACCCTCGACAAGGCCGATCTCGCCGCCATGGGCGCGCACCAGCTCGCCCGCGATGACGAGGCCCAAGCCCGTGCCGCCGGTGCGGGCCGAGCTTTGGAACGGCTTGAACAGGTGCTCTCTCGCCTTGGCGGGGAAGCCCGGTCCGGTGTCGGAGACCTCGACCACCACCACGGCGCCCTCGCGGCGGCCGGTGATGCGCACCTGATCGCGCGACGGATCGTTCGGCGCCCGCGTCTCCAACGCCTGCACGGCGTTGCGCGCGAGATTGAGCAGAATGCGCAGCAGCTGGTCCGGGTCGGCATCGACCATCAGATCGCGCTCGATCGCGGTGATCCAGCCGATGCGATCGTCGGCAAGCTCCAGCGTGTCGCGCACCTCGGCAACGATCGGCTCGAGCGCGGTCTCCTCGCGGTCCGGTGGCGGCTCCTGCGCCCGGCCGTAGGACAGCGTCGATTCGCAGAACGCGATGGCGCGCTCCAGCGCGCGCATCAGCTTCGGTGCAAAGCGCTGCACCCGCGGGTCGGGCACCATCGTGAGGCCTTCGGAGAACAGCGACGCCGAGGTGAGCAGGTTGCGCAGGTCGTGGTTGATCTTCGAGACCGCGAGGCCCAGCGCCGCAAGGCGGCTCTTCTGCTGCAGCATCGAGGAGAGATCGGCCTGCATCGAGGCGAGTTCGGTCTCGGCGAGCCCGATCTCGTCACGGCGCTTGGAGACGCTGATAATGCGCGAGGAATTCTCCGGATCGGCGCGGAACGCCATCATGTTGGCGGTGATGCGCCGCATCGGCCGCACCAGCAGGTAATGCAGCGCGAGGTAGACCAGCATCGCGGTGATGCCGGAGATCAGCAGCGAGAGCAGCAGGATGTTGGTCGAGAAGCGGATCATCGCCTGGCGCAGCGGCTTCTCGTCCATCACGATTTCGAGGAAGTCGCCGCCCATCGGCGCCGGGCCGACCACGCGCATGGCGTCGTCGTCGCTGCAAAGAAGCGTGACGAAGGCGTCGGCAATGGCGCGATGCCAGGGCATGTCGCGCATGTCGATCTCATGATTGACGTGCGGCGGCATGTCGGAGACCGCAAGCAGGCGGCGCTGATGGCCCATCTTCATCGCCACGCCATGAGCGCCGACGCTCGCGAGGATTTGCCGCGCCAGGCTCTCCGGCACCATGCCGCTTGGCGCTGCGTCGAGCACCAGCGCCGCGGTGTGAGCTGCGGCGAGGCGATCGTTGAGCCAGTTCAGCCGGAACGTCGCGATCGAAGGCACATAGATCAGCACTTCGGCCAGCATCACGAACAGCACGGTCAGCAACAGCAACTTGCCGGAGAGGCCAAGCCTGACCGGGCCGGGCCCCACCGGGCGCTGCGGCTGTTCCTTTTCGGTCTCCGGCGATGGGGCGGGAGACGCCGCCATCGGGACCGGTTCGTGTCTCGTCATGAACTCCGTGCGTTTCCGCACGTCCTCGACGCGCTATGGGCAGGCCCTAACCGAAGCGCCTCAGCAAGCCCGACAGTCGCCGCACCCAGGAAGTCGATAATTTGGGCGCGAAGAAGGAGATGGCGGCCCGTTTACCCACCTCCATATAGGTCGGGTAGGGTACAACCAAATCGGCCATGGCGCGAATATTGAGGCCATGGTTGATGGCCAGGGTCCAGGTGCTGATCTGCTCGGAAGCAGCCGCGCCGACGATGGTCACGCCCAGAATCAGCCCCTTGGTGTCGGTCACCACCTTGATGTGGCCGTGGGTTTCGCGCTCGGTCTGGGCGCGGTCGTTGTCGAGGTAGGGCCAGCGCAGCAGCCGGACCGCGCCGCCGTGCACCTCGTTGGCGCGCTCATAGGTCAGGCCGACATGCGCGAGTTCCGGTTCGGTGAAGGTGACGCGCGGGATCTCGTCCACCTGCAGGCCGACCGGCAGCCGGAACAACAGATGCTTGACCAGGAGCGCGGCCTGCTGCTGCGCCGAATGGGTCGAATGCGGCAGGCTGGTGACGTCGCCGATCGCGTAAATGCGGCGGTTGGTGGTGCCAAACCTTTTGTTCACCACGATCCCGGCCGGATCCACTTTGACGCGGGCGCTTTCGAGATTGAGGCCCGCGATGTTGGGGCGCCGGCCGACGGCGACCAGGAGATCGGTGCCCTGGATGGTCTCCTCGGTGTCGCCCGCCAGCACCACCTCGATTCGCTGACGGAGCGTGCGCACCCGCTCGACCTTGACGCCGCCCCGGATGGTGACGCCCTCGCGCTCCAGCGCGTCGAGGACGATGGCGGCGCATTCCGGGTCTTCCTGGGCGAGCGGCTTGTCCAGCTCCAGCACCGAGACTTCGGAGCCCAGACGGCGGAATGCCTGAGCGAGTTCCAGGCCGCTCTGCCCGGCGCCGACGACGATCAGATGCTTCGGCCGCTCGCGGGCCTCGAAGATCGTTTCGTTGGTGAAATAAGGACACTGGTCGAGGCCGGAGATCTCCGGCACCTGCGGCTTGGAGCCGGTGGCGATGATGAAGCGGCGGGCCCGCACCTCGAACCGGACGTCGTCGCCCCCATCGTGTCCTTGCCCGACCGCCACGGTGCGGGTGTCGCGAAACCGCGCCTCGCCCTCGATGACGCGCACGCGCAGGCCCGCAAGCCGCTCCCGCGACTCGTTTGGCGCGATCGCGTTGATGACCCGGTGAACGTGGTCGTTGACCTCGTCGAACTCGACGGCAGGCTTGGCGAGCTTGATGCCGAAGGGGCCGCTCGACCGAAACGCCTCGGCGCGGCGCGCCGCGGCCAGCATCGCCTTCGAGGGCACGCAGGCGGTGTTGAGGTGCTCGCCGCCCATGCGGCCCTTCTCGATCAGGACCACGGATGCGCCCAGCGCCGCAGCGGCCTCGGCCGCCGCAAGCCCCGCGGCGCCTGCGCCGATCACGCAAAGCTCGGGCTTCAACTCCTCAGCCATCCCAATCCTCGTCGTCAAAACCGCGCAAAGTCATGCAAATAGAGCCGCCGGTCAGGCGTCCGCCCATGTGGCTGATATTTGAGGTAAATCGCGGCCCTTGCCAACCCGGCGTGGCCTTCATTTGACGCCCCCGCGCTGCGTCCTTATAAGCGCGCCCTTGACGGCGATACCGCCCCAGAGGGGGCGAACCGGAGATTTACCTCGTGAAGCGGACCTATCAACCCAGCAAGCTGGTGCGCAAGCGCCGTCACGGATTTCGCGCCCGCCTCAAGACCACGGGTGGCCGCAAGGTTCTGGCAGCCCGGCGCGCTCGCGGACGCAAGCGGCTTAGCGCCTGATCCCGGCGCGGGCCTCCCCGCCGGTGATATGAAGCGGCTCAAGCAACGCGCCGATTTCCTGGCCGCGGCGGCAGGCCACCGGGCCCCAGCCGGCGGATTCGTGCTTCAGGCCCGCGATCGCCACGAGGATGGACCGGTGCGCGTGGGTTTCACCTGCTCCAAGAAGGTCGGCAACTCGGTCGAGCGAAACCGGGTGCGCCGGCGTTTGCGCGAGGTCGTCAGACTTTCGCCGCCCGAGGCGATGCGGCGCGGCTTTGATTATGTGCTGATCGGGCGCACCACGGCGCTCCAGATGCCATTCGACCGTCTGGTCGAGGACTTCGGCCGCGCGCTCCGCCGCGTCCACGCGTCACGGCCCGATCCTAAAAGCCAAAGCGTAAATGCTGGCGGCACCCCGAACACCACCCCACATCGGGGGGCGAAATAGAGCCGGATATGACCGACCAAAAGAATACCCTCCTCGCCATCGTGCTGTCCGCGATCGTTCTGATCGGCTGGCAGTATTTCTTCGGTCTGCCGCAGATGGAGAAGCAGCGCCAGGAGGCCCAACTCAAGGCGCAGCAGCAACAGGCGCAGCAGCAGACCCAGCCGGCGCCCGCGCCGGGACAAGCAGGCCAGGCCGCGCAGCCGCAGCTTCCCGGCCAGGGCGGCGCTTCAACCCCCATCCAACAGCTCAGCCGCGAACAGGTGATCGCGGCCTCGCCGCGCATCAGCATCGAGGCGCCGCGGGTCGCGGGCTCGATTGCGCTCAAGGGGGCGGCGATCGATGACCTCACGCTGACGCAGTATCGCGAGACGGTCGATCCGAAGTCGCCGCCGATCGTGCTGCTGTCGCCGGCCGGCAGCCCGCATCCGTTCTATGCGGAGTTCGGCTGGGTCACCGGCTCCGGCGCACCGGTGAAGGTGCCGGGCAGCGACACGCTGTGGACCCAGGCGAGCCCCGGCAAGCTCGATGTCGGCAAGCCGGTCACGCTGACCTGGGACAACGGCGAAGGCCTGCAATTCCGCCGCATCATCTCGATCGACGATCAGTATCTGATCTCGGTCGAGAGCCAGGTGGTCAACAGCGGCAGCGCCGCGGTGACGCTCTATCCCTACGGACTCATCCGCCGCCACGGCACGCCCGAGACGCTCGGCTATTACATCCTGCACGAAGGCCTGATCGGCGTGATGGGCGACCAGGGCCTGCAGGAGTTCACCTACAAGCAGATCGAGGACAAGAAGAACGTCTCGTTCAAGGCGACCAACGCCTGGGTCGGCATCACCGACAAATACTGGGCCGCGACGCTGCTGCCCGATCCCAAGGCCACCATCCAGACGAAGTACTCGTTCGAGACCACCGGCACGCAGAAGACCTACCAGACCGACTATCTCGGCGACGCCGTGACGATCGCGCCGGGCGCGACCGCATCGAACACCTCGCGGCTGTTCGCCGGCGCCAAGGAAGTCGCTGTCGTCGACGGCTACGAGAAACAGCTCAACCTCAACCGCTTCGAGCTGCTGATCGACTGGGGCTATTTCTACTTCATCACCAAGCCGATGTTCTGGTCGATCGACTGGCTTTACCGCCATGTCGGCAACTTCGGCATCGCCATCCTGCTGATCACGCTCACCATCAAGATCATCTTCCTGCCGCTCGCCAACAAATCCTACGCCTCGATGGCGAAGATGAAGGCGGTGCAGCCCGAGATGGCCGCGATCCGCGAGCGCTATGCCGACGACAAGATGAAGCAGCAGCAGGCGCTGATGGAGCTCTACAAGACGGAGAAGATCAATCCGGTCGCCGGCTGTCTGCCGATCGCGATCCAGGTGCCGGTGTTCTTCGCGCTCTACAAGGTCCTGTTCATCTCGATCGAGATGCGCCACGCGCCGTTCTACGGCTGGATCCACGACCTCTCGGCGCCCGATCCGACCAACCTGTTCAATCTGTTCGGGTTGCTGCATTTCGACCCGACCACGCTGCCGATGATCGGCCACTTCCTGCACATCGGCGTATGGCCCATGATCATGGGCGTCACGATGTTCTTCCAGATGAAGCTCAACCCGTCGCCGCCGGATCCGACGCAGAAGATGATCTTCGACTGGATGCCGCTGATCTTCACCTTCATGCTGGCGTCGTTCTCGGCGGGCCTTGTGATCTACTGGGCGTGGAACAACACGCTGTCGGTCGCGCAGCAGTCGTTCATCATGCACCGCCACGGTGCGAAGATCGAGCTGTGGGACAATCTCAAGGGGCTGTTTGTGAAAAAGCAGACCGACAAGGACAAGAAGAAGTAGCGCTTCAGCGCATCGTCGCTAAAAGATTTGGCCGGGCTTTTGCCCGGCCATTTTCTTTTTCAACGCATGCCACTCTTTCTCCGACCTCATCCTGAGGAGGCGCGAAGCGCCGTTTCGAAGGATGGGGCGGCCTCGTGGCCGCCTCGCCTTCGAGACGCATCGCTTCGCGATGCTCCTCAGGGTGAGGCGGGGAGAAAGATAGATCTGGGGCGCAACTACGCCGGCGGGGTGCCCATGAAGTCGCGCTTGCCGACTTCCACGCCGCACTGGCGGATGATGTCGTAGGCCGTGGTGGCGTGGAAATAGAAGTTCGGCAGGCTGTTGCCGAGCAGCAGGCTCTGCCCGGTGAACTCGCGGACATTGCCGTTCGGGAAGGTGATCTTGATCTCCTTGCCCTCGGTGCCGTCGACCTCGGACTGCTTCACGGTCTTGAGGAACTCGATGGTCTTGGCGATGCGATCCTTGAGCTGGGCCAGCGTGGTCTCATCGTTGGCGAACTTCAGGAGCTCCTTGCCGGACAGCCGAGCCGCAGCGTTTGCGGCATGATCGGTCGCGGCACGGACCTGGCGCACCAGTGGGAACATGTCCGGCGACAGCCGCATGTTGAGAAGGTCCGCCTCGTTGACCTTGCGGGCCGAGGCCCAGGCCGCCGCCTTGTCGAGCACCCCGGACAGGCCGTTCAAGTGCTGCATGAAAACCGGGATGGAGACCGTGTACATGGAAACCGGCATAGAATACGCCTCGTGTTGGATGACAATCTGACACCGGAACCCTAGCTTAAACACCGTGAGCACTGAACCCGATTTTTCAGCTGGCTACTCTGCTGCCGAGCGCGAAGCCGGCCGCCTGCTTTTCGCCCAGGAATGGCGCTTCGCGACCGCTGCCGGCTCGATCGAATCGCTGCCGAAACCGCACGGCGTCGAGATCGCCTTTGCGGGCCGTTCCAATGTCGGCAAGTCGAGCCTGATCAACGCGCTCACCGGAAGGAACGCGCTGGCCCGCACCTCGCACACGCCGGGCCGCACCCAGGAGCTGATCTTCTTTGGCGGCGATCCCGTGCTGACGCTGGTCGACATGCCGGGTTATGGCTTTGCGGCGGCGCCACGGGACAAGGTCCGCGCCTGGACGCGGATGATCCACGAGTATCTGCGCGGCCGCACCAATCTCGCGCGCGTCTATGTGCTGATCGACGCGCGACACGGGCTGAAGGATTCAGACACGCCGCCGCTCGACGCGCTGAGCGAAGCCGCGGTCAGCCATCAGATCGTGCTGACCAAAGCGGATCAGGTGAAAGCGTCGGAACTGGCCGAGCGCATCGTCTCGATCGAAACCGCACTGAAGAAACGGCCGGCTGCATTTCCGAATGTGCTGCCGACCTCATCGCGATCGGGCACGGGAATGCCTGAGCTGCGCGCGGCGATTGCGCGACTCAAGAAAGAACGAAGCTGAGTGGGCCAAAGAAAAAAGGGCCCCGGCGGAATGGGCGACGCCAGGGCCCCAAGATCAATTCGGGATGGATTGTGCCGTAATCAGATCGCTCCGATCACGCACAAAAAGCTTAGCTGAAGTTTTTGCGACTGCACGTCAGTGAGAACCTGACAGGTGCAAAACTTCCGCAAAAAACATCTCAAAGACATCGCAAAGCACGCGTGTTCCCCTGGAATAACGGATAACGAGGTTCGCTATGGCAAGCGCAATGCTGATCTTCGCTGGACTCATGGGGGCGGCCGGAATCGTGCTCGCCGCAGCATCGGCACATGGCGCGCCTGGCACGGGCCTGGATAGTGCCGGATACCTCCTACTACTACACGCCGTGGCTGTGGTTGGTGGCGTGTCGCTGATCCATCAATCGATGCTGTCGCGTGTCGCGGGCCTCATCGCACTTTGCGGCTTCGCTGTTGGCGCCGTGCTTTTTGCAGGTGACGTTGCGGCGCGCGCTTACATCGGCTCGCGACTGTTTCCGATGGCGGCGCCGACCGGCGGCACGATCATGATCGCGAGCTGGCTCGTGTTCAGCGTTGCCGCGATGCTGGCGCGGGTGTGACGATGGCGGTCAACAGCGGGCTCGAAGGCGTCATCGCTGCGGACACGGTGCTGAGCCATACCGACGGCAACAGCGGCACCATCTGGGTGCGCGGCCACACCATCGACGATCTCGTCACCCACCACGGTTTCGAGGGCACCGTCGCGATCATCTGGGAGGGCTTCGCCGGCGAGAAGCTGACGCGCGAAGCCATCACGCACGAATTCGGTGCCAGCCGGGTGCGAACATTCGCAGCGATGGACGACTGGATCGGCGCGGCCGCGAAGCGACCGTTGCTCGAAGGCGTGCGGATCGCGCTCGCGGCGCTGCCTGAGGTCAGCAAGCCAGCAGACATTCATGCGGTTCTGCCGGTTGCGACGGCGGCGCTGATCCGGCTGCGTGATGGCCAGAAGCCGGTTGCGCCGGATCCTGCGCTCACCACCGCGGCCGACTTCCTGCGCATGCTGCGCGGTGCGTCTGCCGGCGCCAACGAAATCCGTGCGCTCGACACGTATCTCACCACCGTGTGCGAGAACGGCCTCGGCAATTCGAGCTTCGCGGCGCGCGTGACGGTGTCGACGCGAGCCTCGCTCGCCTCCGCCGTGGTCAGCGGCTACTGCGCCTTCACCGGGCCGCTGCATGGCGGCGCGCCGGGCCCGGTGCTCGACATGCTGGACGATATCAAGGCCTCCGGCGACATCGACGGCTGGATCGAGAACAGGCTCAAGGACGGCGGCCGGCTGATGGGCTTCGGCCATCGCGTGTTCCGCATCCGCGACCCGCGCGCCGATGTGCTGCGGGCCGCGGTCGCAGCCCTCAACAAGGATGCCGGGCGGCTCGCTTTCGCCTCGGAGGTCGAGCACAAGGCGCTCGCGGCACTGGCGCGGCACAAACCCGGCCGCGCGCTGCAATCCAACATCGAGATGAATGCGGCGCTGCTGCTCGACGCTGTCGGCGTGCCACGCGACGCCTTCACCCAGGTGTTCTCGATCGCGCGCTGCCCCGGCTGGCTCGCCAATGCGATGGAGCAGCAGAAAGCCGGCCGGATGATCCGCCCAGCCTCGAATTATGTGGGGCCGAAGCCGGCCGCCTGAGTCGCGATATTCGGCTCTCGCCGCCCCGGGAATAGTCAGCTAGAAAAGCGGCGCCTAACGCCTGCGAGACCCGGCCCATGAATGACAGCACTGTGACAAATCCCCTCGAAGCCGCCCGTGTCCTGTCCGAGGCGCTGCCGCACATGCAGCGCTACGACGAGGAAACCATCGTCATCAAGTACGGCGGTCACGCGATGGGCAACGAGGAGGTGGCGCGGGCGTTCGCGCGCGACATCGTGCTGCTCGAGCAGACCGCCATAAATCCGGTGGTGGTGCACGGCGGCGGGCCGCAGATCGAAGCAATGCTCAAGCGCGCCGGCGTGCAATCCCAGTTCGCTGCGGGCCTGCGCATCACGGACGCCTCCACGCTCGAGATCGTCGAGATGGTGCTGGCCGGCTCCATCAACAAGCAGATCGTCGGTTACATCAACGCCGCCGGCGGCAAGGCCATCGGGCTTTGCGGCAAGGACGGCAACATGGTGCTCGCCAAGAAGGCGACCCGGAAGGTGATCGATCCGGATTCGCACATCGAGAAGGTCATCGATCTGGGCTTCGTCGGCGAGCCCGACAAGGTCGACACCACGGTGCTCGACACCGTGCTCGGCCGCGAACTCATCCCGGTGCTGGCGCCGGTCGCGGCCTCGGCCGACGGCGGCAGCTACAACGTCAATGCCGACACCTTTGCGGGCGCCATCGCCGGCGCGCTCAAGGCCAAGCGCTTCCTGCTGCTCACCGACGTGGCGGGCGTGCTCGACAAGAGCAAGAAGCTGATCAAGGAGATGTCCGCGGCCGATGTGCGCCGGCTGATTGCCGACGGCACGATCACCGCGGGCATGATCCCCAAGGTCGAGACTTGCCTCTACGCGCTGGAAAAGGGCGTCGAGGGCGTGGTGATCCTCGACGGCCGGGTGCCGCATGCGGTGCTGCTGGAGCTGTTCACCGACCAGGGCGCCGGTACTCTGATCCACCGATAGGGCTTCATACTCCCGTCACATCGATAGCGGGAAATATCGTCCCACCGTTCGCGGAAAGGGACGCCCGATGGTTCGTGCTCATTCGGTCATTCTCGCCCTGGCGGTGAGCGCTGCACTCACATGCAGCGCCACCGCACAGACGCAAAAGGCCAAGGCGATCTACACGGCGAGCGCAGCCGGCGCCTATCAGATCTCGTTCTGCCCGCCGATTCCCGTGGCCATGGAGAGCGCGGGCTTTCCCGGCTACGTGTGCACACCGAGCGGCGGCACGCCGGACAACATCGCCAAGGTGCTGGCCGATCCGCGGTCGCTGGGCTTCGTCCAGCTCGACGTGCTGGCGCGCTGGGCGTTGGACAATTTCGAGGCCGCCAAAAAGCTCGTGCTGATCCGGACGCTCGCTTGCGAGGGCCTGTGGATGGTCACGCGCGAGAAGGACATGGCCACGGTCTATCTCGGCCAGATCGTCGGCCACGCGCGGCGTTTGCAGTTCGCCATTGCCGACGGCGGCTCACGCGCGTCATTCGAATTCGTGCAACGGATCGACCCGGATGGGCTCGGCCGGGCGAGCAACATCGAGATCGTCGACAACGCCACGACCGCGATCGAACGCGTGGCCTCGGAGCACGCCGACGTCGGCTTCTTCGTGCAATTCGTCGAGCCGACCAATTCGAACATCAGGCTTTTGCAGGAGCGCAAGCTCCGCACCGTGCCGGTGGTCAATCCCGAGCTGATCGCCGCGCGCGTGTCGAACATGCCGGTGTATCAGGTGCAGAGTTTCAACCTCAGCGAATGGAGCGCGTTTGGCGGCAACGGCTCGCTGACCACGACCTGCACGCCGGCCGTGATCATCACGGGCGCGCCGGAAGCCATCGCCGATCTCGAAGGGGCCGACAACCAGCGGGCTCTGTTGAGCATGATCAAGGCCGCGCCTGACACCGCCTTCCTGCCGAGAGACAACCGCATGGTGCGGCTGATCTCGTCGAGCCGCACCGTTCCCGGCCCGGAGTTGAAGGACATGCTGGCGGCCTACGACGCCGCGAAGCGGAAGGCCGAGGCGTCGACTCCGTAGCGGCCTGTCGCTGAGGCAGCCGTCATTCCGGGGCGCGCCGAAAGGCGCGAACCCGGAATCCAGAACAGCACGCAGTCTTATCCGGTCTGGATTCCGGGCTCGCTCGCCATAGCGCGTCGAAGACGCGCGTGAACGCGCTGATGGCGAGCGCCCCGGAATGACGGCGGAGAGTACTCAACATCTTGCAAAGTCCCGTTCACCATTTCCGAACCGCGGTTGAAACGCCCATTTCGCGCCCTTGACTTCCCTCCAGTATTTTCCGATATTTCTGTCATGACAGAAATTACAAAAACTAACGAAACCCTTCGCCCCCGCGAGCTGCCGCCGGCCCTGGAGCATTTCGTCCTGCAGTGGGGCGATCTTGGCGGCAAATGGGGGGTCAACCGCTCGGTCGCCCAGATCCACGCCCTGCTCTACCTGTCCGAGCGGCCACTGACCGCCGAGGACATCGCCGACCAGCTCGGGCTGGCCCGCTCCAACGTCTCGAATTCGATCAAGGAGCTGCAGAGCTGGGACTTGATCCGGCGCGTGCCGATCAAGGGCGACCGGCGCGATCATTTCGAGGCCGAGACCGACGTCTGGGAAATCTTCGCCCGCATCGCCATGGGCCGGAAGGAGCGCGAGATCGACCCGGCGATCGCCGCGCTTCGCACCTGCGCGGCCGAAGCCGACGGCGACAGCAAGATCAATCCGGTCGCCATCGCGCGGCTCAAGGCGCTCCTGGAATTCGTCGACACCATGGACCGCTGGGCCGGCCAGATGAAGAACGTGCCACGCACGCAGATCGCGGGGCTGGTGCGGCTCGGAACCAAGATCGTGAGCTTCCTGACCTTCGGCAAAAGGAAATGAGCAGCCGTCAGCGGTTGAGTCGTGTAGCGATGGAGTGGACCGTGGCATTGGCGAACATGAATGTCCCGGACAGCGCCCGCACCATTCCGGTCCGGGCCCCGCGGGAAACGCAAGAAACAACACAAGACACGCTCCTCGACCTCCGCTTCCGCGCCCTGATGTCCGACGCCGAATGGTCGTCGCTGCCACAGGCCGTGCGTCGCCGTTTCACCAAGCGGCTCTCCGGCGGACGCACCGCGGTCTATGCGGGCGAGATTCTCGAGACCCGGATGAATTTCGCCGGCCGCTGCCTCGCCCAGCTCGCGCGCCTGATCGGCGCACCGTTGCCGACCTCGACCGACGCCCATGTGCCGATCGTCGTGACGGTCACCGAGGACATGGCGACGGGCGGCCAGATCTGGACGCGGCTCTGCACCCGCCGCGACGGCTTCCCGCAGATCATCAACTCGTCGAAGCGCTTCAGCGGTCCCACGGGGATCGAGGAATATCTCGGCCGCGGGCTCAGCATGGCGCTGACCATCCACGCCTCGAACGGCGCGCTGGTGTTCCGCAGCGACACCTACGTCGTGCGCGTGTTGGGGTTTCGCCTGCGGCTGCCTGCATGGCTCTCGCCCGGCGTCATGACGGTGAGCCATGCGGAGATCGGTGAGACGCGTTTTCTCTTTTCGCTGAAGGTCGAGCATCCGTGGTTCGGCGTGCTGATCGACCAGACGGCGGCGTTCCAGGAGACGGTGACATGATATCCGAGCTGCTCTGGACTTTGATCCTGCTCCAGATGGTGATGGGCCTGTTCGACACGGTCTATCACCACGAGCTGACCGAGCGGCTGCCCTGGCGGGCGTCGCAGCAGCATGAGCTCGCACTGCATGCGGTCCGCAATCTGCTGTACGCCGCCGTGTTCGTCCTGATCGGCTGGTTCGAGACCCACGGCGTGTGGGCGCTGGTGCTGCTCGCGATCCTTGCCACCGAAGTGATCATCACCTTGATCGACTTCGTCGAGGAGGATCTGAGCCGCAAGCTGCCGGCGAGCGAGCGCATCAATCACACACTGCTGGCGCTGAACTACGGCGCGATCCTTGCGCTGCTCGTACCGATCCTGCTCGCATGGTCGCAAGACGCCACGGCCCTGAAGCCCGCCTTCCACGGCTTCTGGAGCATCCTCACCCCCATGGCTGCGGCCGGAGTCATCGTGTCGGGCCTCCGCGACACTTTCGCCGCCCGCCGCGCCGGACAACTGACAGCCGGTCGCGCCGCCGAGCTTGTTGCCGCCCTCCCCGAACGGCAGCATGTCCTCGTCACCGGCGCGACCGGCTTCATCGGCAGCCGCCTGGTCGCGGCGCTGAGTGAAGCCGGCCATGAGGTCACCGTGCTGGCGCGCGATCCCGCCAAGGCCGCGGCGCTCACGCCGCCGTTCCGGCTCATCACCGCGCTCGACCAGATTGCGGGCGATGCGCGGATCGACACCATCGTCAATCTCGCGGGCGAGCCGATCGCCAACGGGCTTTGGACGATCGCCAAGCGCCGGCGCATCCTGCGCTCTCGCCTGAAGATGACCCGCGACGTTGTGCGGCTGATCGCCCGGCTCGAGACGAAGCCCGCGCTGCTGCTCAACGGATCGGCCATAGGCTGGTACGGCCTCTGGCAGGACGAGCCGCTCACCGAGTTCGACGGCGGCAAGGCTTGCTTCAGCCACCGCCTGTGCGAAGCCTGGGAGCGCATGGCGATGCGCGCGCAACGCCATGGCGTCCGCGTGGTCCGGTTGCGGATCGGACTCGTGCTCGGCACCGAAGGCGGCTTCCTGAGCCGCATGCTGACGCCGTTCGAGCTCGGCCTGGGCGGACCGATGGGCCACGGGCGGCAATGGATGTCATGGATCGAGCGCGACGATCTCATCCGTCTCATCGCCCATGTCATGGTTACGCCGAAGCTCTGCGGCGCCGTCAACGCCACAGCGCCGGAGCCGGTGCGCAACGCGGACTTCGCCCGCGAGCTCGGCCGCGCGTTCCGGCGCCCGGCCGTCATTCCGATCCCGGGTTTCGCGCTGCGCCTTCTCGGCGACCTTGCCGACGAGCTGTTCCTCGGCGGCCAGCAGGTGCTGCCCGACAAGGCGCTGGCAAGCGGCTTCACCTTCCGCCACGAGACGCTGCGCAGTGCGCTTGCCGCAATACTGCCGCGCGCTGCTATGCAGTCCGCGTGGAAGCCGAGCGACAGGTTTCGGGTGGCCACGCCAGGAACGAAGGTTTAGGGTGCGGCGCCCTTTGTTGTCACCGCCGGATTCTCCTTGAACGCACCGTCCATCACCGCTGCTCCAGCGACCCGGCTCGCCGATCTTCTGCCCGGTTTCGTCACCGCAACGATGTTTGCCACCAGCAACGTGCTGAGCAAAATCGTGCTGATCTCGGGCGCCGATGTCCTGACACTGTCTTTCTTCCGTGGTGCGGTTGGTATCGTCCTGCTTGCGGCCTGGTTCGGTCTGGGCACGCGGCCGAAGCCGCACACGCCGCGAGCGCGCTGGATCAGCATCGGTCTCGGTGTGATTTTCGCCGGCGTGGTGTTCGGGCTGTTCGCCGCATTCGCCCGCGTCGCCGTGCCGATCGGCATTCTCAGCTATTTCATCTATCCGCTGATGACGGGGCTGCTCGGCATCCTGTTCGGGCTCGAACGCATCAGCTGGCGCGGCGCGCTCGCAGCCCTCGTGGCCTTTGCCGGACTGACGCTGATGATCCGCGCCAACCCGCATGACATCGCCTGGGCCGGTGTCGCCTTTGCGTTTGGCTCGGCGATGTGCCGCACCGCGATCCTGTTGATCACACGCGCAACGCTGCAGGACTCCGATCCGCAGACCACCACCTGGTACACCATCGTCGCCTCGACCGCCGTGCTCGGTCTCGCCGCGCTCGTGACCTGGAACTGGCAGGGCCCTCAGACTGCCGCGGGCTGGGCCGCGATGATGGTCGTCAGCGTCGGCACCACGGTCGGCATCATGTGCATGTTCATCTCGGTCAAACGCATCGGGCCGTTTCGCACCGCGCTGGTGATGTTCCTGGAGCCGCTCTTCACCACCATCCTGAGCGCGCCGGTGCTGGGCGAGGTGATCACACCCATGCAGGCGCTGGGCGGCGCCGTGATGCTCGCCGCGTTGGTGTCATTTCAATTGCGACGTTGAGGACAGCGGTGGGCGACATTCGACGTGTTCTGGTGGTTGGAGGCGGAGTCGGCGGGCTGACAGCCGCTGCGACATTCGCACGGCGGGGCATGGAAACGGTCCTGATCGAGCGGCGGCCGGCCTTTGACATTCCCGGCATTGGACTCGGCCAGCCGGCCAATGCGCTCCGCGTCTACGACACGCTCGGCGTGCTCGATCAAATCCTCGACACGGGCTTCAGCTACAACGAGATGTGGTTGTTCGACCGCGACCGGCGGCTGATCGTCGAGCACAAGTTCCAGATGGGCGACGACCGGGTCCCGGCGTTCTGTGCGCTGTCACGATTGCAGCTCCACGAAATCCTGCTGGGAGCAGCCCAACGCGCCGGAGCCGAAATTCGTCTCGGCACGACCGTCAGCGAAATCCATGAGGAGAAGGACCGCGTCCACGTCGTTTTCTCGACGGGCAAGCGCGAAACGTTCGATCTTGTGGCGGGCTTCGATGGCATCCGCTCCCAGTTCCGCCAGCATCTCTACGGTACCGCTTTCGTCCCGCGCCCTTCGGGCTATGGCGCCTGGCGGGTGCAGGTGCCGCGGCCGGACTGCGTGCGCGGCATGGAGTTTCTGCAAGGCATCGGCGGCAAGACCGGCGCGATGCCGCTGAGCAACGACGTGATGTATCTGTTCCACATCCGTCCCGAGGCCGTGGGCGCCAATTTCGCCGGACAGGATTATCTGCAGCTCTTCAGGGACCGTCTGGCGCAATACGGCAGCTACGTGCGCGAGATCCTCGCCTCGCTCACAGCCGACTCCGATATCGTCTACAGCCCGATCGAGCCGATGATGCTGCCCTGGCCGTGGAGCCGCGGACGCGTTGTGATCGGCGGCGACGCTGCACACACTGTTTCGCCACATCTGACGCAGGGCGCCGCCATGGCGGCGGAAGACGCATACGTGCTGGTGCGGGAGGTGCTCAACGACGACGTCCCGGTCGAAGACAGGCTGGTCCGCTACGCGATGAAGCGCTATCCGCGATGCGCCTTCGTCTATACGTTCTCCGGACAATGGCTTCTCGATGAGCAATCCGTCCGCTCGGAAGAGGATCTCGAAGCCGCCCGGATTGAATTGACGGCCAACGCGTCTGCTCGCATCGGCGCCAGCGATCGTCTGCTCGACGGCCCAATCTAGGCCACTAGAGAAAGAACACGCCTTGCATTCCAGCCCGGCGGCTGATGTTCTAATTGCATGATCAGAACCGCCATCGCCGCCTTGCTGGGAGCATGCTTGGCCATGCCCGCTTTCGCAGCCGCTCCGGACCACATCATGGTGTCGCACGGCGACGCCAGGCTCGAAGTGCTGGCGCAGGGCAAAGGCCCGACCATCGTGATGCTGCCGTCGCTCGGCCGCGGCGCGACCGACTTCGACGCCATCGCCGACAAGCTCGCCGAGGCGGGCTTCCGCGTGCTGCGGCCCGAACCGCGCGGCATCGGCAAGAGCACCGGGCCATGGCAGGGCGTGAAGCTCGAAGACCTCGCGGCCGATATCGCGGCGGTCATCGAGCAGGATAAGAACGGACCGGCGTTCGTGGTCGGCCATGCGTTTGGCAATCGCGTGGCGCGGATGCTCGCGACCGCGCGGCCGGAGCTGGTGGCCGGCGTCAGCCTGATTGCCGCCAATGTCGGACGCAATCCGAGCCCGCCGAACGTGCGCGCGGCCATTCGTCTCAGCGCCGATCTCAAGGCGTCCGACGACGAGCGGGTCAAGGCGATGCAATTCGTGTTCTTCGCGCCGGGCAGCGACGCGCGGGTGTGGCTGAAGGGCTGGCACCCGGACGTTCTCGCAGCGCAGCGAATTGCCGGCGACCTGACGGCGCGCGAAATCGATTATGCGGCAGGCAAGGCGCCTGTGCTTTACATCCAGCCGAGCCACGATCCGCTGGCGCGTGTCGACGAGGCGGAGGAATACAAGAAAGCACTCGGCGACCGCGTCACCGTGGTGGTGATCCCGAACTCGGCTCATGCGGTGATCATCGAGCAGCCTCAAGCCGTCTCCGATGCGCTGATCGCCTACGCCCGCAAGCTCTGGCCGGCCTCCGCACCGAAGTAGGACACGTCTGAGGCAAACGCGGAGCAGGCCCCGTCGCCTGCGGCTTTGGCTTCGTGCTACGGTCGCGGCCCGCCAACGAGGTGCCCCATGAGTTCCAATCGCGTCAAAGTCGGTATCGTCGGTCTCGGCCGCTGGGCCAAGGTGCTCACCCGCGCAGCAAAGACCTCCAACGCCTTGGAGATCGTGCAGGGCTTCAGCCGCTCCGAAGAAAGCCGCGCGGAGTTCGAAAAAGAGTTCGGCGTGAAAAGCGCGCCAACGCTCGAAGCGCTGCTGGGCAATCCCGAGCTCAAGGGCGTGATCCTTACGGTGCCGAACGAGCAGCATCTGCCGCTCGCGCGCGAGGTCGCCAAGGCCGGCAAGCACGTCTACACCGAGAAGCCGATTGCCAGCACCCTGGAAGAAGGCCTCGCCATCGAGGCGCTGGAAAAGACCTACGGCGTCAGCGTCACGGTCGGCCACAGTGCGCGGCTGATGGCGGGCATCCGCGCCATGGGCAAGGCGATCGAAGCCGGCGAACTCGGCAAAGTCGGCTTCATGGAGGCGAACTTCTCCAACGAGCGCGCGCTGGAGCTCACGCCGAAAGCGTGGCGCTGGTACAAGGACCGCGCTCCGGGCGGGCCGCTATCGCAGCTCGCGATCCATCAGTTCGACGTGCTGCATTATCTCGGCGGCGAGATCGTCGAGGCCAATTCGATCGCATCGAAGCTCTCGCCGGTCGGCGCCGAGGTCGACGACCAGTCGATGACGGTGCTGAAGTTCGCCGACGGCAAGATCGGCTATGTCGGCAGCTCCTGGACCTCGCCCGGCGTGTTCAGCGTCCGGGTGTTCGGCTCGAAGGGCCTGATGCACTACGAGATCGACTTCGGCACCTGGGACACGCCCGACAAGCTGCACCAGACCTCGACGCTCTACATCCAGCGCGGCAAGGACGGCTACGGCAAGCGCGAGGAATTGCCGGTGCCGGAGAGCGACATGTTCCGCGCCGAGCTCGAGATGTTCGCGGACAGCTGCCGCACCGGAAAGGCCAACGAACTGAGTGCGCGCAACGGCAACGTGGCGCTGGCGGTGGTCTATGCCGGCCTGCGCTCGATCGAACGGAGCGGCCAGGCCGTGAAGCTTGCCGACATCATCGCCGAGGCGCACGAGCGCCTCGCCAAGGGAAGCCGTCATGTTGCCTAGCCGCTATTTCGCCGATCTGACGCAGCCGGAGATCGCGGCGCAGTTCAAGAAGAACCCCTTCGTGATCCTGCCGTGCGGCAGCGTCGAGCAGCACGGCCCGCATCTGCCGACCGGCACCGACACGCTGGCCGCC
This sequence comes from Rhodoplanes sp. Z2-YC6860, assembly GCF_001579845.1. Taxonomy (GTDB): domain Bacteria; phylum Pseudomonadota; class Alphaproteobacteria; order Rhizobiales; family Xanthobacteraceae; genus Z2-YC6860. The sequence goes on from NZ_CP007440.1 coordinate 7,686,966, forward strand.
AACGTGATCGCGCATGCGGTCGCGGAGCGGATGGATGGGCTGGTGCTGCCGGCGACGCCGTTCGGCGTGACGCCGATGCACATGCCGTTCGAGGGCACCATCACGCTGACGCCCGACACCTACATGCGGGTGCAGACCGAGACCTGCGCTTCGACGGCGAAGCACGGCGCCAAGCAGCTCATGATCATCAACTGGCACGAGGGCAACATCCCCTCGCTCGCCATCGCGGCCGAGTCGCTGCATCGCGACCACGGCATGAGCGTGCTGACGGTGCAGGCCTGCTACGTCGCGGAAGAGCTCTATGGCCATTCCTGCAACGGGCTGACGCACGGCGGCGAGATCGAGGCGCTGGCCGTGCTGGCGCACCAGCCCAATCTCGTGCATCTCGACCGCATCGACTATTCGTCCGATCACACGCTGGGCCACAAGATGGACAAGCTCCGGCGCACGCGGACCTATCAGCCGGTGCTGACCGACATCCGCTCGATCGCAGCGACCGGCTGGTTCGGCAGCCCGCAGCACGCCACCGCCGAGAAGGGCGCCAAGATGCTGACCGACATCGCCGACGCCATCGCGAAAGAAGCGCGCGAGATCTATCGCCAGCTCGACGCCGTGCAAGGCGGCACGCGCGAGATCAAGCAGCTTCGACAGGTCGGATAGGAGCGAGGCCATGGCGCGACTGCTCAAACAATCCGAAGCCAAAAAGCTTGGCCTGCCCGGCCGGACCTCGCTCGAACCGGTGTCAGGCGCGATCGGCTCGAAGGTCACGTTCCGCATCGCCGAGCTCGCGGTGCCCAAGCCCGGCGATCCGCCGCGCGGCCCTCATCTGCATGACGGGTTTGAAGAGTGCATCTATGTGCTGAAGGGCACCGGCACGACGGTTGCGGAAAGCGGCGAGATCCCGATCAAGCCCGGCGACATCGTGCTGATCCCGCCAAACGAAAAGCACATGACGCGCAACACCGGCACCGAGCCGCTGGTGCTGCTGTGCTTCTTCGCCGAGCCCGAGGTGACCAAAGGCACGACGGAGTTCAAGAGTTTCTGATTTCGCGTTTCACCTTCACTCTCGACACACACACCGCCGTCACCCCCGCGCTTGACGCGGGGGTCCATACGATGCCGCAACAAACAACAACCTTACGATTGAGGTCGCTGCTGCCGCTCATGGATTGCCGGGTCAAGCCCGGCAATGACAGCGAGTTGGTGGCAATAGCCTCGCGCTAACACTCAAAGCGAGCCGGATACCCCATGCCTCATCGCGTTCTCTGCCTCCGTCCCGAAGCCGATTTCACCCGCGTCGATGCGGCCGCGCCAAAAGCGCTCGACGTTTCCTATCGCGGACCGGCTGACGCTGATGTGCCCGCGCTGATGAAAGCCTCCGACGCGCTGGTGATCCCCGCCGTCGGGCCGAAGCTCGCATCCGAGCTGTTCGAAGGCACCAAGCTCAAGCTCGTGCAGGTCACCGGCGCCGGCGTAGACCGCCTCGATCAGGCGGCGCTGACGAAGCTCGGCATTCCGGTCGCGAACGTGCCCGGCGGCAGCAACAGCGCGGTCGCCGAGTATGCGGTCACGGCGGCGTCGATGCTGCTGCGGCGGTTCGGCTGGGCCGATGCGGAAATCAAGGCCGGCAACTACGCCAAGTTCCGCGGCCGCATGATCGCCGATAATCTCGCCGGCATCGAAGGCCTGACGGTCGGTCTCGTCGGCTTCGGCACCATCGGCCGCGCGGTGGCGCAAGCGTTCCACCGCATGGGCGCGAAGCTGTGCTTCTTCGATCCGGTGGGCGATGCGGCGCTGGCCAAGACTCTCGATGCCAAGAGCGTTTCGCTCGACGAGCTGCTGTCGACGTCGGATGTGGTCTCGCTGCACGTGCCGCTGTTGCCCGCGACGCAGAACCTTATCGGCACGAAGGAGCTCGCGCGCATGAAGCCCGGCGCGGTCCTCATTCAAGGTTCGCGCGGCGGCATCGTCGACGAGACTGCCCTGGCGGCGAGCCTGACGGCAGGCCATCTCGGCGGCGCCGCGGTCGACGTCTATTCCACCGAGCCGCCCGCCTCCGACAATCCGCTGCTCAAGCTTTCCGGCGAAGCCGCGTCGCGGATTCTGCTCACGCCGCATATCGCGGGCGTCACCCGGCAGGCATCGGCGTTTCTGTTCCGCTCGGCATGGCAGAACGTCGAGCGCGTGCTCGGGACGGGTCAACCGCCGCTCAACCGCGTCTACTGAGACCGGCGGCTAAAGCCGCACCGGCCGCCGGATATGCAGATAGCCCGGATCGAAGTTTCCGATCCCGGCCAACTGCGGCCAGTCGTAAACCGTCATCTCGCCGTTGCGGAATTGCACCGCACCTGTGCGCCGCAGCGCCTGCAGCGTGCGGTTGACGGTGACGAGCGACATCGCCAGCGCATCTCCGAGCTGCCCCTGATGGAATGGCAGCAGACACGAGCCCTGTTTCGCGATCCCTGCGCTGCGGGCGCGGTAATACAATTCGCAAAACAAGTGCGCCATGCGGGTGCGGCCCGGGCGCGTGCCGAGATTGGCGATCGTGGCACGGACGATCGCGGCGTCAACCAGTGTCTCCTGCCAGACCGCGAGCGCGATCGGCGGCCGCGATCTGACCAGCTCCAGAAATTCCTCGCGGGCAATCAGGCCGACGCGCGCACCGCCAATCGAGCACAGCGCGAAGTCGCGGCGCGAGAGAAACAGCGCCTGCGCGTCCGGCAGATCGCCCGCCATGTGAAACGACAGATATTGCCGCTTGCCATCGCTGCGCGTGCTGTAGCGCGCGATGAGACCATCGATCACCAACGCCAACGTCTCGCTCTCGCTGCCTTCGGCGAACAGATCCTCGTCGGGTTTCAGATGGCGCGCGCGCACCGAAATCGAGCGTAACGCGGCATCGTCCTCAGGGCCGATCCGCGAATGCTCATTCAGCTTGTGCAGGAGAATGTCGAGAGCCGTGTCCATTCCGCGGCGATGTGACGTGTGACGTAAGGAATATGATCACACCTCCGCGCTGCGCGAATTATCAAATGATACACAGAAGCTGTTTCTCTACAGTCACTTAGCTCATGTCAAAAGACACATACCGGAACCTGCGCTGGCCCTGCCGGCCGAAGATGGCGGCGGCGCGCCGGTCTCGGCGGACTACTTCTTGTCTTCGCTGGCGGCGGCCTTGGCGACCGGCCCCCAGCGCTCGACATCCTCCTGCAATTGCTTGGCGAACTGCTCGGGCGTGCTGGCGATCAGGTCGAAGCCCAGCGTCTTGATGCGCTCCTTCATGTCCGGCGTGTCGAGGATCGCGAGCACTTCGCTGTTGAGCTTCTTGACGATCGCGGGATCGAGTCCCGCGGGACCCAACAGTCCCGCCCAGTTGCCGACCGCAAAGCCCGGCAGGCCGGACTCGTCCATGGTCGGCATGTCAGGCAACAGCGCCGAACGCTTCAACTCGGCCATCGCGATCGGGCGCAGCCGATCGGATTTCTCCGACATCATGCCGGGTACGCTTGCAAACAGCACCTGCACCTGACCACCCATCAGGTCGATGATCGCCGGATTCATTCCCTTGTTCGGCACATGCACCATGTCGAAACCGGCTTTGACCTTCAAAAGCTCGCCGGCGAGATGCGACGCACTGCCAACGCCAGCCGAGCTGAAGGCGAGCTTGCCGGAGTTCGCCTTGGCGTAGGCGATGAACTCCTTCAACGAATGCGCCGGCACCGAAGGGTTGACGACCAGCGCGTAAGGACTGATCGCCACGTTGATAATCGGCGTGAAATCTTTTGCGAGGTCGTAAGGTGGCGTCTTGTTGACGACCACCGACAGCGAAAGGCTCGACGGCGTGTAGAGCAGCGTCAGCCCATCAGGCGGCGACGCGATCACCGCCTTGCTGCCGATCACGCCGGCGGCACCGGCCCTGTTCTCGACCACGAACTGCTGATTGAGCCGCTCGCCGAGTTTCTGCGCCAGCAGGCGCGCCATCACGTCGACGCCACCGCCAGCGGCGACCGGTACGATGATCTTCACCGGTTTGTCGGGATATTCCGCCTTCGCCGCAAACGTGCCCATGGCGAGGCCGAGAGCCGAGATCAGGCCTGTCATGGCCAATTTTCTGATCATTGCTTTCCTCCGTTTGCGCTATTCTCGGAAACCGCACCCTTGCGCGCAAGGTGATGGATTTCTTTCGAGGCCTGACAATGTCGCGATTGCTGTCCGTCATTTGCGCTGTGATCATTTGTCTCGGCGGTCCTGTTTCTCTCGACCGGCCGGCCCGCGCGCAGACCGGGGCCCTGCCCACCACGGACCTCATCCTGGTGCTGATGGTCGACACCTCGGGCAGCGTCAATCAGCGGCGCTTCGAATTGCAGCGGCGCGGCTACGCGGACGCGTTCCGCAGCAAGCAGGTGCTCGACGCAATCCGCGGCCTGTCGACCGGCTCGATTGCCGTGACCATGGTGCAGTGGACCGGCCCGTCGATGCAGTGGCCGGCCGTGCCGTGGACACTGATCAAGGACGAGGCTTCCGCGAATGCGTTTGCCGACGCTATCGAAAACGCGCAACGGCGGCTGTTCGGCGGCGGCACCTCGATCAGCGGCGCCATCGACCATGCCATGCTGATCCTGCCGCACGCGCCCTATCGCGGGCTCAAGCGCGTCATCGATATCTCGGGCGACGGCTCCAACAATCGTGGCCGCGACGTGCGCGAGGCACGCGACGAGGCGGTGCGCGCGGGCGTGGTGATCAACGGCCTGCCGATCGTGGCGCTGGAATACGATCTCGACAAATACTACACCGACAACGTGATCGGCGGACCGGGCTCGTTTATCGTGCCGGCCGATTCGTATGAAAATTTCGCGCAGGCCGTTGCCCGCAAGCTCATTCTGGAAATCGCCTCGAATTGACCGGAGCCGCGATGGACACTTCTGAAATCGTGCTTCGCCTCCTGGTCGCGGCGCTGGCCGGTATCGCACTCGGGCTCAACCGCGATCTGCGCGGCAAACCAACCGGCGTCCGCACGCTCGGGCTGGTTGGGCTGGCCTCGTGCATCGTGGTGCTTGCTGTCAGCCATGGCGACTCAGGCAATCCCGGCCGCGTCATCCAGGGCATCGTCACCGGTATCGGCTTTCTCGGTGCCGGCGTGATCGTCCGCAACAGCATGGGCAAGCAGGTTCACGGCCTGACGACGGCGGCCTGCGTATGGCTCACAGCCTGCATCGGCGCCAGCTGCGCGGTCGGCGAATGGCGTGTGTTGGCGATCGGCGCGCCGCTGGTCGCGGTCATTCTGATCTACGGCGGAACGTTCGAGAAATGGGTGCACCAGAAATGGCCAGGACCGGAGCGAAGCGCCGGCCCCGACCAGTTCGACGATTACTGAGCTGCTCAAGCAAGCTTGTTCGGGATTAAGTCGGATGCCGCATCTGTCGCCACATCGGCGGCGAACTCCCACTCCCTACCGCCCGTCCGATCCGCTGGTCATGCGCGTCCGATACTTGCGGCCCATGTGCTGCACGTCGTCGTCGGTCTTGAGCCCGGCCGAATGGATGCCGTGAATCGCGAGCAACTCGTCCTTGTCCTCGGTGTCGCCGGTGACGCCGACCGCGCCGATCACCTCGCCGTCCTTGTCGCGGATCTGCATGCCGCCGCCCTCGCAAAACAGCAGATCGTCGCTCTGCGCTATCAGAAACTTCATGAACACCGGCTTCTCCTCCTGGCGGATGCGCACGAGCTTGGAGCTGCGGCTCAATGCGAGCGCCGCGTAGGCCTTGCCGAGCGCCATCTCAAACCGGACCATCGAAGCGCCGTCCTCCTTCTGGAACGCCTTCACGATGCAGCCCGGCTCGACCACGACCGCACTCATCGGCCGGCAGTCCATCTCTGCACCGCGCTTGATAATGGCGTCGAGGATGCGGTTGGCCTGTTCGAGGGTCACTGAAGCCATATCGTTTTTCTCCCGTTGTGGTGCGCGACTGTAGCGTGCCCGTGGTAATTTCCCAGATGATTCACTACCAAGCGATTCACAAGTCGATTTCGCGCATGACCGCCCAAGCCATCACACGGTTGACCTTTGCGCTCGCGGCGCTGGCCACGAGCAGCGTGACCGCACGCGCTGACCTGCAGATCTGCAGCCGCATGAGCTATGTGGTGGAGACCGCGATTGCGATCGAGGACAAGGGTGCGGCCGCGACGCGCGGCTGGTTCCGGATCGATCCGGGCCAGTGCCGCACGGTGATCCAGGGCGACGTGCCGGGCCAAGGAACGGGCCAGGCGCTGTACATCCACGCCCGCGCGCTGCCGATTTACGGTGGCTCGCCGCTGCCGCAGAACGGCCACGCCGAATTCTGCATCGGCAGCGAATCCTTCGTGCTGACCACGGCGCAGAGCTGCAACCGCACCGGCCAGCGCATGGCGCGCTTCACCGCCGTGAAGCCCAGTCCGACCGACAAGGGCCTCGCCGTCTATCTTGCCGAGGACGCCGAATACACCGACGAGCAGGCGCGCGACGCCGGCATCCAGCGGCTGCTCGTGATCGCAGGCTACGACGCCAACCCGATCGACGGCATCCGCGCCGGCAAGACCGACGTGGCGCTGGCGCAGTTCATCATCGACAACAAGCTCGAGAACACCGCGGCCGGCCGGCAGGATTTCTTCGACGTGCTGATGGCCGCGGCGCAGAAGCCCTCCACGGCGGGATTTTCCTGGTGCAACGAGACTCGCAACACCGTGATGGCCGCGGTCGGCGTCGAGGAGCAGGGCAACATCGTCACCCGCGGCTGGTATCGCGTCGCGCCCGGCAAGTGCCTGCGACCCGACGTGTCCGGGAAGCCGCGGCGGCTCTACAGCTTCGGCGAGGCGATCGGGCCCGACAACCAGCCGCTCCGTGATCCGGCGCGGACGGCGGGGCAGAATGCAGCCTCAAACCTGAGCTGGGGCGGTTCCACCATCCTTTGCACCCGCAGCTCCCGGTTCGAGCTCTCCGACCACAGGGACTGCGGCAGCAACGGGCTGACCGCCACGGGCTTCGCCACCGTGGAATTGTCGCCCACCGGGGCCACCACGGTGCAGTTCAAATAGCCACCCGCCCTTGCAGGGAGCGCCCGGACGGTGCATTCGTCTGCCGATGAATACGCCCTCCAGAACGCCGATCCATGATTTCAACGCGGTCGAAACCTGGGTATTCGACCTCGACAACACGCTGTATCCGCACGACACCAATCTCTGGCAGCAGATCGACGACCGCATCCGCGCCTTCGTGACGGAATTCCTTGGCATCTCCAAGGAGGACGCGTTCCGGCTGCAGAAGGACTACTACAAGCGCTACGGCACGACGATGCGCGGGCTGATGGCCGAGCACAATCTCAAGCCCGACGACTACCTCGAGTTCGTGCACAAGATCGACCACTCGCCCCTGCTGCCCAATCCGAAGCTAGGCCACGCCATCGAACGGCTTCCGGGCCGCAAGCTCATCCTCACCAACGGCACGCGGGCCCACGCCGAGGCGGTGATGAAGCGGCTCGAGATCGATCACCACTTCGAGGACGTGTTCGACATCGCGGCCGCCGACCTCGATCCGAAGCCGCAGCCGCAGGTCTATGACCGCTTCCTGAAGAAGCATGGCGTCGAGCCGCGCCGGGCCGCGATGTTCGAGGACCTGGCGCGAAACCTCACGGTGCCGCACGCGCTCGGCATGACCACCGTGCTGGTGGTGCCGCCCGCGACCCGCGAGGTGGTCCGCGAAGGTTGGGAGCTCGAGGGCCGCGAGGCCGCGCACGTCGATTACGTCACCGACGACCTGACCGGGTTTCTGCGCACCTGCCGCTGATTCCCTCGCTTGACATCGTGGCGCCGGACCACGACAAAAACCCGGTATCCGGGGACGAAATCCATGACCGCCGACCTTGCCAAGACCATCGACGACGCCTTCGAGAAGCGCAACGACGTGACGCCCGCGACTAAAGGTCCGGTGCGCGAGGCGGTGGACGCCGCGCTCGATCTGCTCGACAGCGGCAAGGCGCGCGTCGCCGAGCGCTCTGCGAACGGCGCCTGGACGGTCAACCAGTGGCTGAAGAAGGCCGTGCTGCTGTCATTCCGGCTCGCCGACAACGCCCAGTTGCCCGGCGCGGCCAATGGCTCGTCGTGGTGGGACAAGGTGCCGACCAAGTTCGAGGGCTGGGGCGACAACCGCTTCAAGGAAGCAGGCTTCCGCACCGTGCCGGGCAGCGTGGTGCGCCGCTCGGCCTATATCGCGCCGAACGTGGTGTTGATGCCGTCCTTCGTGAATCTGGGCGCCTATGTCGACAGCGGCACCATGGTCGACACCTGGGCCACGGTCGGCTCTTGCGCGCAGATCGGTAAGAACTGCCATCTCTCGGGCGGCGTCGGTATCGGCGGCGTGCTTGAGCCGCTGCAGGCCAACCCGGTCGTGATCGAGGACAACTGTTTCATCGGCGCGCGCGCCGAGGTGGCCGAAGGCGTGATCGTGCGCGAAGGCTCGGTGCTGTCGATGGGCGTCTATCTTGGCGCCTCGACCAAGATCGTCGACCGTGCCACCGGACAGATCCTGCAGGGCGAGGTGCCGCCTTATTCCGTGGTGGTATCCGGCACGCTGCCCGGCAAGCCAATGCCGAACGGCGAGCCCGGCCCGAACCTCTATTGCGCCGTGATCGTCAAGCGCGTCGACGAGAAGACCCGCTCCAAGACCAGCATCAACGAATTGCTGCGGGACTGAACGGCCACACCTCTCCGCAAACTGCGCAAGCTATCTATCGCCGCTCACAACCGCAGGCTAGATTTCCGTGGCTGCTTTGTGACAGGGGCAGGCGATGGATTTCGTCAATATTTTCATTAGCTTCAACGGGCGCATCAATCGCGCGAAATACTGGATCGCGGTGCTGATTCTGACCGCCATCAATCTCGTCTTCGTTGCATTGGCCTTTCTCGGAAGCGGGAGCGCGGCCCTGCATGGCGTCAAAACCGTCGTCGGTATCGCGGCGACGATCTCGGCCATCGCTGTCGCCATCAAACGGCTGCACGACCGCAACAAGTCCGGCTGGTTCGTTCTGCTGTTCGTGGTCGCGCCGGCTGTCCTGCTCGGCCTGGGTCTCGCGATCGGCACGATGTCGACCGGTACGGATTTCATTGCAACCGCCCTCTGGCTGATCGCCATGGTCATCGGCCTCTGGAGCTTCGTCGAGCTCGGCTGCCTGCGCGGCACCATCGGCCAGAACAAATACGGCTCCGACCCGCTCGCTCCCGAGGTGCTGACGCCGCCGGTGCGCACCCATGCCTGAGCCGGTGCATTGACGCCAACGCCACCGCACCGGATAACCGCTGCATGACAGTCTCTGCCGATCCTGTCGCGCTGGCCCGCGACCTTCTTCGCTGCCCGTCCGTGACCCCCGCCGAAGGCGGCGCGCTGACTTATCTCGAAGGCGTGCTCAAGCGCGCGGGCTTCACCGTGCACCGCATGACGTTCTCCGAGCCCGGTACGGCCGACGTCGAGAATCTCTACGCCCGGATCGGCACGGCCTCGCCGCATCTGATGTTCGCCGGCCATACCGATGTGGTGCCGCCGGGCGATCCGACGGTCTGGTCGCACGCACCATTCTCGGGCGACATCGACAACGGCGTGCTCTACGGCCGCGGCGCGGTCGACATGAAGGGCGCGATTGCCTGCAAGATCGCGGCGACGCTCGACCATCTCGCCGCGAACGGCGGCAAGCCCAAAGGCTCGATCTCGTTCCTGATCACCGGCGACGAGGAAGGCATCGCGGTCAACGGCAGCCCCAAGCTTCTCAAGTGGGCGGCAGCGCATGGCGAGCGCTTCGACCATTGCGTGCTGGGCGAGCCCGGCAACGTCGCCGAGCTCGGCGACACCATCAAGCTTGGCCGCAGAGGCTCGCAGAACGGCGTGCTCGTCATCACCGGCAAGCAGGGCCATGTCGCCTACCCGCATCGCGCCGACAATCCGGTGCGCGGGCTCGTGAAGTTGATGACCGCATTGATGGATGAGCCGCTCGACAAAGGCAGCCATAAGTTCGATCCGTCGAATCTGGAGTTCACCTCGATCGACATCGGCAATCCGACCGTGAACCTCATTCCGGGCGAGGCGCGGGCGCGCTTCAACATCCGCTTCAACGACTGCCACGACTACGCGTCGCTGAAGACGCTCGTCGAGCAGCGCGCCGAGAAGGCCGCCGCCGGCAAGGTGAAGTGGAGGATCGACTGGGAGCCGTCGAACGCCGACGTGTTCTACACCGAGCCGAGCCCGTTCACCGATGTGGTGATCGGGGCGGTGGCCGAAGTGACGGGGCGCAAGCCGAAGCTCTCGACATCGGGCGGCACGTCGGACGCGCGCTTCATCAAGAACTATTGCCCTGTGGTGGAATTCGGCCTGGTCGGCACCACGATGCACGCGACCGACGAGCGCGTGCCGGTCGAGGACTTGCAGAAGCTGACGGCGGTGTACCGGAAGATCGTCGACAATTATTTCCGCTGACTCTTCTCTATCTTCGCACCTTGCGCCCTTCACCTCCCCCTGAAAGGGGGAGGTCGACGCGCGAAAGCGTGTCGGGTGGGGGTCTCTTTGCTGCCCATCGGACCCCCGCCCCGACCCTCCCCCTTTCAGGGGGAGGGAGTTCACCGCCGATGCTGCAGCACTTCAATTCGCCTTAATAATCGACCTTCACCAGATAAAGCCCATCCGGCGGCGCGACCGGCCCGCACGCCGCGCGGTCGCGGGCTTGCAGCGCGCGCCACATGCCGTCGACGCCCCATTTGCCGTCGCCGACCAGCACCAGTGAGCCGACCAGCGAGCGCACCTGGTTGTGCAGGAACGAACGCGCGACGGCCACGACGTGAACCTCATCGCCCACGCGCGACACATCGAGCTTATCGAGCGTCTTCTCCGGCGATTTCGCCTGGCACTCGGTCGAGCGGAACGTCGTGAAATCGTGCTTGCCGATCAGCCGCTGCGCCGACGCATGCATCGCCTCGACGTCGAGCTTGCGTGGCACGCGCCAGGCGCGGCCGCGCTCCAGCGCCAGGTCCGGCCGACGGTTGGCGATGCGGTAAAGATAATGCCGCCGCCGCGCCGAGCGCCGCGCGTCGAAATCATCCGCCACCTTCTCGGCCTTGAGCACCGCGACCGGATGCGGCCGCAAATGCGCGTTGAGCGCGTCACGCACCGTGTCGGTCTCGCGCTCCACCGCCAGATCGAAATGCGCCACCTGCCCGAGCGCATGCACGCCTGCATCGGTGCGGCCCGCGCCCTGCACCATCACCCTCTCGCCGGTGAACGACTCGATCGCGGCCATGATCGCGCCCTGCACCGACAGGTCCTTCTCCTGAAGCTGCCAGCCGACGAACGGTGCGCCGTCGTATTCGATGATGATCTTGTAGCGCGGCATGGGTTCAGCGCCCGTCGAAGGCGCGGGAGTACGACACCTCGCCCGCCCTTGGCGCATCCGGCGCGAGCGTCAGCGTCTGAAAGTGGGGACCGACGTAGGGCGACACGAATCCATCCATCACCGCAAAGCCGAAACGGCGATAATAGGCCGGATCGCCGAGCACGAATACGAGGCGCTCGGCGCGGTCTTTGAGACGGGCTACACCGTCGCGGATCAATGCACCGCCGATGCCCTGGCGTTGCAGGGGCGGCAGCACGCCGATCGGGGCGAGGCCCACCACGAGCACGTTGCGTTCGTCCAGCCGAAGCACCAGCCGCGGAAACCCGGCGTAACCCACCACGCCCTGCCTGTTCTCGGCGACCAGCGACAGCACCAGATCACCGTCCGCGCGCAGCCGCTCGACCAGCTTCGATTCGGCATCGCCGCCGAATGCCGCATCGAGCAACACGCGCACGCTCGCGATGTCGCCCGGCCGCTCCGGCCGGATGCTCAACGCGTCGCTCATGCGAGCCGCGTTCCGGCCTTTACCGGCGCCCCGCGCAGGAAATCTTCGGCGCGCATCGGCTTGCCGCCGGCCTTCTGCAACTCGACGATGCGCACCGCGCCATCCAGGCAAGCGATCGTGAGGCGGTCGTCGAGCGCCGTCCCGGGCGCGCCACGGCCCTCGCCCCTGGCGCTGCGCAGCACTTTGACGCGGTCGCCGCCGATCTCGCACCAGGCGCCGGGAAACGGCGCGAGGCCGCGGATGTGGTCGTGGACGTTCTTCCACGGCTTCGCCCAGTCGATGCGCGTCTCGGCCTTGTCGATCTTGGCCGCGTAAGTGACGCCGTCTTCGGGCTGCGGCGTGAATGTCAGACGGCCCTGTTCCAGCTCAGAGATCGCCCGCGCCATGAGTTTCGCGCCGGCCGGCGCCATGGCGTCGTGCAACTCGCCCGCCGTCATCGCGGCGCCGATCGGCATGCGCTCGATCAGCGCCATGGCCCCGGTGTCGAGGCCTTCGTCCATCTTCATCACGGTGACGCCGGTCTCGGCGTCGCCCGCCATGACGGCGCGGTTGATCGGGGCTGCGCCGCGCCAGCGCGGCAACAGCGAAGCGTGCAGGTTGAAGCAGCCGAAACGCGGTGCGTTGAGGACGGGCTTGGGCAGGATCAGCCCATAAGCCACCACCACCGCGGCATCGGCATTGTGGGCGGCAAATGCCGCCTGTTCGTCGGCGCCTTTGAGCGAAGCCGGCGTCAGCACCGGAATGCCGAGCCGCCGCGCCTCGCGCTCGACCGGCGACGGCACCAGTTCCAGGCCGCGCCGGCCGCCTGGCTTGGCGGCGCGCGTATAGACCGCCGCGATCTTGCGGCCGCTGCCGGCAAGCTCCAGAAGCGTCGGCACGGCGAAATCCGGTGTGCCCATGAACACAAGACGCAACGGCATTGCTATTCCGCGCGCTTGAGCTGCTTGGTGAACTTCTTGACGACGCGGTCGCGCTTCAGCTTCGAGATGTGGTCGATGAACAGCACGCCGTTGAGGTGGTCGACCTCGTGCTGGATGCAGGTGGCAAGCAAGCCATCAGCGGCGATCTCGTGCTGCTCGCCCTGCAGGTCGGTGTACTTGATCTTGACCTCGGCCGGACGGTCGACCTCCTCGTAGAACTCCGGGATCGACAGGCAGCCCTCCTCGTGGGTGTTCTTCGCCTCCGAGGACCAGGTCAGCTCCGGATTGATGAACACCTGCGGCTGCTTCGGCTCGTCCTTCTTGGCGAGGTCCATGGTGACGACCCGCACCGGTTCGCCGATCTGGATCGCGGCAAGGCCGATGCCCGGCGCCGCGTACATCGTCTCGAACATGTCCTCGATGAGTTGCTTGGTCGCCGCGTCGATCTTGCCGACCGGCTTGGAAACCTGCCGCAACCGCTTGTCCGGCAAAATCAGAATGTCCCGCAGTGCCATGTCTTCCAAGCCATGTCTTCCCACCTTCCGCCGCGATTTAAGGGCTGGACATCGGCCGGTCAATGTGTTCTCTATTTGTTCTTATCGAGAACTGATGAGCCTTCCTTTCCGACGCAGAACGCGCCGGACGGCGCCTGCCCACAAGGCCGGGCGGCCGAACTGCTGGAACAGAACCGAATCGCGTAAGAAACCGTCATGGAAACCGCCCTTCTGGTTGCACTCGGCCTCGTCGTGGGCCTCGCCATCGCCGGGCTCGCGGTGTTCATCGCCCGGCCGCGCACGCCTGCCGAAGACCCCGCCGCGGCCCAGCGCGCCGCCGAGCAGACCGCTGCCGCGCAAATGGCCGATCAGCGAATCGTCGAGCTCGGCGCCCGCGTCCAACAGATGGGCGAACTGCTCGCCAAGGCGCAGACGCAGTTGCAAAGCTCCATGCACGAACGCCTCGACGCGGTCACGGCGCATCTCGGCACTTCGATGCAGAACGCCACCAAGCACACGACCGACAATCTGCAGAAGCTCAACGAGCGGCTCGCTGTCATCGACAGCGCGCAGAAGAACCTCACGGACCTCGCCTCGCAGGTCACCTCGCTGCGCGCGGTGCTGTCCAACAAGCAGACCCGCGGCGCCTTCGGCCAGGGCCGGATGGAGGCGATCATCCAGGACCAGTTGCCGAAGGGCACCTACGAGTTCCAGTACACGCTGAAGAACGGCAGGCGTCCGGACTGCGTCGTGATGATCCCCGACCAGCGGCCGCTCGTCATCGACGCCAAGTTTCCGCTCGAGGCGGTCACCGCGTTTCGCGACGGCAAGACCGACGACGAGCGCAAGACCGCGGCGCAGCGCGTGCGGGCCGACGTAACCAAGCATATCAACGACATCGCCGAGAAATATCTCTGCCCCGGCGAGACCCAGGACACCGCGCTGATGTTCGTGCCGTCCGAGTCGGTCTACGCCGAGTTGCACGACGGCTTCGACGACATTGTGCAGAAGGGCTATCGCGCCCAGGTGATGATGGTGTCACCGGCGCTGTTGATGCTGGCCATTCAGGTCATCCGGCAGGTCCAGAAAGACACCCAGATGCGCGAGGCCGCCGATCTCATCCGCGCCGAAGTCGGCCAGATGCTGAAGGACGTGCGGCTGCTCGGCGACCGCGTCAAAAAGTTGCAGACCCATTTCGGCCAGGCCAACGAAGACCTCGGCACCATCCTGACCTCGGCGAACAAGATCGAGAAACGCGGCGCGCGGATCGAGGAGATGGATTTCGAAGGCAACGGGGCACCGCCCGCCAATGTCATCCCGGCGCCGGTGCGGCGCATCAAGGCCGCGGGCGAGTTTTGAATAGCGGCGCGACGCTGATAGCTTGCCCTGGATGACGTCAACAGCCGAGACCAAATCGGAAAAGCCCGGCTGGCGCGAAGCCTTCGCGGTTTATCTCAAACCGCGCGTGCTGATCGTGTTGTTTCTTGGCTTCTCGGCCGGCCTGCCGCTGGCGCTGTCCGGCTCGACGCTGCTGATCTGGATGAGCGAGGTGGGTGTCGACCTCCGCACCATCGGATTATTCGCCCTCGTCGGCACGCCCTACACCATCAAGTTTCTCTGGGCGCCGGTGGTCGACGCCCTCGACGTTCCGGTGCTGTCGCGCCTGCTGGGACGGCGGCGCGGCTGGCTGGTCTTTACGCAGTTGCTGCTGATGGTAGCGATCGTCTTCCTCGGATTGTGCGATCCGCGCGGGTCGGCACTGCTGGTTGCGATCGGCGCTTTGCTGGTCGCCACAGCATCGGCGACGCAGGACATCGTCATCGACGCATTCCGCGTCGACAGCCTGGATGAAAACGAGCAGGCCGCCGGCATGGCCTCCTATGTCGCGGCCTACCGCATCGGAATGCTGATCTCCACCGCCGGCGCGCTGTTCATCGTCAGCGGCTTCGAAGGCCTTGGTCTCAGCCGCCATGGCGCCTGGAGCGCCGGCTATGCGGTGATGGCTGCGATGGTGCTGATCGGCATCGTGACATCGGTGCTCGCGACCGAGCCGGAGAAATCGCGCATGGCCGAAGCTGCCCATGCGAAAGAAAGCCCGCTTCAACGCGTGACCGAGGCGGCGATCGGCGCGTTCTCGGACTTCCTCACCCGCGATATGGCGTTCATCGCGTTGGCCTTCGTCGTGTTGTTCAAGTTCACTGACGCGCTGGCCGGCGCCATGACGGGACCGTTCGTCATCCAGATCGGATTTTCGCGGAACGAATATGCCGCGATCATCAAAGGTGTCGGGCTCGCGGCCACGCTGATCGGCGGCTTCGCCGGCGGGTTCATCGCTCGCGCCTATCCGCTTGCGATCAGCCTGTGGATCGGTGGGTTGCTGCAAGCGGCCGCCAACGTGGCGTTTTCCTGGCAGGCCGTGGTCGGCCACGACATCGCCTGGCTGACGTTCGCGATCGTGATGGAGAATTTCACCAGCGCGATCGGCACGGTGATGTTCGTCGCTTACCTGTCGGCGCTATGCCAGAACCCGCTCCACACCGCGACGCAGTACGCGCTGCTCACCGCGCTCGCGGCCTTCGGCCGGACCTATCTGTCGTCGGGCGCAGGCTACATCGCGGCGGCCACCGGCTGGGTGTGGTTCTTCATCATCTGCGCGCTGGCCGGCCTGCCCAGCATGGTGCTGCTCTGGTGGCTGCAGATCCGCGGGCATTTCGAAACGCTGGTGCCGCGGAAAAACTAGAGCGGCGTGCGGCTCCGCATCGCCGCCGACAGCGTGCCCTCATCGAGATAATCGAGCTCGCCGCCGACCGGCACGCCATGCGCGAGCCGTGTGACGGTGACGTTGGCGTCGTGCAACAAGTCCGTGATGTAGTGCGCGGTGGTCTGGCCGTCGACCGTGGCGTTGAGCGCCAGCACGATCTCCTTCACTTCGGGATCGTGCGCCCGCGACACCAGCGCATCGATGGTCAGCTCCGCTGGGCCTACGCCATCGAGCGGCGACAGCGTGCCGCCCAGCACGTGATAGCGCGCGTTCAGCACCGCGGCGCGCTCCAGCGCCCAGACGTCGGCGACGTCCGCCACCACGATGATCACCGACTGATCGCGCCGCACGTCGGTGCAGACCGTACAGGGGTCCGATGTGTCGATGTTGCCGCAGGTCTTGCACACCACGATCTTCTCGATCGCGGTTTCCAGCGCCGCCGTCAGCGGCGCCATCAACTGCTCGCGCTTCTTGATCAGATGCAGCGCCGCCCGCCGCGCCGAGCGCGGACCAAGCCCGGGCAGGCGCGCCAGGAGCTGGATCAGGCGCTCGATTTCAGGTCCGGCGGTGGATTTGGGCATCGTTCTGGTTTCTGAAGGCCGCACGCACGGTCGATGTTTTGTCGTCCCCTCCCCCGCCTGTGGGGGAGGGACAGGGAGGGGGCAGCAACGAACACCGGTGCATATCTCTGCCCCCTCCCCAACCCTCCCCCGCACGCGGGAGAGGGGGCGCACCGTCAGTGGTGCTACAGATGCGTATTCACCGCTTCAAAGGAAATTCAAAACAGCTTCAGCCCCGGCGGCAACGGCAGGCCGCCGGTCAGGGACTTCATCTTCTCCTGCATGACGCTTTCGGCCTTGCGGCGTGCGTCGGCGTGAGCGGCGACCAGGAGGTCTTCCAGGATTTCCTTTTCCTCGGGCTTGATCAGCGAATCGTCGAACTTGACGCTCTTCAGTTCGCCTTTCGCGGTGAGCGTCACCGTCACCATGCCGCCGCCGGCGGTGCCGTCGACTTCGATCCGATCGAGCTCCGCCTGCATCTCCTGCATCTTGGCCTGGAGCTGCGAGGCTTGCTTCATCATGCCCATCAAGTCGCCGATTGCCATGTCACTCACTCGTTGTCGTCGCGTTCCCAATTGTCGCCGAATCCGGAATCGTCGGGCAGCGGAATCTCCGGCTCCGCGGCCGGCAGATCCTGCGCCGCATCCTTCTGGCCGCGCACGCTGACAATTTCCGCTCCGGGGAATCGTTCCAGCACCGCCTTGACCAGCGGATCGGCACGCACGCCGATCTCAAGCTCGGCCTTTTGCGCGTCCGCCACCGACTTCAGCGTCGGTGCGCCCTCTTCGCGCGAGATCACCACCACCCACGGCCTGCCGGTCCAGAGCTGCAGCTTGCGCGACAGATCGTTGACCAGCACCTTGGATGCGGTCTCCTCCAGCGCAATCTCGAGCTTGCCGTCCTCGCAGCGGACCAGACGCATGTCACGCTCCAGCGCGAGCTTCAACTGGATGTCGCGCTTGTCGGCGGCGAGCGCCACGAGTTCCGCAAAGTTGCGAATGACCAGCGCCGGGGCGCTTTGCGGTTGCGACGCAGCTTGCGGCTGCGATGCGCTGGCTTGAGCCATCGGCTCACGCGCCACCGCCACAGCGCGCGGCGCACCGCGCGGGGCCTCGAATCGCGGCGCCTGCGACGGGGCCGCCGCCGAAGCGGCGCCGGCACCTGCCCCGCCACCATTTCCCGATGGCCGCGGCGTGGCTCCGCCCTCGCCGCCGTTGAGCGTTCGGATCGCCTCGTCCGGCGTCGGCAGATCGGCCACATAAGCGATCCGCACCAGCACCATCTCGGCGGCGGCGAGCGGCCGCCCCGCCTCCTCCACCTCGGCCGTGCCCTTCAGCAGCATCTGCCAGGTGCGAGACAGCACGCGGATCGAAAGCGCGGTCGCCAAAGCCCGGCCGCGGGTGCGCTCCACTTCACCCAAAGAAACATCGTCGGCCACGGACGGCACGATCTTCATGCGTGTGACGAAATGCGTGAACTCGGCCAAGTCAGCAATCACCACCGCGGGATCGGCGCCGATGTCGTACTGCTCGCGCAACTCAGTGAGCGCCGCCGCGACATCGCCTTTCATCAGCGCTTCGAACAGGTCGATGACGCGGGTGCGGTCGGCGAGCCCGAGCATCTGGCGCACATCCTCGGCGCGCACCTTGCCGGCCGCGTGCGCGATGGCCTGATCGAACAGCGACAGCGAATCACGCACCGAGCCTTCGGCGGCGCGCGCGACCAGCGCCAGCGCCTCCTGCTCGACCTCGATATTCTCCTTCTCGGCGATGCCGCCGAGGTGCTTCACCAAGGTCGCGGCATCGATCCGGCGCAGGTCGAAGCGCTGGCAGCGCGACAGCACCGTCACCGGCACCTCGCGGATCTCGGTCGTGGCAAAGATGAACTTGGCGTGCGGCGGCGGCTCTTCCAAAGTCTTCAGCAGCGCGTTGAACGCCGCGGTCGACAGCATGTGCACTTCGTCGAGGATGTAGACCTTGTAGCGCGCGTTGACCGGCGCGTAGCGCACCGCGTCGTTGATCTGGCGCACGTCGTCGACGCCATTGTGCGAGGCGGCGTCCATTTCGATCACGTCGATGTGCCGGCTCTCCATGATGGCCTGGCAGTGCAGGCCGAAGGTCGGCAGGTCGATGGTCGGGCCTTTCACCGAGCCGTCGGCCAATTCATAGTTCAGCGCGCGGGCGAGGATGCGGGCCGTGGTGGTTTTGCCGACACCGCGGACCCCGGTGAGGATCCAGGCCTGCGGAATGCGTCCGGTCTCGAAGGCATTCGAGATGGTGCGGACCATCGCCTCCTGGCCGATCAGGTCGTTGAAGTTCGACGGCCGGTATTTGCGCGCCAGGACGCGATAGGACGCCGCCGTGGCGTTGCCGCCCGGGCCTCCGAGATCGAGATCGGTCTTGGTGGCGTCGTTCATGCCGCAGGGTTCGGTCGTAATGGGCGAGCCCGCCCAGGACGTCCATCTTACGCCCTGTAAGGCCACAACGCCGCATGAATGCGCGGGCCATCCACGGGGCACGCGCCAGACAATTGGCGGTGAAAAGGGGTGGGAGGCTGACGAGCGACCCGTTCCGTGCTCGTTAGGGCTGCTTCCTTCCGGACCTGACCCGGTTGGCGAGTGGCACGTCCACCGCCAACCTCCCGGCCCCTATATCGGCTGTCCGGTGGAGCAAAGCAAGCGTCTCGCGGTTCCGGCTTTCCCGCGGCCGCCACGTGGCTAATATCCCGGCCATGTTTGGACGAAACCACTCCGACCGCGCCGCCAACTGGGCGCTCGACCCGCTGCTGGCGCGGGACACCACCCCGATCGGCGACCTGCCGCTCTGCCGGGCGTTGTTGATCAACGACGCCAACTATCCCTGGCTGCTGCTGGTGCCGCGGCGCGACGCCGCGGTCGAGATCACCGACCTGGACTACATCGAGCAGCAGCAGCTCATGAGCGAGATGAGTCACGCCGCCACCACGCTGAAGGCGCTGACCGGCTGCGACAAGATCAATGTCGCGGCGCTGGGCAATGTCGTGTCGCAGCTCCATGTGCATGTCATCGCGCGCTCGCGCGGCGACGCCGCCTGGCCCAAGCCGGTCTGGAACGTGGCGCCGCCGAAGGACTACCACCCGCGGGAGCGCGACAAGCTGATCGCGTCGCTGCAGCAACAGCTCGTGCTGCCGTAGCCGCGCGATGCTTGGCGCCCCCATCGCATTGCCCGAACGGCCGCGCATCCTGGTGATCTCGCTGCGCCGGATCGGCGACCTGCTGCTGGCGACGCCATTGGTGCGGAGCCTGAAGTGGGCCTGGCCGCAGGCCTCGATCGATATGCTGGTGCAGCCCGGCACCGCGGACATCGTCGAAGGCAATCCGGACGTCGCACGCGTGATCGTGATGCCGAACAAACAGTCGTTCCGGCTCGCGCTGCGGCTATTCAAACGCTACGACCTCGCGGTCTCGACCCAGACCGGCGACCGGCCGACATTCTTTGCGGTGCTCGCGGGGCGCCAGCACGCCGGCCTCACCGCAATGGACGGAGACAAGCCCGGCACGCGCATCAAGCGCGCACTGCTTCATCGCAGCACGCCGATGGCGCCGGACATCCATCGCGTCGAGCATGTGATGCAGCTTGCCGACACGCTCGGTATTCCTCGCATGCCGCAGGTCGTGCCGCCTTCACCGGCAGCGCTGCCGATCGCACCGGGCGACAACTATGCCGTGATCCATGCGGCGCCGATGTTCCGCTACAAGCAATGGACCGCCGAAGGCTTTCGCGCGCTGGCCGCGGGACTTCGGCAGCGCGGGCTCAACATCGTGGCGATCAGCGGTCCGGGCGCCGAGGAGCGGCGGTATCTCGATGAGGTGTGGCAAGGCGCCGTTCCGATCCATCAGTTCTCATGGGCGCAGAACACAGCGCTCCTCGAGCGGGCCCGCGTCTATATCGGCCCTGACACTTCGACGAGCCATCTCGCCGCCGCCACCGGCTGCCCGACCGTGGTGCTGTTCGGGCCGATGGACCCGCGCGTGTGGGGACCTTGGCCGGCGGGCGGGCTGAGCGAGGCACTTAACGAGCCTTGGCAAGCGAGCGGCACCATCCAGCAGCGCGGCAATGTTTGGATCGTGCAAAACCCGCTGCCGTGCCTGCCCTGCACCTTCGAGGGCTGCGAGCGACACATCGGCAGCGCCAGCATCTGCCTCGAAGAGCTCGGCGCCGATCGCGTTCTGGCGGCCGTGGATCAAGCGTTGGCGAGCACACCGCCCCGCGCCGCCGTGGCTTGACCGGAATCTTCGGCCGTTTCAATGTCCGCCTCGATGTCCCTGCCCTTCGATCTCGGTCCGCGACCCCACCTGGGTTACACCCAAAGCCGGATTGATCGCGTCGCCGAGCGCCGGCTCGACGGCGACTGGCTCGCCGCGCGCATGGCGGATGTCGCCTCCCGCATCTACGTCATCGGCGGCGAGATGATCGTGCTGAAGAAGCGCGACACCGTGCACGATCCGGATTTCGAGCCGCACGAAGCGCGCGCGCTCGCACCCCATACCGAGACCGTGTTCCTCGGAATGTTCGACGGCCATGCCTGCTTCGGTGTCGGCATTTTGCCCGCTGCGGCCGAGGCGCTGAAGGCGCGCGGCGATCTGGTGATCACCGATCTGCGCTCGATTGCTATTCAGGGGCTCGTTGCCGCCGAACATCTGCCGCCGCTCGCCGAGGCCAAGGCGATGCTGCATTGGCACGCGCGCCATCGCTTCTGCTCGAACTGCGGCGCTGCGACCAGCATGGTCGAGGCCGGCTGGAAGCGCTCCTGTCCCAATTGCAAGGCCGAGCACTTCCCGCGCACCGATCCGGTGGTGATCATGCTGTCGGTCAGCGGGGACAAGGGCCTGTTGGGCCGCTCCGGACGCTTCGCCGCCACAATGTGGTCATGTCTCGCCGGTTTCGTCGAACCTGGCGAAGCGATCGAAGACGCGGTGCGCCGGGAAACCTTGGAGGAAGCCGGCGTCAGATGCGGGCGGGTGAAATACCTCTACTCGCAGCCCTGGCCGTTTCCGATGTCTCTGATGATCGGCGCCCACGCCGAGGCGCTGAATGAAGACCTGACCATGGACAAGAACGAGCTCGTTGGCCTGCGCTGGTTCAGCAAGGATGAATGCGCCGCAATGCTGCTGCGCAAGCATCCCGAAGGCCTCACCTGTCCGCCACCGGTCGCGATCGCCCATCACATCATCAGAAGCTGGGTGGAGAGCGACGGTGCCATCTTCTAGCGGACCCGGTTCGAAAGGACCTGCGGTCCTGTGCGTCGGCATTGCCGTGCAGGACATCGTCTTTCGCGTGCAGGAATTTCCGCCGCCCGGCGGCAAGTGCATGACCAACGAGTTCGTTGTCGTGCCTGGCGGCTGCGCCGTCAACGCCGCGATCGCAATCGCGCGCCTCGGCGGCAGGGCGTATTACGTTGGACCGCTCGGTCATCCGGCCGACACTGTCAGCAATCAGATCATCGATCAGTTGACGCGCGATGGCGTCGGCACCATCGGCGTGGTGCGGGTGCCGGAAGCGACTGCGCCGGTCTCGGGCATCATGATCGACGGCACCGGCGAGCGCATGATCGCGACCTATCGCGACAAGCGCATCGAGAGCGCGCGGGTTGCCGATCCCGATCGGCTCGTCACCGGCATGTCGATGGTGCTCGCCGACAACCGCTTCCCGCATTTTGTCCGGCCGATCTGCGAGGCCGCCCGGCGGCAGGGCATTCCGGTGCTGCTCGACGCCGATCGGCCCACAGTCGCGGACGATCCGCTGTTTCTGGTGCCGACGCATGTGGTGTTCTCGTCGGAATGCCTGCGCGCCACCACCGGCCAGCAGGACCTGGCGGCGGGGCTCCTGCGCATGCGGTCGCACAGCAACGCATTCCTGGCGGTGAGCGATGGCCCCGGCCCTGTGCGCTATATGGATGGCGGCGCGGTGCGAAACCTTCCGGTGTTCAAAGTCGATGCGGTCGATACGCTCGCGGCCGGCGATGTGTTCCATGCCGGCATCGCGCTGGCGCTGGCCGAGGGCCGCGACGAAATCGCGGCCATGCGATTTGGTTCTGCAGCCGCCGCAATCAAGTGCACGCGCTTCGGCGGCAGCATGGGCGCGCCAAAGCGTGCCGAGGTGGACGCACTGTTGGCACGGACCTAGCGCCGGCGTTTACTGCCCGGGATACGGCGTGCCGTCTTTGTGCGTGAACCGGCCGTCGGAATTCGCGCTCATCATGTCGATGTCGGAGCACGTGGTGAGATCGGCCATCTGCCGCGAGCCGACCTCGAGATAAACCGCCATCGCGTCCGACTCGTTGATCATGTGATGGCCGTTGCCGGAGCCTTTTGCGAAGGCGGCGCAATCGCCGGCCCGCAGCACCGTCTCGGCGCCATCTTCGACCAGCGTCAGTTCGCCTTCGAGCACATAGACGAACTCGTCCTCGTGCGAATGCCAATGACGCTGGCTCGACCAGTTGCCCGGCGGCAGGTGCATGAGATTGACGCCGAAATCCTTGAGCCCGCCGGCGTCGCCCAGCCGCTGACGCACGCGCTCGGCACAGGGCGCGTCGAAGGGTTTCGGATAAGGGCAACCCTTGCGTTCCGGCACGGCGCTGACGTCGATTTTCGGCATGTGATCTATTTCTTCTGCACCGACGGGCACGGCGCGCCGCAGGGCGCGCATGCGCCGGCGAAGTCCTCCGGCGAAACCGGCCGGCCCGCCGACGGCGAGGTCAGGTGGTCGGCCAGTAGAGCGGCAAAGCCTACGAGAAAAACGATGGCATAGACGGCGCGCATCGGCTCACTCCCGCGACAGGCCGAACAACGGCCGGAGCTTGATGCCGATCCAGCAGCCCGGCAGCGCCGCGGCAAACCAGACCCAGCCATGCAGCGAGCCGGACGCAAGCCCGCCGACGAACGCACCGATGTTGCAGCCGAAGCCCAAGCGGGCGCCCCAGCCCATCAGCAGGCCGCCGACTGCGGCGGCCAGGAGCGAGCCCACCGGCGGCCAGGGATTGCGTGCGAACGGCGCGGTCGCCGCAGCCGCCGCCATGGCGCCGAAGATCATCCCCAAGTCCGTGAGGCTCGAGGTGTCGCCGAGGATCGAATCGCCCAGCGCGTGTTTGGGTCCCGCCCACTGCCAGAACTCCGCGCCGGAAAAATCGTAGCCGGCGAGCGCCGCAAGCTTCGCGCCCCACACGGTGAAGCCGAACGTCACGCTCCAGGGATGATGACCGGCCGCGAACACGCCGATCGAGAGCAAGCCAATCAGCACCGCGCCAATCAGAATCCGCCGCGACGGCTTGAACGAAGCGCCGCGCTTTCGCGCCAGCGCAATGCCGGCGACGGCCGCGACCGCGAGCGTCGCCCAGGTGGCGGCAAGGCCGCCCCACGGGCCGAGATAATCCGCGGCGAGAATCGGATCGAGGCCGCCCAAGGCGAGAAACGCCGGCAAGTGCAGACTGCCAATGACGGAGCCGGCGATGAAGAAGGCGAGCGTGATGATCATGCGGCCCGAGCCGCCGCCGACCGTGTAGAGCGTGCCGGAGCCGCAGCCGTTGCCGAGCTGCATGCCGATGCCGAACACGAACGCGCCGATGATCAGCGACGGCCCGATTGGCGCAATCGCGCCGCCGAAGCCCGGCACGAGCTTCGCCACCGGCACCACGGCTGTGGCCGCAATCGCGATCAGCAGGAGCCCGCCGAGAAAGCCGTCGGCCTGGCCGCGGGTGATCAGCCGGCGCCATGAGGCGGTGAAGCTGAACTCGGTCTTGAGGAACGCAACGCCGAGCGCGAAGCCCAGCAGGATCAGCGCCACGGCCGCCGGCTGGCCGTCGATCATCACCAGCGCAATCATCACCGCGGTGGCAAGCACTGAGGCGATCAGGAACGGCCAGTCGAGGCGCGGCAGCCGCACGGTGGCGGATTCGGTGGCGGCAATGGTCATTGGTTGTTTCAACTTCCGGGACAACGCGGGCAGTCTATCTCCGTCACCCTGACGTGCGAGCGGAGCGAGCCTCGAAGGGCGACGGCCCGGGATTTCGGGGCCGCATCCTTCGAGGCCCGCCTACGGCGGGCACCTCAGGATAACGGATTGAGAGTGGTACATGCTTCGAGATAGAGCACCAGCTAAAGCCCCATGCCCAGCGCCTTCTTCACATCGTCCCACCGCGTGCGCGACGATTCAATCGGGCGGTGCGCATCGGAGCTCCATTCCACCATCGAGCCGGCATAGAGCTTCACGTTCGGCTGGCCGAGAATCTCCGACAGCACGAACCAGTCGGTCGCAGCCCAGTGGCCGGTGTTGCAATAGGTCACCACCGGACCCGCCGGCACCTTGCTCGCGATCGCCGCAAGCTCGGCCTTCGGTCGCAGCCGGTTGGTCGCGGGATCGTAGAAGCTCGCGCTGTCGATGTTGATCGCACCCGGAATGTGGCCATAGGCCTTGGCCAGCCCCGCCTTCTCGCGGCCGCTGAAGAAGCTCGGCGGACGCGCATCGACCAGCGTGGCGTTCGGATTCTTCTCGACCTCTTCCAGTTCGGCGAGCAGCGCCTCGTTGAACTTGCCGGAAAAGATCTTGGGCGCCGGGACGTTGTTGCCCGCCTCGACCGGGAAGCCCGCCGCCTGCCAGCCCGCAAAGCCGCCATCGAGGATCGAGATCGCCGGATGCCCCGCGGCCTTCAAGGTCCAGTAGATGCGTGCGGCCGCGCCAAAGTCGGTCGCGCTGACGCCGGCCGGCACGACGACCACATGGCTGTCCTCGTCGATGCCGGTCTCGCCGATGAGCTT
The DNA here is from genome assembly GCF_001579845.1 of Rhodoplanes sp. Z2-YC6860. Lineage (GTDB taxonomy): Bacteria > Pseudomonadota > Alphaproteobacteria > Rhizobiales > Xanthobacteraceae > Z2-YC6860. The sequence goes on from NZ_CP007440.1 coordinate 7,712,402, forward strand.
CTCGAGCGCGGTCTGGCTCGGCACCATCAGCGGCTGGCCGTTGCGCGACACGCGCCAGCCGGCCTTGTCGTAGTCGCTGTGGATCGCGCCCGGGATATGTGCCTTGGCATAGGCCTCGGCACCGCCGCCGTCGATCACCGAACGGATGTCGAGCACCACCACGTCGCTATCGGCGCGATGCTCGTTCAGCCATTGCGGCGAAACCAGCGGTGTCGCGGTCTCGGCAAAGGCCGGCATCGCAGCCACCGCAACCGACGCCAGAACCGCCGCCGCAAACGCGCGGCGCGAAAGGAAAGCCACCAGTCCCGACATGAAATCTGCTCCTCGGCCCGCCCCTGGATAACCCCAGGGCCCACGGCCCTTGATCGGCCGCATATGACAGCCCTTGAAATAGAATATTTTACTCTATATGGAATACCTAGCTCTCAAAAAGAAATATCCTTCTAAAGTCTAGCCCGCCTCCTATCAGACGTTCTCACCCCAGGATCGCGCTTATGGACGCCATCGACCGGAAAATCCTCGCCGTGGTCCAGGAGGATGCCTCGCTGTCGGTCGCCGAGATCGGCAACCGGGTCGGCCTCTCCTCCACCCCGTGCTGGAAACGCATCCAGCGGCTCGAAGCCGACGGAGTCATCACCAAGCGCGTGGCGCTGATCGCGCCGGAGAAGATCGGACTCGGCATCACGGTGTTCGTCTCCATCGAGACCGGCGACCATTCGCAGGACTGGCTCGACCGCTTCGCCGAAACGGTCGGCGCAATGCCCGAGGTGATGGAGTTCTACCGCATGGCCGGCGACGTCGATTACATGCTGCGCGTCGTGGTGCCGGATATCGCGGGCTACGACACGTTCTACAAGAAGCTGATCGCCAACGTATCGCTGAAGAACGTGACGTCGCGCTTTGCGATGGAAAAGATCAAATCGACGACCTCGCTGCCGATTCCGCACCAGGCGGCGGCGTGAGAGCCGGCACGCTGCTGGCTGGTGCGCTCCTGGCCGGTGCCGTTGCAGCGACACTTTCGCTTTCGCAGGCACGAGCAGAGCCGCGCGACGACTTCGTCGCCGGACGCAGCAAGAACTGCCCACGCTGCGATCTCGCCGGTGTCAACCTCAAGCGGCGCGATCTGAGCGGCGCCGACCTGACCGGCGCCAGTCTCAAGGGCGCCAATCTGCACGATGCGAGGCTCGTGGGTGCTCAGCTCGCCGGTGCCGACTTTGCCGGCGCCAACCTCAACAAGGCCAATCTGATGCGCGCCGATCTGACCAACGCGAAACTTCGCGAGGCCATGCTTTACGGCGCCAATCTCGATGCCGCGAAGCTCACCGGAGCAGATCTCAGCGCCGCCATGATGGGCATCGCGCATCTGGTGCGCAGCGACCTCAACGGGGCGAACCTCCGCGGCGCAGACCTGCGCAAGAGCCGGCTGGCCGACGCGAAGCTTGCCGGCGCGGACCTGTCAGAGGTGGCGCTCGACTTTGCCTTCCTGCGTGGCGCCATCCTCGAAGGCGCGAAGCTCAATGGCGCGCGCCTGATGGGCGCCGAACTTCCGCAAGCCAATCTCTCCAGCGCCAACCTGCAAGGAGCCAATGCGGTGGGTGCGAATCTCCGCGGCGCCAATCTGGCACACGCCATGCTGGGCGGGGCGACGCTGAGCAAAGCCAACCTCTACGAGGCGAATCTCGACGGCGCGGCGTTCAAGGACACCACTATGCCGGACGGCACCGTGCGCCCTTGAGCAAGGCTCACGGGTTGAGCTGCAAAATCTCCAGCCGCGCCGAGCTTTCGAACTGGCCTTGCGTGAGCTGCGTCGAGAGCTGTGGATTGACGCCGCTCTGGCCGGGCTTGCGATAGAAACTCGCACGCAACACGATGCGGCGATTGTTCGCCGCATCGTCCTTGGCGCAAGCCTGCTTGACGAACAACGCCCCGACCGCGCTCTCGCCCTCTGCCGGCGGCAACGCCTGACAATCGCGCTCGGCCTCCATGCCGTAGCGCGCAGCAAGCACGCCACCGAGCACATAAGCCTCGGCACGCTTGCGCAGGTTGGCTTCGGTGATGTGGTCCTGATAGTCGGCGCGCGGGTCGGTGACCATCCGAATTCCTTGCAGCACGCCACGATCGTCGAACAACGCCGACACGATCACCGGGAAGCGGACCTCGGTGGTGCCGGCCCAGCGCGTGATGTTCATCTCGAGGTCCTTCGCACGCGCGATGTATTCGAGCTCGTCGTCGTATTCGAAATAGACCTCGTGCAACCCGCTCGGATCGGCCGGGCAGCGCGCGAAGTCGCTCCAGCCGGTGAGCCTCATGCGCGGCGGCCCGCCGTTCGAGCCGCAGGCAAAGCCGCGGAACTCCTCGGCGCCCGGTTGAGCCGCAACGGACTGCCCGATCTTGAGGTCCCACACGGTCGAACGGCGCAGCTCCTGCGCGGACGCGGTCGCGCATAGCAAAACGGCAAGGATTCCTACGAATGGCTTCACCGGCATCGCGCGCTTTTCCGTGTTGCGGCCCAATCGTATAGTCGCAAGCAACAACATGAAAGCTTGGGGAAGCGCCGTGGGTCTGATCGACATTTCAAAGTTGAAAAAAGCAGCTGGGCCTGCCGCGGTTGCGGCCCTGCTGTTCGGCTTCGCCTCATACGCCTCGGCGCAAGACGCGGCAGATCTCGCCGACGGGTTGCGGCTGTTTCGTCAGAAGGGCAACTGCCAGGCCTGTCACGGCTGGGCCGGCGATGGCCGCAAGATGGACAACCAGATGCCGGACGGCAGCAACTTGCGCGAATCCGAGATGAACCGCGAGCTCTTGATCATCACCATCAAATGCGGACGGCCCGGCACCGGTATGCCGGCCTTCGATAAATTCGCCTACAGCGACGGCCGCTGCTTCGGGCTGAAGCAGGCCGATCTCAAGGCGCGCGATCTGTCGCTGGCCGATCCGCCCGCCCCCTTGCAGAATCGCGAGGTCGAGCTGCTCGCGGATTTCCTGCTCGCGCGCGTCGTCGGCAAGGGTCCGATGAATCACGCCAAGTGTGTCGAGTACTGGGGCTCCGACGTCGAGGCCTGCAGCGAGTTCAAATAGGGCGGCATCAGCGGTGCCGTCCCTCCCCGCCAGGGGAGGGATGGCACTCGTTGCACGACCGCTTCAAAGTCAAACGACTTTTCTTGCGTCCCGCTCAATTCAACGCGAACACGAACATGTAGCTCGACGTTTCCAGCTTATCGAACTTCACCGGATGCAGATGGCGGCCGCTGGTCTGCACCGCGAGATACTGTTTCGGGCCGATCGCATAGGTCACGGGCGCGCCCTTCAGCGGCGTGCCCACGTTGAAGCGCCACAACTCCTCGAGCGTTTCCGAATTGTAGGCGATGATCCAGCCGTCCTGGAGAGCGGTGAACACCAGCCCGCCGGCCGTCACCAGCGCGCCCGAGCGGATCTCGATGTCGGTGATGGCCTTGGCGATCACCTTGTGGTTGACCGTGTCGTAAGCCGTGATCGAGCCGTAATAGAGATCGCTGGTGTAGGTGCGCTTCTCGAAACCCTTCCGGTCGAGGCCGCCGTCCGGCCCCTTGAACGCCGCCTTGGCGCCGTTCTGCGTGAAGCAGCCCTCGATACCGACGCCGTAGGCGATCTTGGTGGTCGGATCATATGCAGTCGGCTGGTGCGCGACGCCGCCGTGCCATGTGGGGCAGGCTCGCTTCATGCCATCGCCGCGCAACGCCCGCGCTTCAGGCACGTATTTCTGCACGTCGAGCGAAGGATCGTACTCGATCGGCTTGCCGGTCTTGGGATCGAGACCCTTGGTCCAGTTGAGATCGTTCACATACTGGCCGCCTTTGATGAAGCTGCCGTTGGCGCGATCGAGCGTGTAGAAGAAACCGTTGCGGCCGAAATGACCGATCGCCTTTCGCGACTGACCGTTGATGGTGACGTCGTACAGCATGTGGATGCCGTTCTCGTCGTAATCCCACGAGTCGTTCGGCGTGTACTGGTAGTGCCAGACGAGCTTGCCGGTCTCGATGTCGAGCGCCACCGCCGCGTTGGTATAGAGGTTGTCGCCCGGGCGGGATTCCGGATCGTATTGCGGCACCGGATTGCCGGTGCCCCAGATGGTCAGATGTGTGGCCGGATCGTAAGAGCCGGTCTGCCACAAGCCGCCGCCACCGGTCTTCCAGGCGTTGTTCTTGTCTTTCCAGGTTTCGCTGCCGGGCTCGCCGGGCTTGGGCACCACATACCAACGCCACAGCTCCTTGCCGGTGCGCGCGTCGAGCGCGGCGAGCCAGCCGCGCGTGCCGCCGTCGCCTGCGCCGTTCGCCACCAGCACCTTGCCTTCGGCAGTGATCGGCGCGGTGTAGAAGCGCTCCTTCGTACCGAACTCGTCGGTCTTGGCGACCTTCTGGTCCCAGACGATCTCGCCGCTGTCGCGGTTGATCCCGATCACCCGGCCGTCCGGCAGATTGGCGATCACGAGATCTTCCCACAGCGCGATGCCGCGGGTGCGCGAGACATTGCCCTCGTGGCGGACGCCCGGATCGCAGACCCAGACGAAATCACCCTTGTTTCCCTTGCGCGCGTCGATCTTGTACACCGTGCCCCAGCCATCGGTGGTGTACATGAAACCGTTGTCGATCAGCGGATTGACCTCGTTCTCCGGCCCGTTCTGTCCGACATCCTGCATGCCGCCGAGCGCCAGCGCCCACACCATCCGCAGACCCTTGACGTTGTCGCGATTGACCTGCGTCAGTTTGGAATAGCGCTGCGAACCGTAGTCGCCATTCATCATCAGCCAGTTCTGCGGCTCATTCTGCGCATTGACGAGCCGGTCGCGGTTGACGGTCATCTTGTATTGCGCAGCCGCGAACGACACGGTCAGTGCCAGGATCGACGCGCTGGCAAGCGCAGTGACAGCAATCCGAATTGTCGAGTGACGTGACATCGCTAACCTCCCAGTTGCGCCTCTGATGGGCGCTCGATTCGGCCAGAGCCAAGTCGAAGCTTATCGGGAGGAAATGCCCTGAACAATCGGGAGCGCGCCGCAAATGCAGCGGACACGCATCGTGTTCAGAAGCCTTCGATGTCCTACGACGTCGGGTAGGTCACGCAGTTCGACAGCCGCGGACGCATATAGATCTGGTCCTTAAGCTGCAGCGTGCCGGTCACCACATAGCCGATGGTCGGCTTGTAGGCGTATTGCACCTCGCTCCAGATCAGACAGGAGTTGGCGATCAGCAGCGCGGATGGCAACGTTACCGACGAGCCCACGGCGTGCGCGGTGCCGTTCTTGGTCACGCTCCAGGCGATGGTGGCCTTGTTGTTGGCGTCGATCGACACGCTCGACACCGTCGCTTTCAAGTTGCCCGCATTGTAGGGCGAGATGACGGCCGCCGCGGCATTGAGCGAATTGGTCATGTCGCTGGTGCTCAGGCCCGTCACCTGCGACGTCAGATCGGCAAGGGTGCGGGCGGTGAGCGTCACCTTGCGGTTGGCGGCGATGCCGGTGGAGATCTCCGTCGTGCCGAGCCACAGCGTCAGCATCAGCGGCAGCAGCATCGCGAATTCGACCGCGGCAATGCCGCGCTCGTTGCTCGCGAGGCCTGCAACCCGGCGGCTGAGCCTGTCCACGAACGATTGGAGGCGGGTTTTGATGAGCGTCATCGCGCGCCTCACATATACGGCTCGTTGCGGAACGCGACCGTCGCCATCAACAGGCGCTGGTGACCCGCGGAATTCGCCAGGTTGAGGCCGAGCAGCGACACATAGACCGGCCATTGATACATCAATCGCATGACGACAATGTCGGTCGGACCGCCCGGCTGATAGCCGAAGGTGGTGGTCTGGACGTTGCCGCTGGCGTCAACCGGCAGCGACGTGTTGACCGACGACCACGCCGTGTAGCTCTTGACGTCGACGTAGAGCGAACCGTTGCAGTTGAACAGCGCGTAGATCCGCGCGCAGACCGCCTGCTTGAACTTGGTCTGGTCGTAGCCTTGGGTCTGCGCCTGGCCGGTCATGATCAGCCGGGCGCTGTCGGCAGCAGCCGTCTCGAGCGCCTGCCCGGCAAAGAAGACGATCGCCGTTTGAAGGATCGCGAAGACGAGCGCAAGGAATGGTGCCGCCACCATGCCGAATTCAATTGCGGTCGCGCCGCTCCGGTCGCGGAGCATGCGGCACATAGTGCGCCCAGCCCACGACTGCCTGGCCACGGCCAGCAATTTGATGTGGAATCCCCCAGTCATCGCCATCACCTGAGCAACGCGGCACTCTGGGCCGCTTTGCCGGGCAACTTAGCAGCGAAGGCTTGTTGAATGATTGAAGGTAGGATTTGAAGTAGCTGGCGTCTGGTTTACCCGGCGCTAACCACATCCACCTGGACGCCGCTTCCCGGGCGCCGCTTCCTGGGCGCCGCTTATCGCGGTGCTCCGGCCACCCCGCCACTCTGCGCCAGTGTACCGAACGTGCCGATCTGCTGCAGATTGGAGGTGAAGTACGCTGGCGTATCGCCGATGGTGATGCGGCGCTCGCAATTCCGCGCACAACTGTAAGTCTCGCGATCGATGCCGCGATACATCACGACAACCTTGTCGATTGGCCCGACCACCTGCACCGCCGTCTCCAGAAGAATGACGCCACGGCGATCGAGCGCAACAAGATTGGTGGCGCCATAGCCCTTCGCGGTGATCACCGCGACGCCGCCGTGCTGCACCGCTGCATCGGCGATCAACGGATTGCCGATCACCAGCGTCGCCGTCTTCTCCGGCAGCTTGACGATCTTGGCGCGGTCGAGCGCCACGACCACCGAGCCGGCCGGCGTCATGGCCTCGGCAGCGAGCGCTGCGTGCCGATCCGGCACGACGCTCGTCAATACGGCAGATGCAATGATTAGGAAAAGGCCCGGCCCGAAGCCGCGGCGACCGGCGAACGCCATCATTTTATGCTCCGCACGCATACATACGGCGACCAAACACAGCGGCCGCACAGAACTCATAAATGAGTTGAACGCAAAATGGTGAATGAAGTCGAAATCGGAAACCCGCTCATGGCGCCGCGGCAGCCGCGCGGGTTGATCGGCGCAACCGAATCTATCGAAATTTTTATGCAATATCGGTCGTATCGTGTGAACGACCGGAGGTGACGTCTTTCTCGTACGTGATTTAACTGATGAATTTTCCGATAAGTGCATTTTTAACCACAGACGAATTCCACGCGATTCTCTCGTGTTTCGTCGAATGAATTAACTTCGACGCAAGGCCGCGCTGCTAATTTTTGCGCACGGCTTCGATCGGTCGGATCAAACAACGACCACGAGCCAGCTCAGACAGCCACGTGTGGACCTCTAAGGAGCTACGAAGATGACCAAGCTTTTGTCTCGTTTCGTCAAGAACGAATCCGGCGCGACTGCGATCGAATACGGCCTGATCGCCGCGGGAATCTCGGTCGCGATCATCGCGGTTGTGCAGGGCGTCGGCTCGAAGCTGAAGACGACCTTCACGTCCGTCCAGAGCGCGCTCGGCGGCTAAGACTCCCGCGCTGCCAATCCATAGCAGCATCATTCAAGGTGATTTTCTGGCTGCGGTGAATTGCGAATTGCAGGTAAGGCCCGGCCTCTCGCCGGGCCTTACTATTTGACAACGCCGCCAAGCGATGGCCGAGCCGCGTGGACAGGCCTGACCGCACGCCGCGGCTTTATCCAATCCGTAATAACCACGCGCTAATTTCGCAACATTCCAAGTGGGTTTCGCCAAGCGAGCGCTCCCCGATGCAAATTGCCCTCAAGCGCCAGGCGCCTGCCGTCGCGACGATCGAGACGGCCAAGCCGGCCCAGGATCTGCAAATCAACGCGGTGCTGCAGAAGATGGCTGCGGTCGCCGCGACCAGCCCTCTCAGCATCGTGCGGGAATATTGCAGCCTCGCCTTCGGACCCGGTCAGGTCTCGTTCAAGGAATACATGCAATTGAGGCTCTTCGATCGGGACTACTATCCCGACAAGCGCACCGTCGTGGGATGGCGGAAGAACAGAGACCTCGATCTTACGATCAACTACCGGCACGACTGGATCGGGCTGTTCGCCAACAAGATCGCCTCGGCGAGCTATCTGGCTGCGCACGGCTTTCCCACCATCCCGGTGCTGGGCATCTACACGGAAAACCTGGCAAGCCCATCACAGCACGTCATCGCGAATGCCGAGGCCCTGAAAGCATTTCTTCGTCGTCCGGAGCATTACCCAATGTTCGGCAAGCCCATCGAGGGCATCCAGAGCATCGGGTCCATCGGCTTGGCGCAATACGATTCCGGAGAAGACCGTCTCGAGACGATCGGCGGTGAGAACATTCTGGTCGACGACTTCGCATCCGACGTTCTCAATAATTTCTCGCAGGGCTACCTGTTCCAGAAATTCCTCTCGCCTCATCCAGTCATCCGCGAAGTGTGCGGGAATCGGCTGGCCACGGCCCGCATCGTCACGCTTGCCAGAGACGGCGAGCCTTCGGTGTTCCGGGCCTGCTGGAAAATTCCGTCAGGTTCGAACATGGCCGACAACTATTGGCGGCCGGGCAACCTGCTGGCGCAAATCGACGTGACGACCGGCAAGGTCCTGCGCGCGATGTCAGGCACCGGCCTGGAGTTCGCCTGCCACAGCGAACATCCCGACACCAAAGCGCCGTTGATCGGGATGACGCTCCCCCGCTGGGACGACTTGAAGCAAACCGCCATCGAGGCGGCGCGGCTGCTGCGGCACATGCCTCTGATCGGCTTCGATATGGCGATGTCGGAAACCGGCCCGGTCGTGGTCGAGATGAACTACAATCCCGACTTTCTCCTGAATCAACTGGCGGACGGTCGCGGCGTACTCGATGCCGAGTTCAGCGCGTTCGTCGCCGAGCAGAAGCGCAAGGCGGCCGAACGCACGAAAATGATCAAGCGCGAAATACGCCAGCTTTGATTTCCGGTTCGTGAACCGGCTCGACTTCGATGCGGCCCTTCATCTGTGCGAGCGTCACGCGCAGAGCCGAACGGGACAGCTCCTGGACAAATTGGTCCATGTCACCTTCGGTGGTGCGGTGATTGACGATGGCCGCTCTGATGACGAGGCGGCCATTCAGCCGGGTCGTTGAAGGCGCGGCAACGCCTCGCTGGTGCAGATCGATGACGATCGCTTCGTTGAGCTTGTCGTCCGTCTGAGTCTTCAGGCCGAAGCAGACGATGTTCAGCCTGACCGGCGCGCGCATCTCGAACAGATCGGATTGCTCGATCATCGCTTCGAGATGCTTCGCCACACGACAGCTGTGATCGATACAGGCGCCGATTTGCTTCGCTCCGAGGGTCTGAAACGTCAGCCAGGTCTTCAGCGCCCGAAAGCCGCGCGACAGATCCGGACCGAGATCGCACGGCCACACCTCTCCGGCGGCCAAACCGCTCGATGCGCGGCTGAGATAGGCAGCCGGGCTGCTGAAGGTGCGGCGGTGGATGTCCGGATCGCGCACCAGCAGAAAGCCCGCGTCATAGGGCACGTGAGCCCATTTGTGAAAATCGAAGGCAACGGAATCCGCGCGCTCGATGCCGGACAGCAACGGGCGCAAATCCGGAGACAGGCTGCACATCGCGCCAAATGCGCCGTCGACATGGAACCACAGGCCATGGCGGCGGCACAGCGCGGAAAGCTCGTTCAAATCGTCGAAGGCTCCGGTGTTGACCGTGCCGGCCGTGCCGACGACCAGAAACGGACGGGCGCCCTGCCGGATGTCGGTCTCGATCGCTTCAGCGAGCAAATCGACACGCATCGCGCCGGCGGCATCGACGGGAATCAGGCGCAGATTGTCGGACCCGACACCTGACATCTCGGCCGCTCGCGTGACGCAGGAATGGACCTGTTCGGAGGTGTAAGCGGTGAGCTGAGGGAAACCCCCCAGCCCCTGGCTTTTGCACGACTCGCCAAGCGCGGCCGTGCGCGCGACCAGAAGACCCATGAGGTTCGCCATCGACGTGCCGGTGACGAACAGTCCGGATGAGTTGTCCGGGAAGCCAAACAGTTCGGCCGCCCATCGCGTAATCTGGTTCTCGACGTTGATACCGACGTGGTTGCGACCGCCGCAGTTGGCGTTCAATCCGCCCGCCAGCATTTCGGCCACCATCCCGGCCGGCGTGCCTGCGCCGTGGACCCACCCCATGAAAAGCGGATGCGCGTTGCCGGTGGTGTAGGGCGCGATCGACGATTTGAATTCGTCCAGAACCTCCGCCAGGTCGCGGGGCTCGTGCGGAAGCGCGGTATCGAAACGTTCGGCCGCTTCGGCCGGAAGCTGTTGCCACACCTTGCGATCGCGGACCGTCCGCAGAAACGCAATCATGTCGTCGAGCGCCGCGTGGCTCGCACGACTGAACTCGTCCCAATCTTCCGGGTCGAGATTGGGCTCGGTCGATGAAATTTTCGCAGTCATTCCAGCCGAATCGTCTGGTAGCGGCCAAATGGCGGCCAAGTCTTCCCCTGCCAAATCTTGGGCTGGGCCTGCTAATTTGCCGTTAACTTTCGCGCCGGTTCAGCGGTCCAACGCACCTACGCGGACTCTCCGAATTGCTGTTCGATCCGCTCCAGGTTGTCGGTGAGCAATTGGATTTTGTCCAAAACGGCCTTGATCCGTTTGTGGATGCTTTGCGGCCGCACTCCGCTGTTGGCGCTTTCTCGAACGGCCCACTGTTCCGCGATCATCCTGGCATCGACGCTGACACGAAGCGCGCCGAACGGGCCGCCGGCGCCACTCGAGCACGCAACCGGCTGACCGATGTGACACGGCACCGCCGCGAGTTCGGCATCGATGCCGCTCACACGAAGAACGCTCGCAACATCCTCGTTGAGCGCGTGGTAGAGCGCCCTGGCCTGTCCCATCGAAAGAAGCTTCCGATTTCGTTTCACGCCGAATGAAAAGATCGTCGGTGTCGCGAATTCGTCGCGATCGTCGCCGGCCGCCGGACAGGGCTCGCTGGGCAGCATCTCCAGATTTGGATGCTGCCGGATGGTCCGCGCCATCACCGCAGCCGTCTCTCGCAAGGCAATTGTCCGGTACAATTCCGGGACTGCGAAATAGCGCTGCATCTCCGCTATGGCGGCGGCCCACCGCAGCAACTGGCCATTGTTCGACCGCGCCGGCAACGCGGAGCGGAAGGCGGCGCAAGAGGCGGGCCAATCATATTGCGAAGTATAATCGGCAAGCCCCGATGCGCTCCGATCGATCGTCTGAAATCGTTCCGCCAGTCTCGCCGGAAACAGCAGCGCGCCACTGAGCGGGGGACCTGAAAAGAATTTCGAGCCGGTCAACAGGACCATGTGGCCCCGTGCCAGGCACTCCTTTAACCGGCTGCGGCTCAAGCGCGCCTGGCAGGCGTCGATGACGATGGTGACGGCGTCGCCGTATGTGGCCGTCAGTTGCTGAAGGCACGCGCCGCTCGGATAACGAAGACCGGTTTTCGAGTGGTCCATCGCATAGACGACCACATCGAAACCTTGTGCGATCAGCGAAGCCGCCGATCCGCGAATCTCGTCATCGACCTCCAGCCACGGCCGGGGATGTCCGCTGGCGTCGCGCGACTTGACCCGAACAGCTTCCGCGACTGAAGCGACGCCGGGAATCGGCTCGCCCTTCGTGACCCGGCGGCCGTGGGGCGCGGCCGCCCCGAAGTGGCAGCCCGATGCCGCCAGCGCAACACCGCTGCCGGATTCGTCCGCTGCCGCGACGACGCTTGCGACCGGCCTGCTCCGCAAGCGGCCGGCGAGCGCGAATGCCAGCAGTGCCGCATCCGTGCCTGACGGCGACAGCACGACCTCGCTCTGCGCGTCGAGCTCGAGCAGCCGCTTGAGGTCGTGCTTGATGCGTTCGGAAAGCGCGTGCCAGGCCTGCACATGATTTGCCGGCGCGTGCTTTGCCCCGTTGCGATCATCGATGGGCGGCAGACGGTCGAACACTGCGGACGCGGCATCAAAGGCATGTTGCGAGATTGTGCTCGCCGTCGATGAGGCGAAACTGATCTCATCGGGCCGTGGATAAGGCTGACAGCCATAGCGGTTGCGAGAATTTCCAGGATCGACTTCGAGCCGCTCGTCGCTTCCACCGGTCAAGACCGTCGCAAGCGCACTTGCGCCGTCGAGCGAGCGTTCCGACTGAAAGCCTGACAGGTTTGCAAGCAAGCGCGACGCTCATGCGTATGGGCAGCAGGGCAGACATCTTGCTCGCACAATGCCGTTAAAATTGGATGCAGTCGCTTGATGCGCCGGCGCCTGAGGGCCCCACGAATTCAGTCTTCATCAAGCGTTAAACATGAATTCCAAGTGAGCTTCTGCTTCTGCATCACATAGATCGCGCCCGGCTCCAATATTCCTCGAAATGTTCCGAGCAGATCGGAGCTTTCCGTTTCATTACGCCCGCATTACGGCTCTGGGGAGAAAGCAAACAATTTGTTGCGCAATTTACGGAAAAGTCGACAGTTCCATCATACCTCAAATTCAAACTTCATCTGTAGAAACCCTGACAGCTGGCGAAAACAGCCGGCACCGCTCAGTCAGTCAGGAGATCAGACGCATGTCCTTCATTTCCCGTTTCTTTCGCAGTAAAGCCTCCCGTTTCGTTCGCGATGACGAAGGCGCCACGGCCATCGAGTACGGCTTGATCGCCGCGGGCATCTCGGTTGTCATCATTTCCGCGGTCACCGGCGTCGGCTCGAAGCTGGTTACGACCTTTACCTCGATTCAGGGCGCGCTCGGCGGCGGTTAAGCACCCCCGCGCCAGCGTAAACCGGCATAATCGCCTCCGCGCGTCCCCTCGCCGTCGCGGAGGCGAATTGCATTTGAGCGTTTCCGATAACCAAACCGAAACGGCGTTTGTCTAAGGTCCGGCGCACAAGGATAGGACGAGTTCATGCTGACCGACGCCGCACGGCTGCTGCTGTTTCCCGCGCTGATGGCGTTCGCCGCGTCGAGCGACCTCTTCACGATGACCATTTCCAACCGCGTCACGCTGATCCTCGCAGGCGGCTTTTTTGCGCTGGCGCTCTATAGCGGCATGGATCTGCACGCCGTGCTCTGGCACGTCGCCGCGGCGTTCATGGTGCTGGCCATCACCTTCGTGTTCTTCGCACGCGGCTGGATCGGCGGCGGTGACGCCAAGCTCGCGGCGGCGACCGCGCTATGGCTCGGCTTCGACCATCTGATGGCCTATGTGCTCTACGCCTCGATCTTCGGCGGCGTTCTGACATTTGCGATGATTCGATTCCGGCTGATGCCGCTGCCGGCGTCGCTTGCCGAGCAGGACTGGGTGAAACGGCTGCACAAGCTTGACGGCGGCGTGCCCTATGGCATCGCGCTCGCCGCGGCGGCGCTGCTGATCTATCCGGACACCGCCTGGATGCACCCCGGTTAACGGCGCCGCACCCGGCGCGTTTCGCGCTTTACAGACCTTTGTACCGATCGCGGCCATGGCAGCCGCTCGACCGGTATTTTCCGGTCAACACATCTTTAACCGCATTTAGATACGCCCCGTTAACCACGAATTGACCTTTCGCTGATGAAATCCAGAGGTGTTCGCTCCAGCACCGCGGAGCCTTTTCTTAGGTGAGTGAAGGACGTCCTCACGGCCGTTCAGTCCCGTAACAGAGTGAGTGAAGCGTTATGAAAGCCGCGCGTATCTTGGTGCTTGGCATCGCGCTCGCCGCCGGCGGCGCGGCGGCATACCTCGTCAGCGGCGACGACACGCCGAAGCAGGTGGCGCCCGCCCCCGTTGTCCAGCAATTCCCGACCGTCGACGTACTGATTGCCAAGGGCGATATCGGCATGGGCACCGCCGTCACGGCGCAGGATTTCAGCTGGCAGGCCTGGCCGGAGGCCACCACCGGCGACAGCTACATCACCCGCAAAGCGCGCCCGAATGCAGCCGAAGAGCTGGTCGGCGCGATCACGCGCGCGCCGTTCACCGCAGGCGAACCGATCCGCGAGGGCAAGCTCATTCGCGCCAACGGTGCAGCCGGCTACATGGCGGCCATCCTGCCGTCCGGCATGCGCGCGGTGTCGACCGAAATCTCGCCGGAAACCGGCGCCGGCGGCTTCATCCTGCCGAACGACCGCGTCGACGTGATTCTGTCGCGGCGCGCCAACAACGACGTCCGAGGCAGCGCACCTCCCGTCAGCGAGACGATCCTGACCAATGTGAAGGTGCTCGCGATCGACCAGACCGTCGAGGAAAAGGGCGGCCAGCGCGTGGTGGTCGGCAAGACCGCAACGCTTGAACTCTCGCCGCGGCAGGCCGAATCGCTGGCGCAATCGCGGCAGCAGGGCACGCTTTCGCTCGCGCTTCGCAGCCTGCTCGATGCCAGCAGGCCCGAGGAAGTCCGTAACGAAGACGACCGGGGCCGCGGTGAGATCAACACCGTCCGATTCGGCGTCACCACAACCCGATAGCGTTCCACAGGAGCATGCCCATGGCCAAAGCAACGTTGATCCGCACCGCAACATTGGCGGCGCTGATCGTCACGTCTTTGGTCGGGCCCGTCACACCGGTCACCGCGGCCGACCCGGCGCAGCGAATCGCGGGGCCGACCGTGCAGGTCTACGGCGACAAGTCGGCGCAGCCCATGTCGCTCGGCGTCGGCAAGAGTGTCGTGGTCGATCTGCCTGCCGACATCAAGGACGTGCTGGTCGCCGATCCGAAAATCGCCAACGCGGTCGTGCGCACCGCGCGGCGGGCCTACATCATCGGAGTCGCGCTCGGCCAGACCAATGTCTATTTCTTCGACAGCGAAGGCCGTCAGCTGATGGGCTTCGACATCGCGGTGACCCGTGACATCAACGGCATCCGCGCGGCCCTCAAACGCGCCCTGCCGGCTGCCGAAATCGAAGTCGATGGACTCGCCGACGGCATCATGCTGGCCGGCTCGGTCGCAAGCCCGACAGAAGCGCAGCAGGCCTACGATCTCGCCGCCCGCCTCGCCGGCGACGGCGCCAAGGTGGTGAACGGCATCACGGTGCGCGGCCGCGACCAGGTGATGCTCCGCGTCTCGGTCACCGAGGTGGCACGCGACGTCATCAAGCAGCTCGGCATCGACCTCAACGGCTCGTTCAACACCGGCCAGGCCGTGGTGAATCTTACCAACGCCAATCCGTTCCCGGTGTTCGGCTCACCGCTGAACTCGAACGGCATCACCGCAACCTATCGCGGCGTCAGCGCGACGCTGCGCGCCATGGAGCGCGCGGGCGTCATCCGAACGCTGGCGGAGCCGAACCTCACCGCGATCTCCGGCGAGACCGCGAACTTCCTGGCCGGCGGCGAGTTTCCGATCCCGGCGGGCTTCACCTGTGATCCCACCACCCGGAACTGTCAGACGCAGATCCAATTCAAGAAGTTCGGCGTCAGCCTGAACTTCACGCCGGTGGTGATGTCGGAGGGCCGTATCAGCCTCAAGGTGCTGACCGAGGTGTCGGAACTCTCCAACGACAATGCGCTCACCTTGACGCAGTCGGTCAGCGCCACCCAGACCACCACGCAGACCATTCCGTCGATCAAGACCCGCCGCGCCGAGACCACCGTCGAAATCCCGTCCGGTGGCTCGCTCGCGATGGCCGGCATGATCCAGGAGCAGACCAAGCAGCAGCTCAACGGCATGCCCGGCATCATGAATGTTCCAGTGCTGGGCGCATTGTTCAAGAGCCGCGACTTCGAGAACCGGCAGACCGAGCTGATGATCCTCGTGACGCCTTATGTCGTGCGCGCGGTGGCGCAGAAGGACCTGTCGCGGGCCGACGACGGCTATGCCGACGCTTCCGACCCGGCCACCCAGCTGCTCGGCCGCTTCAACCGGATATACGGCACCCCCGGTCAAACCGAACCACGCCCGAGCGGCCCCTATCGCGGCAGTGTCGGCTTCTTCCTGGATTGAGAGCGGCGACAAGGAACGATCGATGGACCAACCTCTTCTCACCAAGGCTCGCCGCATGAAACTGCTCTGGGTTCGCGCGGTTATGGTCGCAAGCCTCGCCGCCGGCGTGGCGGGCTGTCAGACGATGACTCCCACCGACACCACCGGTGGCATTCCCGAAACCTACAAGGAGCGCCATCCGATCCGCATCGTCGAGGGCAAGAAGCCGCTCGTGTTGTTCGTCGGAACGGGCCGCGGCGGTCTGTCGGCAATGCAGCGCGCCGAGGTGCTGTCGTTTGCGCGCAACTGGCAACGCGACGCCAGCGGCGGCGTCACCATCGATCGCCCGATGGGCGGTGCCAATGAGCGCGCCGTCACCGACACGCTGAAAGAGACGCTGTCGATCCTTGTCGCCGCCGGCGTGCCCAACAGCGGCATCGGCATCAGGCCCTATCGCGCGAACGGCGAGAATACACCGCCGGTGCGGCTGAGCTTCCCGCAGATGGTCGCAAAGGCAGGTCCCTGCGGACTATGGCCCGACGATCTGGGCCCGAGCTACGATCCGAAGCACTTCGAGAACCGCGAGTACTACAATTTCGGCTGCGGCACGCAGCGCAATCTCGCCGCCATGGTCGACAATCCCGCGGACCTCGTGCAGCCGCGCGGCGAGACGCCGGCCTACACGGCGAAACGCACGTTCCAGGTCGACAAATGGCGCAAGGGCGACAGCCCGGCAACCGTTTACAGCGACACCAACAAGGGCGCGATCAGCGATCTCGGCAAATGATCCGAACCGCACTGCAAACCAACACGCCTGAGCCGGAAACTCCGCCGGAGGCGACGTCGCACGACGAGCACATCGCGCCGGCGCCACGCGTCTCGATTCAGGCGTTCTGCGACACCGTGGAAACCGCCGCGGCCATTCAGTCGGCCGGCGAGGACCGGCGGCTGGCCAAGGCTCACGTCAAAATCCAGATGGGCGGCATCACCGCCGCGATCGAGGCCTATCGCGGCTCGCCGACGCCGAACGTCATCATGCTGGAGGCCGAAGGCCGCGGCGAAGGCATTCTGGCCGGGCTCGACACCCTCGCCGAGTTCTGCGACGCCGGCACCCGCGTCATCGTCGTCGGCCGCACCAACGACGTGATGCTCTACCGCGAGCTCGTTCGCCGCGGCGTCAGCGACTACATGATCTCGCCGGTCGGCACGCTCGACGTGGTGCGCTCGATCTGCGGTCTGTTTTCGGCGCCGGACGCCAAGCCGGTCGGCCGCGTCATCGCCGTGGTCGGCGCCAAGGGCGGCGTCGGCGCTTCGACGGTGGCGCACAACATCGCCTGGGCGGTCGCGCGCGATCTGGCGCTGGATTCGGTCGTCACCGACCTCGATCTGGCATTCGGCACCGCGGGCCTCGATTACAACCAGGATCCGCCGCAGGGCATCGCCGACGCGGTGTTCTCCCCCGACCGCATCGACACCGCCTTCATCGACCGGCTGTTGTCGAAATGCTCCGACCACCTGAGCCTGCTCGCCGCGCCCGCCACGCTCGAGCGCGCCTACGACTTCGGCGCCGAGGCTTTCGACAGCATCTACGACGCGTTGCGCGCCACTATGCCCTGCGTGGTGCTCGACGTGCCGCATCAGTGGAACGGCTGGACCCAGCGCACGCTGGTCAGTGCCGACGACATCCTGATCGTCGCCACGCCCGATCTCGCCAACCTGCGCAATGCTAAGAACCTGTTCGACTATCTGCGCACCGCGCGTCTCAACGATCACCGGCCGTTCTACATGCTCAACCAGGTCGGTATCCCGAAGAAGCCGGAGATCAAGCCCGCGGATTTCGCCAAGGCACTGGAGGATCAGCCGGTCGCGGTGATCCCGTTCGAGCCGCAGCTGTTCGGCGCAGCCGCCAACAACGGTCAGATGATCGCCGAAGTGTCCGCCAGCCACCGCAACACCGAGACGTTCATCCAGCTCGCCAAACTGCTCACCGGCCGCTCAGAGGTGAAGAAGGCCAAGTCCGGCCTGCTGACGCCGCTGCTCGGCAAGCTTTTGAAGAAATGACCGAATCGAAAGACGTATGCGTAGCGTGAGGTAACAGGACGTGTTCGGTAAACGCGCCACCACAGATGCGAGGCCGGCGGCGGCCCCCGCCGCTCCGGCCCCGCGGCCACAGGCCATGCCGGCAGCGCCCATCCCCACGGGCGGCGAGCGGCTGCAACCGATTCCCTCGGCCGGCCTCGGCGCGCCGATTCTATCGGCTCCGCAGGCGCCCGCGCGCCTTGCAGCGCAGCCGCCCGCCATCGCCACCGACACGCGCCATTCGGAATCCTATTACGAAACCAAAGGCACGATCTTCGGCGCGCTGATCGAGGCGATCGACCTCGCGCAGCTCGCGCGTCTCGATGCCGATGCGGCGCGCGAGGAAATCCGCGACATCGTCAACGAGATCATCGCGATCAAGAACATCGTGATGTCGATCTCCGAGCAGGAAGAGCTGCTCGACGACATCTGCAACGACGTTCTGGGCTATGGCCCGCTCGAGCCGCTGCTCGCGCGCGACGACATCGCCGACATCATGGTGAACGGCTCGGGCACGGTCTATATCGAAGTGCAGGGCAAGATCCAGAAGACCGGCATCCGCTTCCGCGACAATCAGCAGCTCCTCAACATCTGTCAGCGCATCGTCAGCCAGATCGGCCGCCGCGTCGACGAAGCCTCGCCGATCTGCGACGCGCGCTTGCCCGACGGCTCCCGCGTCAACGTCATCGCCCAGCCGCTGTCACTCGACGGCCCGGCACTCACCATTCGTAAGTTCAAGAAAGACAAGCTGAAGCTCGACAATCTGGTCAGGTTCGGCTCGATCACGCCGGCCGGCGCCGACGTGCTGAAGATCATCGGCCGCTGCCGGGTCAACACCATCGTGTCGGGCGGCACCGGCTCGGGCAAGACCACGCTACTCAACTGTCTCACCCAGTTCATCGACGACGACGAGCGCATCATCACCTGCGAGGACGCGGCCGAGCTCCAGCTCCAGCAGCCTCACGTGGTGCGCCTCGAAACGCGGCCGCCGAACCTCGAGGGCGAAGGCCAGATCACGATGCGCGATCTGGTCAAGAACTGTCTGCGTATGCGTCCGGAACGCATCATCGTCGGCGAAGTCCGCGGACCCGAGGCATTCGATCTGCTCCAGGCCATGAACACCGGCCACGACGGCTCGATGGGCACGCTGCACGCCAACAGCCCGCGCGAGGCACTGTCGCGCGTCGAATCCATGATCACCATGGGCGGCTACTCGCTGCCGTCGCGCACCATCCGCGAGATGATCGTCGGCTCGGTCGACGTCGTCGTGCAGGCGGCACGCCTGCGCGACGGCTCGCGCAAGATTACCCACATCACCGAGGTGGTCGGCATGGAAGGCGACGTGATCATCACCCAGGATCTGTTCGTCTATGACATCACCGGCGAGGACGAGAAGGGCAACCTGATCGGCCAGCACAAGTCGACCGGCATCGGCCGGCCGAAATTCTGGGATCGCGCGCGCTATTACGGCGAGGACAAGCGGCTCGCCGCGGCGCTCGATGCCTCGAATGCCGAGATCACGGGGACGCGCTAGGCCGAAATGCCATGAAGATGCAGACGCTGGCTCTGGCTGCGATGGTGACGACCGCGATCGGCGGCGTCGCCTATGTGTTTCTCTATCCACTGTTGTCCGGCGAACGCAAAGCCGAGCAGCGCCGCGAGACCATCGCGCGCCCGGAGCCGGCGGTCCGCACCACCCGCGTCCAGCAGCGCTCGCGCCGCGAGCAGGTCGAGGAAACCCTCAAGGACATCGATAGCAAGCAGAAAAAGTCGAAGAGTCTGCCGCTAAACATCAGGATCGAGCAGGCCGGCCTTGCCTGGTCGAAAAACCAGTTCCTGCTGATTTCGGCGGGTCTCGGCTTGCTGGCGTTTCTCGCCGTTTGGATCATGAGCGCGCTGCCGGTGCCGGCTGTGGCTGCAGGTTTCGCTGCAGGCTTCGGACTGCCGCGGTGGATGCTCTCGTTCCTCAAGGGGCGTCGCGAGAAGAAATTCCTGGCTGGATTTCCGGACGCCGTCGACGTGATCGTGCGCGGCATCAAAGCGGGATTGCCGCTCGCCGACAGCCTGAAAATCATTGCGTCCGAAGCCCAGGAACCGCTCAAGAGCGAGTTCAAGGCGATCATCGAGACGCAGACCATCGGCATGCCGCTCGGCGAAGCCTGCGGCAAGCTTTACGAGCGCATGCCTTTGCCCGAAGCCAACTTCTTCGGCATCGTGGTCTCGATCCAGCAGAAGGCGGGCGGCAACCTCTCCGAGGCGCTTGGCAACCTGTCGCGTGTGCTGCGCGACCGCAAGAAAATGAAGGCCAAGATCCAGGCCATGTCGATGGAAGCCAAGGCCTCCGCCTCGATCATTGGTTCCTTGCCGATAGCGGTCGGCACCCTCGTTTACCTGACAAGTCCCGACTACATCGAGTTGCTCTGGCTGACCGATCTCGGCCGCATGATGATCGCCGGCTGCGCGATGTGGATGGGCATCGGCATCTTCGTGATGAAGCAGATGATCAACTTCGACTTCTGAGCCAGCACCATGCTCGATCTTCTCATCGCAAAGCTGCACGACACCAAGTTCATGGTCATGCTGTTGACCAGCGTGGCAGCGATTGCGACGGTGATAACGCTTGCCATGCCGTTCCTGTCGCCGGATACGCTCGGCCGGCGCATGAAGTCCGTCGCGGTCGAGCGCGAGAAGATCAGGCAACGGGAGCGCGAGCGTCTCGCGCGTGGCGAGAGAGACAGGGTCGTACTCCGCCAGTCGCCGAAGCAGTACATGCAGCGGGCGGTGGAGCGGCTCAACTTGAACAAGTGGCTCGCGCAGGAAGTGGCGCGCGAAAAGCTCATTCAGGCCGGCTATCGCGGCCAGGCGCCTTATGTGGCGTTCCTGTTCTTCCGCATGGTCACGCCGGTCGCGCTGTTTCTGGTTACACTGTTCTATCTGTTCGTAGTCATCGAGATGGATCAACCGGCGACCATCAAGATCGGCCTCTGCCTCGGCGCCGCCTACATCGGCATGCAGGCGCCGCTGTTCTTTCTCAAGAACCGCATCGCCAAGCGGCAGCTTTCGATCAAGCGCGCGTTTCCTGATTCGCTCGATCTGCTGCTCATCTGCTGCGAATCCGGCATGTCGGTGGAAGCTGCCTTCAAGAAGGTCAGCGAGGAAATCGGCTCGCAGTCGGTGGCGCTCGCCGAAGAGCTGACGCTGACCACAGCCGAGTTGTCCTACCTGCCGGATCGCAAGGTCGCTTATGAAAACCTCGCCAAGCGTACCGACCTCGATGGCGTGAAATCGGTCTGTATGGCATTGCAACAAGCCGAGCGCTACGGCACGCCGCTGGCCCAGACGTTGCGGGTGATGTCGCAGGAAAACCGCGATATGCGCATGACCGAAGCCGAGAAGAAGGCCGCGGCGCTGCCGCCAAAGCTCACCGTGCCGATGATCCTGTTCTTCCTGCCGGTGCTGTTCGTCGTGATTCTCGGGCCCGCGGCCATCCGCGTGATGGCGACCCAGGACACCAGCACCAACACGCCACTCGGCAAGCCAAAGTGACAGGCCAGCTTACGATGAGCCGGTCATCGGCGTGAGCGGCGAGCCCCGCGGGTTCTTCTTCCACTGCTGCTGCTCGGCAAGCATCTGGCGCAGATAGGCGACGTTGGCCTCCGCTTCGGCCGCCGACAGGTCCTTGCTAGCGATCTGTTCGGCCTCCTGGAAGCGGCCTTGCAAGCCGACCACCAGCGCGAGGTTCTGGCGCACCTTGGGCTCGGCACCGCGCTGCTCGGCGGCACGGCGCAGCGTCGTTTCGGCCTGCGGCAGGTTCTTGGACAGCGCGTAAGACAGGCCGAGATTGGAGAGCACCGACGGATCGTCGGGCATCAGCCGCAGCGCGCTCGCGTAATAGCGTTGCGCATCGGTGTGGCGGCCCATCTGGTCGAGCACCGCGCCCTGCACCGAGAGGATCCGCCAGTCCGGCTGATCCTGGCTGTGCGCGCGGTTGAGGACGTCGAGCGCCTGCTGGAAATTGCCGTTGTCCGCGAGCGCCCGGCCATAGGCGCCGAGCACCGCACGGTCGTTGGGATTGTGCGCCGCCGCCTGCTCGAGCACAGCGGCGGCCTGGGCGCGCTGGCCCACGGCTCGGAGCGCCTTGGCGTAGTTGATAGCGGTTTCCGGATTGGCGGGATTGGCGCGATAGCGCTCGCCCCAGGAGTCCATCTCGTTCCGCCATTCGACATTGGAGCGCGGCGCGCTCGCGGGGCGAATCGATCCGGTGACGTCGGCCGAAGACGGACTGCCGGTGGTCGAGCAGCCGCCCAATGCCAAAGTCGCAAAGAGCGCGGTTGAGAAGAGAAGGCGCGCCGGAGGTCGATACATGTCGCGCAGGCCTTGCCTGATTGAGGCGGCGAGGCCGCCATGACTAGGGTTCGAGCAATAATTGGTTAACCCTAATGCGGGGTTAACGGCAGCTGCTGGCGGGGTTGTTGCCCGCCCGACCGCGTGACATGCTTTTGCCCGACAGCCGGGGAGCAGAACCATGAAAACACTGGCGAAAACCGCCGCTGCCTTATTTGCGATGTGGGTCATCGCAGGGCCCGCGGCCATCTCGTCAGCCCTCGCCGACCGGCTCGACGAGGTGAAGGCTCGCGGCAAGCTCATCGTGGGCGTCAGCGACACCACACCGCCCTTCAGCTTCAAGAAGGCCGGCGAGACCACCGTGACCGGTTATGACCTCGACATCGTGCACGCGGTGGCAAAGCGGCTCGGCGTGAGCGTCGATACCGTGTCGCTGTCGAGCGCCGAGCGCATCCCGATGCTGAACGAGGGCAAGATCGATTTCGCCGCCACGTCAATGACCCGCACGGCCGAGCGGCTGAAGGAGATCGACTTCAGCTATATCTATTTTGTTACCCCGCACGCCGTGATCGTGAAGAAGTCGAGCGGCATCACTTCGGTGCATCAGCTCGCCGGCAAGAAGGCGTCATCGGCCAGCACATCGACGGCCGGGCCGAATCTCAAAGAGGCCGAGCCCAAGGTCGAGCTGGTCTATGTGCGCGACTATGCGCAGGCCTTCGATCTGCTGAAGCAGGACAAGGTCGATGCGTTTCCGACCGACGAATCGGTGCTGCGCGCCATCGTGCAGCAGGACGGCCATCCGGATGATTACCTGTTCGTCTCCGACTTCACCAAATCTCGCAATGTCGGCTTCGCCTTGAAAAAGGGCGAACCGCGCTTCAAGGAAGCGATCAACAAAGCGCTGCTCGATGTCGAAGCGTCGGGCGACGCGGTGAAGATTTACGATGCGTGGTTCGGACCGAAATCGCCGGAGCCGATGGCGCGCAAATTCAAGATCCAAGCCGACTAAAAAAGCTGACTGAAAGAGCTGACCAGAGCCAATGCATCCCACATTCATCGCCCGCAGCAAGACGGCACAACCGATCTGGTTCGTGACGCAAGCGAACTTCTCCAAGGTTATCGACAAGCTCGACAAGCGGACCCGCGCCTTCGTCAAAGCCTCCGGCTTCGAGCCGCGGCCCGGCCGGCATCTGCTGTTGCCCGGCCATGACGGCACCGGCGGCGCGCTGTTCGGCATCGAGAGCGGCAAGGGCGACAAGAACGCATTCCTGCCGGGGCTGCTGCCCGGTGCGCTTCCTGCCGGGGTTTATCGCTTCGCCAACGAGCCGCACGACGCGCGGCTGGCGGCGCTCGCCTTCGCGCTCGGCTCATATCGGTTCACGCGCTATCGCAAGACGAAAGACAAAGCGGTCCGCCTGGTGCTGCCGGACGGCGTCGATGGCGAGGAGCTCTCCCGGATCGCCGAGGGCGTGATGCTCGCCCGCGATCTCATCAACACGCCGGCCAATGATATGGGCCCGGCCGACCTGGAGGCTGCCGCGAAAGAACTCGCCAAACAGCATGGCGCCAAGTTCCGTTCCATCGTGGGCGACGATCTGCTGAAGCAGAACTTTCCATTGATCCACGCGGTCGGCCGCGCGGCGGACGCCACGCGCGCACCGCGGCTGATCGAGCTGCGCTGGGGCAAGACCGGTGATCCCAAGGTGACGCTGGTCGGCAAGGGCGTCTGCTTCGACACCGGCGGGCTCGACCTGAAGCCCGAAAGCGCCATGCTGATCATGAAGAAGGACATGGGCGGCGCCGCGACCATGCTGGCGCTGGCGCACATGATCATGGGCGCGGGATTGAAGATCGCATTGCGGGTGCTCATCCCTGCCGTGGAGAATTCCGTCGCGGGCGACGCCTTCCGGCCGCTCGACGTCTATCCGTCGCGCAAGGGCATGACCGTCGAGATCGGCAACACCGACGCGGAAGGCCGGCTAATCCTCGCCGACGCGCTGGCGCTCGCCGACGAGGAGAAGCCCGAACTGCTGATCGATGCCGGCACGCTCACGGGAGCCGCGCGGGTGGCGCTCGGACCGGAGCTGCCGCCCTACTACACCGACGACGACGCACTCGCCTTGGACGTCGCCAAGCACGCGGCGGCCGAGAACGACCCGCTGTGGCGGCTGCCGCTCTGGATGCGCTACGACCAGAACATCGACTCCAAGGTGGCCGACGTGAACAACGTTGCGGCGGGCGGCATGGCGGGCTCGATCATCTGCGCGCTGTTCATGAAGCGCTTCGTCTCGGCGGCGAAGAGCTGGCTGCACTTCGACATCTATGCCTGGACGCCGTCGGCCAAGCCGGGCCGTCCCGAGGGCGGCGAATGCCAGGCTGCGCGCGCGGTGTACGCGCTGCTGAAAGAGCGTTACGGAAGAGCATAATCCCGAAAAGTGGGAACCGGTTTTCGGGAAAGATTATGCTCCACTAAAGAGAAGCTAGATGTTCACCGTCACCAAGGACCGCGCGCTGCTCACTACCACGACGGGGGCGTTGCCGCGGCCGAGTTGGTACACGGCAAACCTGCGCGGGCTGCCGCTCTCCCACGGGCTCTCACAACAGGCCTATCGCGAGCAGCATTTCGATTGCCTCGCCTGTCATGTGGCGGCCCAGCATCGCGCCGGCATCGACATCTTCGTCGACGGCGATGCACGGCTCGATGACGACGTCGCCGGCCGAAGCTGGGTGAGCTACGCCACCGAGCGGATCGAAGGCATTGGCGCGCCGCGCGTCGAGGTGCCGCCGGCGGGCTTCATGGCCGACAAGGGCCCCGGCGACCTGATGTGGGAGGTGATCGAGACCCGCATGACGCCGCCGGTCACCGGCAAGATCGGCCGCACGGCATTGCAGCTTGACCGCGCCTACAAGGCGATCGCGCCGATGACCGACAAGCCGGTCAAGATCGGCACGATCTCGGCGCAAATCCTCGCGCTGATGCTGACCGACGAACACTACAAGGATCGCTTCGCGCTGCTGATGGATCTGTCGACCGCGCTGAACCGCGAATATCACGCATTGGCCGACGCGGGCGCGCCGCTCATCCAGATCGAGGAGCCGGCGATCCATCAGGTGATCGCGGACCCCAACCAGACGATCAAACCCGAGAAATGGGTCGAGGCGTTCAACGCCGAGGTCAAAGGGCTGCGCGACAAGTGCGAGGTTTGGTGCCACACCTGCTGGGGCAGTCCCGCTGCGCAGCGCGTCGCAAGCCGCAACCAGTCCTACAAGGCGGCCCTGCCCTATTTCGACCAGCTCGATATCGACGTCATCACAGTGGAAGGCGCGTTCAACAACGGCATGGACCTCGAGCATTTCGGCTCGATGATTTCCAAGAACAAGAAGATCGCGCTCGGCGTCATCAGCCATCGCACGCTGCAGGTCGAGCGGCCGGAGGAGATCGCCGATTTCATCCGCCGCGCGCTTAAAGCTATCGAGCCGGAGCGCCTGATCCCCACCAGCGATTGTGGCTTCGGCCGGCAATCGATGAGCCGGATGCACGCGACCTACAAGATGATCGCGCTGGTGCGCGGCGCCAATATCGTACGCAAGGAGCTGGGGCTGCCGGAAGCGTACATTCCGGCGACCGATCCGCAACTCTCCATGGTGCCGCTGACGAAAGGTTGACAGCGTGAACTTCGATCCCCGCATCACACCGGCCCGGCCCGATCTCGCCGCCGCCCACCTGCGCGGCAAGGTCCAAGCCGGACAGTTCGTCGACGGCACGGTGCAGGAGGTGATCGTCGGCATCGCACCAATGCGCAACGGTCCGTCGCACGGGGCGACACAAGTAACCGAAGCGCTGCGCGGCGAGCGCGTCACGATCTACGAGAACGACGAGGAAGGCTGGGCCTGGGGCCAGCTTGCGAGTGACGGCTATGTCGGCTGGCTGCCCGCGGCTGCACTGCTCGCGCCGGAAGCCGCGCCGACCCATCGGGTCAGGGCGTTGCGGACCTTCGTGTTTCCCGGACCCTCGATCAAACTGCCGCCGATGGACGCGCTGCCGCTCGGCGCGCAGGTGGCGGTGGCGCGCGAAGAGAACAGCTTTGCGGTGCTGGCTTCGGGCGGTTTCGTGCCCAAGGTCCATCTCGCGGCGCTCGGCACGCATGAGACCGATTTCGTCGCGGTGGCCGAGCGATTCTTGGGCACACCCTATCTCTGGGGCGGCAAGTCGAGCCTCGGCATCGACTGCTCCGGTCTGGTGCAGGTCGCGCTCACCGCCTGCGGCATCCCCTGCCCGCGCGACAGCGACATGCAGGAGGCGGCGCTCGGCAAGCCCGTGAGCCTCGCCGGCCTGCAAGCGGGTGATTTGATCTTCTGGAAAGGTCACGTCGCCATCGCGCGCGGCCGCAACAGCATGATCCACGCCAATGCGCATCACATGCAGGTGACGATCGAGCCCGTGGCCGAAGCGCTGGCCCGCATCGGAGCGACCGGCAGCCAGGTCACCGGCGTCAGGCGGCTAAAATGAGGGCCTGGGCTCTACTGCTCTGCGCGCTGCTGATCGGCGGGCCGGCCAATGCCGACGACTATCCGTCGAAGTCGATCCGGCTGATCGTGCCGTTCGCGGCGGGCGGCGCCGTCGGCGCGGTGGCCCGGGTGCTTTCAAATCCGCTCAGCCAAAGCCTTGGGCAGTCCATCGTCATCGACAACCGCGGCGGCGCCGGCGGGATCATCGGCATGGATGCGGTCGCGAAAGCGCCGCCCGACGGCTACACGCTGCTGCTCATCCACAGCGGCATCACCTACATGCCGGGCCTCTACCGCAAGCTGCCGTTCGATCCCACGGCGGACTTCGACGGCGTCATCGCGACCGTATCCGGCTCCTATGTGCTGGCCGTGACCAACAGCATGCCATTCAAAACCGTGGCCGAGCTGATCGCCTATGCCAAGGCCAATCCCGGCAAGCTCAGCTACGGCTCGGCCGGCATCGGCTCGACGTTGCATCTCGCGACCGAGTTCTTCAAGCGCGTGGCGGGCATCGACATGATCCATGTGCCGTACAAGGGCGCTTCGCAAGCGACCACCGACCTGGTCGGCGGGCAGGTGCAGGTGATGATCGGCCCGGCCGTGTCGATCATGCCGCTGGCGCAAGCGGGCGAAGTGAGGGCGCTGGCGGTGCCGTCGCGGAAGCGCTCGGCGCTCGCGCCCGACTTGCCGACCATGATCGAAAGCGGCGTGCCCGACTTCGAGGTCACCAGTTGGTACGGGCTCGCCGCGCCGGCTGGCACGCCAAAGGACATCCTCCTAAAACTCAATGTCGTCGCCAACAGTGCGCTGGCCCAGCCGGAGTTGATCGATCAGTTCCGGCTGCAAGGCTACGAGCCGCTGGGCGGCACGCCCGAAGACCTGAACGCGCTGATCAAAACCGACGTGGCGCGCTGGACCAAGATCATCCGCGACGCCGCGATCGAACCGCAATAGAGCCTGCCCCATGGACCAGAATCTGAAGACCGACGCGGTGACGCTGACCAAGACCTTGTGCGGCCATCTCGCGGCCGCGCAATTCCGGGATCTTACCGACCAAGCCAAGGCCGAAGCGCGGCGCGGCGTGCTCGACTGGATCGGCTGCGCGCTGGCCGGCTCGGGTCACCGCACCATCACGACGCTCCTGAGCGTGCTCCAGGAAACCTCCGGCAAGCCGGTCGCAACCGTGTTCGGGCGAAAGCTCCAGCTCGGGCTGCTCGACGCGCCGCTCGCCAACGGCCAGATGGGCCACGTGCTCGATTTCGACGACACCCACATGGGCGGCGTGGTGCTGCATACGAGCTCGCCGGTGCTGGCCGCTTTGTTTGCGCTCGCCGAGCGCGCGCCGGTGTCCGGCGAAGAGCTGATGCTGGCCTATGCGGTGGGCTTCGAAGCCGGCGTGCGCTCCGGCCGCACCGCGCCCGGCCATCACAAGGGCGGCTGGCATCTCACCGGCACGCTCGGCTCGATCGCGGCCGGCGCTGCGGCGGGCAAGCTTCTGAAGCTTGATGCGCAGAAGCTCACCTACGCGATGGGGATCGCTGCGACGCAAGCCGCCGGCATGCAACAGAACCGCGGCACCATGTGCAAGTCGTTCCATGCCGGCAAGGCAGCATCGAACGGCGTCCTGGCGGCAATGCTCGCCGAGCGCGGGTTCGACAGCACGCAGGAAATCATCGAGGGCAAGAAGGGCTTCTCGCGCATCTACAGCGACACGGCCGAGCCCGAGGCGTTGCTTGCGGGCCTCGGTCGGGGCTGGCTGATCGAGAGCAACGGCCACAAGCCTTACGCGTGTGGTGTGGTGCTGCATCCGCTGATCGACGCCGTGATCGCGATCCGCAATCGCGACAAGATCGATCCGGCGCAGGTGAGCGAGATCGCGTTGCGCGTCAATCCTCTTGTTTTGTCGATAACCGGCGTGGTCGATCCGACGACCGGATTGCAGTCGAAGTTCTCGACACTGCATTCGGCCGCTGTGGCGTTGATCGACGGCCACGCTGGCATGGCGCAATATTCCGATGCGAAGGCTGTCGATCCCGCGGTTGCAGCGCTGCGGCGGAAGGTGAAGCCCACAGCCGACGACACGCTGCGCAAGGACGAGGCCCACGCCGTCATCACGGCCGCAGGGCAGCGCCACGAGGCCCATATCGCACATGCCAGCGGCACGGCCGAGAACCGCATGAGCGACGCGCAGATCGAGACCAAGTTCATGGCCAATGCGTCGCCGGTGATTGGCGAGGAGCGCGCAAAGAAAGCTGCCGCTTTCGTGTGGGCGCTGGACAAGAAGCCTGACGTGCGCGAGCTGATCGCCCTGCTGGCTTAGGATTTGCAGACCACCGCCTGGCAGCGGCGCACCGAGGCGATGATGTTGCGCAGCGGCTCGAGCCCCGGATGGCCGACGAGAGCCACACCCTGCACCACGTAGGATGGCGTCGCCATGAGATTCAGGGCCGCGCCGACCTTGGAATGCGTGACCATCGTGTCGGTGACGCGCTGGGTGTTGGCGATCTCGATGATCTTCGCACGGTCGAGCCCCATGGCGTCGGTGACGGCCAGCGCGCGGTTGCCGTCGATGACGCCGCGGCCGGCATAGACCTTGCGATGGAATTCCAGGAAGCGCTGCGGCGCGATCTCGCGCACTGCAAGTTCGACCCGCGAGCCTTCGACCGACTGAACCGAAAGCACCGGATAGGGCACGAACACCAGGCGCAACGCCGGATCGGTGTTGATCAGCTTGTCGACATCGGCAGCGGCCGCCCGGCAATACGGACAGTTGAGGTCGTAGAATTGATAGAGCGTGACGTCGCCCTTGGCGCTGGTCGCGTCGACCAGGCCGGGCAGCTTCTCGACCTGCGCCAGCTCGGCGGCATCGAGTTTGCGGTTGGAGATCGGCTCGCCATCGTCCGCCTTGATGGAAAACTGTGACGGCCCGAACTCCTGAGCAGCGGCCAGGACCGGCACGGCAACAAGAGCGGTCAGCAAAGCGAGACGGGCGATCATCGAAATCCTCAATATCCCTTGGTCCTGTCGATCCGGTTGTCGAGCGGCAGGCCGCGCTCGAAACGCTCGATCTGTGCAATCACATGCGGGGCGAACACCCGTGGCGAGATGTCGCCGGCGTTATGCGGCGTGATCGTGACCTTTGGATGGCTCCAGAGCGGGCTGTCGACCCGCAGAGGCTCGTTCTGGAAGACGTCCAGCGTTGTGCCCGCGAGCGTGCCTTCGTCGAGCGCCGCGAGGATTTCGGCGTCGACCTGCAACGCGCCGCGGCCGGCGTTGATCAGGAAGGCGCCGCCGGCTGCGCCATCGCGCTTGAGCTTGCGGAGCAGCGCAAGATTCAGAATGCCCTCGGTGTCGCGCGTGCGCGGCAGCAGGCAGACCAGGATTTCGGTGCGGGCGAGGAACGCATCAAGCCCGGCCGGGCCGTGAAACGTCTCGACACCGGAAATGGTTTTCGGCGAACGGCTCCAGCCCGCGACCTTGAAGCCGAGTCCCGCCAGTGCAACGGCCGCATGTGCGCCGATGACGCCCAGGCCCATCACGCCGACCGCGACTTCGCTCGCGGCCGGCTGGTCGTGCACACGCCAGCTCCGCTCGCGCTGCTGGCCGTCGTAGAGCCGCTGTCGCCGGTGATGCATCAGCACATGCAGCACGACATATTCGGTGACCCGCATGGTGAGATCGGCATGGGCTGCGCGGGCGATCGGCACGTCGGGCAAATCGGGATCGGCCAGCAAATGGTCGGCGCCCGCGCCGAGATTGATGACGGCCTTGAGATTCGGAATTCTGGCCAGAAGCCCGCGCGGCGGCAGCCAGACGCAGGCGAAGCTCACGCGGCTCAGATCGTCGGCGCCGGCCGACCACGCCAGCACCTCGCGGCCCTTGGCACTGTCGCGCAACGCCGCCAGCCAGTCGCCGGCCTGCGGCCCCTCGACGGCGATCAGGATCGCGCTCATCGCACGGCGCCGCGCTTGACGATCTCGGCAAGCTTCGCCCGGTTGAGCGCCAGCCATTGCAGGCTGACGATCGCTGCGCCGTAGTGCAGTGAGCCGTCTTCAAGCGCTTTCAGCGCGCGATCGATCAGCACGCGCAGCGGCCGCGTGTCCTCCTGCTCATGCGCCGCGCCGGCGCGCTCCGGCACATTCGACGCATCGACCACGGCGAGAAAGAAAAACATGTGCTCGTCGGAGGAGCCGGCCGACGGCAAGAACTCGAACAGCGGCACGAGCCGCTCCGGCGTGACGCCGATCTCCTCCTGGCATTCGCGGCGCGCCGCCGCCGCGACGTCCTCACCGCGCTCGACCCGTCCGGCCGGCACCTCGACCACGTCGCCCAATCCGAGCGACAATTGTGCGCCCAATCGGAACTGGCGGATCAGCACGATCTCGTCGCGCGTCAGATCAACCGGGATGATCACCACAACGCGGCCGACGCGGAGCGCTTCGCGCTGCACGGTCCGGCCGTCGATCGTGACCTTGAATCGGTCGTAGCCGTAGAAGCCGCCGCCGCGCGGGCCCAGCTGGTCGAGCGTCACTTCGACCGCAGCATCGGAGAGCTTGGAGTCCGCCATGGGAGCTTACTGCGCAACCACGCCTTCGGCCGCGGTGGTCTCGATCTTGAAGGCCGCGGCGAACAGCGCGCGCGTGTAATCGCTCTTGGGCGACTTGAACAGCTCGGCGGCGGGGCCGGCCTCGACGACCTTGCCGGCTTTCATCACCATCAGCCGGCTCGACATCGCGGCCACCACGCGCAGGTCGTGGGAGATGAACATGTAAGTCAGGTCGTGGCGCTTTTGCAGCGAGCAGAGCAGATCGACCATCTGCGCCTGGATCAGCATGTCGAGCGCGCTGGTCGGCTCGTCGAGCACCACGAAGCTCGGCTCCAGCACCACGGCGCGCGCCACCGCGATGCGCTGGCGCTGCCCGCCCGAAAATTCATGCGGATAGCGATGTCGCCACTCCGGATTGAGACCGACCTCCTCCAGCGCCTTGATGACGCGCTGCTCGCACTCGGCGCGCGACAGTTGCGGCATGTGAATCCACATGCCCTCCTGGATGATGTCCGAGATGGACATGCGCGGCGACAACGAGCCGTAAGGATCCTGGAACACGATCTGCATGTTGCGGCGGTGCGGCCGCATCTGCTTGAAGCGCAGCCCCTGCAGGTCCTCGCCCATGAACACGATGGGACCGTCGGAGGAGATGAGCCGCATCATCGCAAGCCCCAGCGTGGTCTTGCCGGAGCCGGATTCACCGACCACGCCGAGCGTCTCGCCCTTGCGCACCTCGACGCTGACGCCGTCGACCGCCTTGATATGGCCGACCACCTTGCGCATCACGCCACGCTTGATCGGGAACCAGACCTTCAGGTCGTCCGTCTTGAGCACAACGTTGGCGCTGGGATTCATCGGCGCCGCCTGCATGCGCGGCTCGGCGGCGAGCAACGCCTTGGTGTAGGGATGCTGCGGCGTCTTGAAGATGTCGGTGGCGTTGTTCTCCTCGACGATCTTGCCGTCCTTCATGACGCAGACGCGGTCGGCGATCCGGCGCACGATGCCGAGGTCATGGGTGATGAACAGCATGGCCATGCCGAGACGGGCCTGCAGCTCCTTCAAAAGCTTGAGGATCTGCGCCTGCACGGTGACGTCGAGCGCCGTGGTCGGCTCGTCGGCGATCAAAAGGTCCGGCTCGTTGGCAAGCGCCATGGCGATCATGACGCGCTGACGCTGCCCGCCGGACATCTGATGCGGATAGCTCTTCAGCCGCGTCGCCGGGTCGGGGATGCCCACTTGCGTGAGCAACTCGATGATGCGGGACCGCGCCGCAAGACCGGTGAGGCCGCGGTGCAGCTCGAGAATCTCGCCAAGCTGCCGCTCGATGGTGTGCAGCGGGTTGAGCGAGGTCATCGGCTCCTGGAAGATGATGGCAATGTCGTCGCCGCGGATCTCGCGGATCTCACGCTCCGTGAGCCCAATCAGATCGCGGCCCTTGAAGAAGATGCGGCCGGACGGATGGCTCGCCGCCGGATACGGCAGCAGCTTCATGATCGACAGCGCGGTGACCGATTTGCCCGAGCCGGATTCGCCGACCAGCGCCAGCGTCTCGCCTTTCTTGACGCTGAACGAGACGCGGTCGACGGCTAGCGTCTCGCGGCTGCCCTGCTTGAACATGATCGACAGGTCTTTGACGGAGAGCAGCGGTTCTGCGGTCGTGTCCATGCGGCTCACCGGAACGTCTTGCGCGGGTCGAAGGCGTCGCGCACCGCCTCGCCGATGTAGATCAGCAGCGACAGCATGATCGCCACCGTGAAGAAACCGGCGAGACCGAGCCACGGCGCCTGAATGTTGGTCTTGCCCTGCGACAGCATCTCGCCGAGCGAAGGCGAGCCCGGCGGCAGGCCGAAGCCCAGGAAGTCGAGCGCGGTCAGCGTCATCACCGACGACGAGAGAACGAACGGCAGCATCGTCATGGTGGCGACCATGGCGTTCGGCAGCAGATGCCGGAACATGATCGTCTTGTTGGAGACGCCGAGCGCGCGGGCCGCCTGGATGTACTCGAAATTGCGGCCGCGCAGGAACTCGGCGCGCACCAAGCCGACGAGCGAGACCCACGAGAACAGCAGCAGGATACCGAGCAGCACCCAGAAACCAGGCACCAGCACCGAGGAGATGATCAGCAGCAGATAAAGCGACGGCACCGAGGTCCATATCTCGATGACGCGCTGGAAGATGAGATCGGTCCAGCCGCCGAAATAGCCCTGCACGGCGCCAGCCGCGACGCCGATGATCGACGAGATGATGGTCAGGATCAGGCCGAACAGCACCGAGATGCGGAAGCCGTAGATCAGCCGCGCCACCACGTCGCGCCCCTGATCGTCGGTGCCGAGCCAGTTGTATTCGAGATCGCGACAGCCCGAGAGCTTCTTCTTTTCGACCACCGACTTGCATTGCGCCTCGGTGAGTTGCCACGTGGGCGGCGACGGCGCAGGCGTCGGCAGATCGAGATTGTGGGTGTCGTAGCGGTAGCGGATCGGCGGCCAGATCACGGTGCCGCCCTTCTTCGCGATCAAATCCTGCAGGTACGGATCGCGGTAGTCGGCAGCCGTTTCGAAGTCGCCGCCGAAGGTGGTCTCGGGGTAGGTGAAGACCGCCGGGAAATAAGCGTGGCCGTTGACCAGGATCAGGAACGGTTTGTCGTTGGCAATGAACTCGGCGAACAACGACACGACGAACAGCGTCGCGAACAGCCAGAGGGAGAAGTAGCCGCGCCGGTTGCGCTTGAAATTATCCCACCGGCGCTGATTGAGCGGCGAGATGTTGAACAGCTTGCGCTTCGGCTCGGGCGCATCGATCGCCGGCATGGCCGGCGTTGTCGGCTCCGGAGTGGGCGCATTTTCAGTGAACCGGGCGTCCAACGTCAAACCTCACGAGTCTCGAAATCGATCCGCGGATCGACCCAGGTGTAGGTGAGATCCGAGATCAGGTTCACCACCAGGCCTATCAGCGCAAAAATGTAGAGATTGGCGAACACCACCGGGTAGTCGCGGTTGAGCACGCTTTCAAAGCTCAAGAGGCCCATGCCATCGAGCGAGAAGATCGTCTCGATCAGCAGCGTGCCGGAGAAGAACGCGTGCACGAAGGCGCTGGGGAAGCCCGCGATCACGATCAGCATCGCGTTGCGGAAGACGTGGCCGTAGAGCGTCTGCCGCGGTGTGCAGCCCTTGGCGCGGGCGGTGAGCACGTACTGCTTCTTGATCTCGTCGAGGAAGGAATTCTTGGTCAGCAGCGTCATGGTGGCGAACGAGCTGAGCATCATGGCGGTTATCGGCAATACCAAGTGCCAGAAGTAGTCGAGGATCTTCTTCCACCACGGAAATTGCGACCAGTTGTCGGAGGTCAGCCCGCGCAAGGGGAACAGGTCCCAGTACGAGCCGCCGGCGAACAGAATGATCAGGAAAATCGCGACCAGAAAGCCAGGGACGGCGTATCCGATGATGATGATGCCCGAGGTCCAGGAGTCGAAGCGCGAGCCGTCCGATACGGCCTTCCTGATGCCGAGCGGAATCGAGATCAGGTAGGTCAGAAGCGTCATCCAGATGCCGAGCGACATCGACACCGGCAGTTTCTCCTTGATCAGCTGGAGCACGCTGATGTCGCGGAAATAGCTCTTGCCGAAGTCGAACGTCGCGAAGTTCTTCACCATCAGCAGGAAACGCTCGGGCGCCGGCTTGTCGAAGCCGAACTGCTTTTCCAGCCGCTTGATGAATTCGGGATCGAGCCCCTGCGCGCCGCGATACTTCGAGGACCCGGCATCGATCGACGAGCCGCCCTGCCCGCCGCGGGCGCCAAAATCGCCGCCACCCCCGCCAGGGACGCGGCTGGTGTCGTTGCCCGACAGCTGCGCGATCACCCGCTCCACCGGCCCGCCCGGCGCGAACTGCACGACGATGAACGACACCAGGAGGATGCCTAGCAGCGTCGGGATCATGAGCAACAGGCGACGGACGATGTAGGCGGACATGGCTTGCGGCTGATCCTATCCCGGTTGCTCTATCTTGGACGCCTTGGCGGCATCATGCCACCAGGTTTCTGGCGCGCCGCGCGCGTAGCGCGGCTTGGTCTTCGGCCAGCCGAAGGTATCCCAATAGGCGATCCAATGCGACGCCTTGTACCACTGCGGAACCCAATAACGGCCGGCTCGGATCAGCCGGTCGAGCGCCCGGCAGGCCACCGTGAGCTCGGCCCGCGATTGCGCCGCGATGATGCGCTCGATCATGGCGTCGATGGCCGGGTCGGCCATGCCGGAGAGATTCTGCGAACCCTTGATGTCCGCCGACTTGGACGAGAAGTAGGTGCGGAGCGAATCGCCCGGCGTCGACGAAAAGCCGAAGCGCTGAATGACGACATCGAAATCGAAATCCTTCATCCGCTGCTGCGCCTGCACCGGATCGACCAGCCGCAGCCGCGCGTCGATGCCGAGCGTGTGCAGGTTCTTGATGTAAGGCATGTGATGCGGCTGGAAGGAAGGCTCGTCCGACAGGAATTCCACAGTTAACCGCTGCCCATTCGGCGTCAGCCGCTTGCCGTCCTTCACCGGATAGCCGGCCTCGGACAGGAGTTGCGAGGCGCGCCGCAGCAGCGCCCGGTCGGCGCCCGAACCGTCGGACACCGGCGGCGAGAACGGTTCGCCGAACACGTCGTCGGGGATCCGGCCGCGGAACGGCTCGAGCAACGCGATCTCCTCCGGGCCGGGCCTGCCCTGCGCCATCATGTCGGAGTTCTGAAACACCGACTGGGTCCGATCGTAGGCCCCGTACATGATGGTTTTGTTCGTCCACTCGAAGTCGAAGGCACAGATCAGCGCCTCGCGCACCTTGGGATGCTTGAACTGCGGCCGGCGGACATTGATGAACCAGCCCTGCGCCCCCGACGGACTGTCATCGGGAAGGATGTCGCGTTTGACCCGGCCGCTCCTGAACGCCGGAAAGTCGTAGCGGGTGTTCCAGATGCGCGAGGTGAACTCCTCGCGGAACAGATAGGTCTTGCCGGTGAAGCCTTCGAAGCCGACGTCGCGGTCGCGGTAGTATTCGTAGCGCAACGTGTCGAAGTTGTTCTGGCCGCGCGACGCCGGCAGATCGGCGCCCCACCAGTCGGCGACGCGCTGATATTCGATGAAGCGTCCGGCCTCGAACTTGCCGACGCGATAGGGACCGCTGCCGAGCGGAATGTCGAGCGTCGATTCGTCAAACGGATGCTTGGCGTAGTAGGCGCGCGAAAAGATCGGCAATCCGGCGACGAACAGCGGCACGTCCCGCGCGCGCTTCTCCGCGAAGCGCACCACCACCGTGGCTTCGTCGATGGCTTCAGCGCCTGAGAAATCGCGCAGAAACTGCGTGATGATCGGATGACCCTTGTCCTTCAGCGTGACAAACGAAAAGGCGACGTCATGGGCCGTGAGCTTCGTGCCATCATGAAAACGGGCCTCGGGGCGCAACAAGAAACGATAGGTCAGCCCGTCGGCGGAAATGTTCACGCCGAGCGCTGCAAGCCCGTACATCGCGTCGGGCTCATCGTTCGCGCGAACCATCAACGACGCAAACGTCAGCTCCATGCCTTGAGCGGCGTCGCCACGCAGGATGAAGCTGTTCAGCGAATTGAAGGTGTTCTGGTTCTGATTGTAGATCGTGCCCGGCCCGATCTGCGAAAATACGCCGCCCTTCGGCGCTCTCGGATCGACGTAATCGAAGTGCGAAAAATTCGCCGGATACTTCAGATCGCCGAAAGCCGAGATGCCGTGGCTGGTGGCGCCTTCGGCCGGTTGCGCATGCGGCCCGGAGGGCCAACCAAGAGTACCAGAAACAACAGCGCCAGCGCCGACACCGAGAAGACCGCGGCGCGAGAGCCCTCTCACGTGCGCGATCCCACCTTGCTGGCCTTGGCCTGGTCCCACCACCAGACGGTCGGGAAGGCGCCATTGCCGTATTTCGGCAGCGTCTCGGGCCGGCTGAAGCGATCCCACCGCACCGAGCGCAGTTTGCCGTAGGTCCACTGCGGCACGACGTAGTGATTCCAGAGCAGCACGCGGTCGAGCGCCTTGGTGGCGGCAACAAGCTCGGCGCGGCTCTTGGCGAAGATCACGCGATCGACAAGCGCGTCGACCGCCGGATTCTTGATGCCGACGTAGTTGCGCGAGCCTTGCTGGTCGGCGGCCTGCGACGTCCAGTAGTTGCGCTGCTCGTTGCCGGGCGACAGGCTCTCACCCCAGGTCGCAACGATCATGTCGTAATCCCAATTGCGGAGCCGCTGCTCGTATTGCGCATCATCGACACGCCGAAGCGTCATCTGAATGCCAAGCCGCTCCAGCCAGCCCTTGTACGGCAGAACGATCCGCTCCCAGATGGGGTTGTCGATCAACACCTCGACGGTCAGCGGCTCGCTTGTCTTGACGTTGATGAGCTTCTGATTGCGAACCTCGTAGCCGGCCTCACGCAACAGCCGTGTGGCTTCGCGGAGATTCGCGCGGATTTCCTCGGGCGTACCATTGACCGGATTGCTGTAAGGCGTGGCGAACACCTCAGGCGGCACTTTGTCCCGTACAGTCTCGAGAATCGCGAGTTCGTCGCCCTGCGGCAATCCACTGGACGCGAGGTCGAGCCCGTCAAAATAGCTCGTGATGCGTTTGTATTGGCCGAAGAAGAATTGCTTGTTCAGATCCTCGAAGTTGAGCGCGCAGTTGAAAGCGCGACGCACGCGTGGATCGGCGAACTGCGGGCGGCGAATGTTGAAGACATAGCCTTGCATGACGCCGGAGGAGTTGACGGGAAACTCTTCCTTGATCGCGCGGCCGTCCTTTATGGCGGGGAAATCGTAAGCCGTGTTCCAGCTCAAGGCGCTGTTTTCGGTCCGCCAATCAATCGTGTCAGCCTTGAAGGCTTCGATTGCGACGGTTGAGTCGCGGAAATATTCGAAGCGCAACTCGGCGAAGTTATCGCGGCCAATGTTGACGTTGAGGTCCTTGCCCCAGTAGTCCGGCACGCGCTCGTAGGAGACGCTGCGGCCCGGTGTGAAGTCCTTGATGCGATAGGCGCCGGCGCCCAGCGGCGGCTCGAGCGTCGTCGCCGAGATATCGCGCTTCCTGCCAGACTTGTCGGTGCCCTCCCACCAGTGCTTCGGCAGGATATTGATCTCGCCGACGATCTGCGGGAGCTCGCGATTGCCCGGACTGTCAAAGGTGAAGGTTACCTCGTGCTCGCCGGTCTTCTCCGCTTTCGTCACGTGTCGGTAGTAGGCTGAATAAAACGGATGATACGTCTTGAACGAATTAAGCGAGAACAGCACGTCATCGACGGACACCGGCACGCCATCGTGCCATTTGGCGTTGGCGCGCAACCGATAGGTGACCGACGAATAGTCCGGCGGGAATGTCACGGCTTCCGCCAGCAATCCATATCCGACAGCGACCTCGTCCATCGCCGTGGTGAACAGCGTGTCGGTGACCAGCTCGATGCCGGCCGCGATCGTTCCCTTCACGCCGCCCACGACCGGATTGAAATTGTCGAAGGTGCCGATCGCGATCATCCGCACCACGCCGCCCTTCGGAGCGCTGGGATTGACGTAATCGAAATGCTTGAAGCCCTCGGGATATTTCAAGTCGCCGTACAGCGACAGCCCGTGCTTCCAGACGCGGGACGCAGCGGCTTCCTGCGCCAGCGCTGAGGATGATGCCGCGAGATTTTGAAGCGAGGGCACAGCAAGCGCCGCGGCGCCGGTTTTGAGGATCGCTCGGCGGGTCAGGCGCATGCAAAGCTCCGGATGGCCTTAATCACAAGGCCACGATGGTCAACCGATTATGTCGGTTTTCCGGTGGCCCGCCATGGGCAGACCGCCGCAGCGCCATCACATCTGCGGCAGCAGCAAGCTGAAAAAGCCACCTGAACGACAACCGGACAGCGCCTGAAATGTTGCGCGCCGGTTGGACTTCGACGACGCCTATTTCTTCGGCGCGTCTTTGGGCGCATCCGCAGCCGCCGCCTGTTTCGGCAGTTCGACCGGCTTGTCCGAGTGGGTGTTGAGGAACGTGATCAGATCGGCGCGCTCGGTGCCACGCGGAATGCCGGCAAAGCTCATGTTGGTGCCCGGCACCATGCCCCGCGGGTTGGTCAGATAGACGTCGAGGTCCTCGGGCGTCCAGTTGCCCTTCTGGCTCTTCATCGCCGCCGAATAATTGAAGCCCGCCTCCGACGCCTTCGGCCGGCCAACGATGTCCCAGAGGTTCGGCCCAACGCGATTCGGCTCGCCCTTGCCCAGGGTGTGGCAGGCCATGCACTTCTTGGCCGAAGCCTCGCCACGGCTGACATCGGCGCTGGCGAAGCGAACCGGCAGCGGCACCTCAGCCGGCGCCTTCTCTCCCGGCGCACCCGCCTTGGGCTCTTCCTTGACCGCGACCTCGTAACCCGGCTTTTCCGGCTCGTGGGACGAGAAGATCGCGCCGGCCGCGATGTTCAGCGACAGGAGCGCGAGACAGGTGCCGAGCACGGCGCCCATGATCTTGTTCAGTTCGAAGGAATCCATCGCGACGGGCTCTTGCTGGTGCCAGCTGGGTAAGCGGCTGAGGCTTGCGCCGCAGGAGGCGCGGCGGCGCACAAATACCCGGTTTTCCTCGCTCCTGGCAACCCGTATAACGCGGCCGCGGAGCGTCCCGTTGGCGCTGTTTTTCCGTTCGAAACCCGGCATGCGCGATGGCCAAGGCTGACGACGTTCTGATCCTGATTCCGGCCCGCCTCCACGCGACGCGTTTGCCCGGAAAACCGCTGGCCGACATCGCCGGCCTGCCCATGATCGTGCAGGTGCTGCGCCGGGCCGAGGAGGCCAAAATCGGCCCGGTTGTGGTTGCAACCGATGACGAGACCATCGCCACGGCTGTGGAAAAAGCCGGAGGCCGGGCGCTGATGACGCAGGCCGACCATCCGTCCGGTTCCGATCGGATCTTCGAGGCGTTGGGCATCGCCGACCCGGACGGTCGGGCCAAGATCGTGGTCAACGTCCAGGGCGACCTGCCGACCCTCAATCCGGCCGATCTCGCCGCCTCCCTCGGCCCGTTGAAGGACCCAGCGGTCGATATCGCCACACTGGCGGCCGAGATCAGAAAGCCCGAGGAGCGCACCAACCCCAACGTGGTGAAGGTGATCGGCTCGCCGCTGACCCCGACGCGGCTCCG
Organism: Rhodoplanes sp. Z2-YC6860; assembly: GCF_001579845.1. GTDB lineage: Bacteria > Pseudomonadota > Alphaproteobacteria > Rhizobiales > Xanthobacteraceae > Z2-YC6860. The sequence goes on from NZ_CP007440.1 coordinate 7,752,931, forward strand.
GGCGCTGTACTTCACCCGCGCCACCGCGCCTTCGGGCGACGGCCCGCTCTATCACCACATCGGACTCTACGCCTATCGCCGAAGCGCGCTGCAGCGTTTCGTCGGTCTGCCGCCCTCACCGCTCGAACGGCGCGAGAGGTTGGAGCAACTTCGGGCGCTGGAGGCCGGCATGCGCATCGACGTCACCGTTGTGGACAGCGTCCCGCTCGGCGTCGACACGCCCGAGGACCTGGAAACGGCGCGGAAGCTGTTGCGATAAAAATCCGCTATTCCGCGGCAAAGATCAGTATAACCCGCACCACGATCTGCCGATAAACCTGACAAGAAAGTCGATGAGGAAAGCCATGTTGCGTCGCTCGCTCCTGCTTCTGTCTGCTGCTGCCCTGGCTGCCGGAACATTCTCCGCTGTCCGGCCGGCGCAAGCGGCCTGGCCGGAGCGGACCATCACAATCGTCTGCGCCTCGGGCGCGGGCGGTGCGGTCGACGTGACGACACGCATCATCACCGACCACATGGCCAAGACTCTCGGCCAGAACATCGTCGTTCAAAACGAGCCGGGTGCCGGCGGCACGCTGGCGATCGGCCAGGTCGCCAAGGCGCAGCCTGACGGCTACACGCTGCTCACGATCGGGCCGACGGTCGGCACCATCAAGGAGCTGTATCCAAACGCCACGGTCGATCCGGTGCGCGACCTGCAGCCCGTGACCATCGTGGGCCAGACGCCGATGGTTCTGGTTGTGAACAAGGAGGTGCCGGTCACCGACTACAAGTCGTTCCTTGCTTACGCCAAAGCGCATCCGGGCGAACTGACGTTTGCCAGCAACGGCCGTGGCTCGGCCGGCCACCTCGCCGGCTCTCTGTTCAAGAAAATGGCCAACGTGGACTTGCGCTACATCCCCTACCGCTCCACGCCGCAGGCCACGACCGATCTGCTGGGCGGCCGTGTCTCGATGATCTGGCTGTCGTCGCTCGGCAATCTCGGCACAAGCGGCGAGGTCCGCCCCATCGCCGTGTCGATCACGGGCGAGCGTTGGAAGCCATTTCCCAACCTGCCGACCTTCGACGAGATGGGGCTGAAGGATTACGAAGCCACCACCTGGGTCAGTTTGCACGCACCGAAGGGCACGCCGGCTGAGGTTGTCGAAAAACTCACCACAGCGATGAACGCTGCCCTGGCCGATCCCGATGTGCAGAGGCGCTTCGACCAGATCGGCATCGTCAAGCCGCGCGCCACGGGTCCGGTGTTTCTGACGAAGTACCTGCACGACGAGATCGAGAAGTGGGGCGACATCCTGCGCACCACCAAGGACACCGACTGACCATCCATCATGAGCAAAAAGCGTATTGTGTTCCAAGGCGAGCCGGGCGCGAATTCGCACCTGGCGATCGAAGAGGCTTATCCGGGCGCCGAAGCCGTGCCTTGCGCCACGTTTGAGGACTGCTTTGCGGCGTTGCGGAACGGCCGCGCCGAGCTCGGCATGATCCCGATCGAGAACTCGGTCGCGGGCCGCGTCGCCGACATCCACCATCTGATGCCGAACTCGAAGCTGCACATCATCGGCGAGCATTTCATGCCGGTGCATCACCAGCTGCTGGCCGTGAAGGGCGCGAGCCTCAAGACGCTGAAGACCGTGGAGAGCCACGTCCACGCGCTCGGCCAGTGCCGCAACGTCATTCGCAAGCTTGGCATCAAGGCGGTGGTCGCCGCCGACACCGCGGGCTCCGCCCGCGAAGTGGCGGAAGCCGGCGACAAGACGCGAGCCTCGATCGCCACCAAGCTCGCGGCGAAGATCTACGGGCTGCGCGTCCTCGCCACCAACATCGAGGACGCCAAGCACAACACCACGCGGTTCATCGTGCTGTCGCGCACCGAGAAGTGGGCGAAGCCGAAGCCCCGGCAGAAGGTGGTCACGACTTTCATTTTCCAGGTGCGCAACATCCCGGCCGCGCTCTACAAGGCGCTGGGCGGCTTTGCCACGAACGGCATCAACATGACCAAGCTGGAAAGCTACATGGTCGGCGGCAGCTTCACGGCGACGCAGTTCTATGCCGACGTCGAAGGTCATCCCAACGACCGCGCGGTCGAACTGGCGCTCGAGGAGCTCGACTTCGTCTGCCAGCCCAAGACGCTGAAGATTCTCGGCGTCTATCCGGCGCATCCGTTTCGGAAAAAATTCTAGGCAAGCAAATCCTGGAGTGCCGCATGAGGCTCAACCGGCGTGAATGGCTTTCCGGCGCGGCCGCGTTGGCCGCGACGGCGGCGCTCGATCGCGCGCAGGCGCAGCCGGCGCGGAAGCTGTTCGACAGCCACTGCCACATCATCGATCACCGCTTCCCGATCGTCGAAAACCAGGGCTACACGCCGCCGAACTTCACGCTGCAGGATTATCTGGCGCAGACCAAGCCGCTCGGCGTAATCGCCGGCGCCGTGGTGTCCGGCTCGTTCCAGGCCAACGACCAGACCTATCTGATGGACGTGCTGCCGAAGCTCGGCACCGGCTGGGTCGGCGTCACGCAGATCCCGAACGATTATCCGGACGCCGAGATCGCCAAGCTGAACGGCATCGGCGTCCGCGCCGTGCGCTTCAACGTGCTGCGCGGCCGGATCGACAGCGTCGACGATATCGTGGCGCTGGCCACGCGCGTGCATTCGGTCGCGGGCTGGCATTCGGAAATCTACGCCGATGCGGCCGCGCTCAAGCCGCATGTCGACAGGCTCGCCAAGCTGCCGCAGCTCTGCATCGACCATCTCGGCATGACCGAGGCCGGAATTCCGACGCTGCTCGAACTCGTCGCTGCCGGCTGCAAGGTCAAGGCAACCGGCTTCGGCCGCGTGAAGATGGACGTGCCAAAGGCGCTGGAAGCGGTTGCGAAGCAAAGCCCGCACGCGCTGGTGTTCGGCACCGACATTCCTTCGACACGCGCGCAGCGGCCGTTCGAGCCGTCCGACATCGATCTGGTCGAGAAGGTCCTGGGCGGAGAACTGGCGCGACGCGCGTACTGGGACAATCCGCTGGCGCTATACAGAGTGAAAACAACGGTTGCAGGTTAGACATGAAAATCAAGGCGAACGGCATCACCTTCAATTACGAGATCAGCGGCCCCGACAACGCGCCGTGGCTCATCTTCTCCAACTCGCTCGCCACCAACCTGCACATGTGGGACCAGCAGGTCGCTGACCTGAAGGGCTCGTTCCGCCTGCTCGCCTACGATCAGCGCGGCCACGGCCTCACCGAAGATCCGCCCGGCCGTTACACGTTCGAAGTGCTGTGCGCCGACGTCATCGCGCTGATGGATGCGCTGGGCATCAAGAAGGCGCACTGGTGCGGCGTTTCGATGGGCTGCGCGACCGGCATGGGCCTCGTGCAGAACTATCCGGACCGGTTCGAGAAGATGGTTCTCTGCGACAACCCCGGCCGCTCGTCGCCCGAAACGCACAAGCAGTGGGAGGAGCGCATCGCCGTCGCGCAGAAGGACGGGATGCCGGCGCTTCTGGAATCCACCATGCAGCGCTGGTTCCCGCCGGAGACGCTGAAGGCCAACCCGCCGCACATGGACGTGATCCGCAAGATGATCCTGACCACGCCGGTCAACGGCTTCGTCGGCTGCTCGTCCGCGCTGGGCGATCACGACTTCCGGCCGCTGATGCCGAAGGTCAAGCATCCGGTGCTGTGGATGTGCGGCGAGAAGGACGGCCACAACGCATCGGCCATGAAGGTGATGCAGGACGAGCTGCCCGGCTCGCAATACATTGTGCTGCCGGGCGCGGGCCACATCTCCAACATGGACCAGCCGGCGATGTTCACCAAGGCACTGAAGGACTTCCTCGGCGGCTGAGACATATCAGATCGTCTGGTTGTAGGCACCCACCTCGGGATGGGTGCGAAGCACGGCATCCACCGCCTTGAACATCTCGCGCATCCGCGCCTCGGAAACCGGGCTCTCGACCACCACGACCAGCTCCGGCTTGTTGGACGACGCCCGCACCAGACCCCAGGTGCCGTCCTCGACCGTGACGCGCACGCCGTTGACGGTGACAAGATCGCGGATCGCCTGACCCGCCACCTTCTCGCCCTTCTGCTTGGCGGCCTCGAAGTGCTTCACGGTCTGCTCGACGATGCCGTACTTCTTCTCGTCGTCGCAATGCGGCGACATGGTCGGCGAGCCCCACGTCTTGGGCAGCGCGTCCTTCAAGTCCGACATCGACTTTCCGGGATTGCGATCCATCATCTCGCAGATCGCGATCGCCGACACGAGCCCGTCGTCGAAGCCGCGGCCGAACGGCTTGTTGAAGAAGTAATGGCCCGACTTCTCGAAGCCCGCCAGCGCGTGCAGCTCGTTGGTGCGGCGCTTCATGTAGGAATGGCCGGTCTTCCAGTAGTCGGCCTTGACGCCGTTCTTCTTGAGCACCGGATCGGTGACGTAGAGTCCGGTCGACTTCACGTCGACCACGAAGGTGGAATTCGGCTGCAGCGTGGACATGTCCCGCGCCAGCATCACGCCGACCTTGTCGGCGAAGATCTCCTCGCCGTGATTGTCGACCACGCCGCAGCGGTCGCCATCGCCGTCAAAGCCCAGGCCGACGTCGGCCTTGGTGCGCAGCACCTCGTCACGCATGGCGTGCAGCATCTCGAGGTCTTCGGGATTGGGATTGTACTTCGGGAACGTGTAATCGAGGTCGCAGTCGAGCTTGATCACCTCGCAGCCGATCGCCTCGAGCACCGTCGGCGCAAACGCGCCCGCCGTGCCATTGCCGCAGGCGCACACCACCTTCAGCTTTCTCTTGAGCTTCGGCCGGTTGGTCAGGTCGGCGATGTAGCGCGCCGGGAAGTTCTCGACGAAATGATACGAACCGTTGCCCTCGAGCTTGAACGCCGAGTTGAGCACGATCTCCTTCAGTCGCGTCATCTCGTCGGGGCCGAAGGTGAGCGGGCGATTGGCGCCCATTTTCACGCCAGTCCAGCCGTTGTCGTTGTGCGAGGCCGTCACCATCGCGACGCAGGGCACGTCGAGCGCGAACTGCGCGAAATAGGCCATCGGCGTCACCGCGAGCCCGATGTCATGGACCTTGCAGCCGGCGGCGAGCAGCCCCGAGATCAGCGAGGTCTTCACCGAAGCCGAATAGCTGCGGAAGTCGTGGCCGGTGACGATCTCAGGCCGCTGGCCCATCTCGCGGATCAGAGTACCGAGCCCCATGCCCAGCGCCTGCATCCCCATCAGGTTGATCTCTTTGCCGAGCAGCCACCGCGCGTCGTATTCGCGAAAGCCGGTGGGTTTCACCATCGGCTCAGACTCATAGGCATAGGTATTCGGGGTCAACGAGGCTTTAGGCTTGGGGAACATGGAAATCCTCAAATGCGGGCAGCGACAGCTTCAACTGAAGCATGGATGAGACAGAAATGCGGTCGCAGGCGGCCGCGAGACGCCCAATAGCAGAAAATAATGATGAAACGACTACTGCTCCAGCACCAGCCGGCCGTGCTCGTGGGTCCACTTGACCCGCGACAGGAACGTCATACCGAGCAGATTGGTGCTGAGCTGTTCGTCCGGCACAACGATGGCTTCCACGTCGTAGATCGTGATGCCCTTGAGCTCGACACGGTTGAGCCGCGTCCGCGCCGCCCGGCCGACGCCGTTCGCGGTCTGTGTCCGGATGTTGTAGTCGCGCGCCGACGGATGGATGCCGAGCCGTGCTGCATCGCTTTCGCGCAGCGCGACGCTCTGCGCTCCGGTGTCGACCAGAAATTCGATCCGCCGGCCATCGATCTGCACATCGGTCTGGAAGTAGCCGCGCCGGTCGCTGACCAGCGTGACGGTGCGGTAGTTGTTGCTGCTCGATGAAGCCGGCTCGGGCGCCGCAGGCTTCTTGGTGGCCATGGCGAGCGCGTTGGCGCCGTTGTTGCCCGATCTGGAGCGGTCGAGCTGGTGCACGACGGCCAACCCGGCAACCACCATGAAAATGAATGCGTACACGACCTGCCGCACACCAGACTCCCCGATTTGCGCGGCAGGATGTGCGGGTATCGCTCAAAATGAAGCTAACGCCATGCTGGACGGGCGAGGCTTTTGGCCTCGATGGTGGAGCGCCAGTTGCGGCGATCGTTCGCATTTTAATCATCCGCCTCAAGTCCCCCGGGGCTTGGCGCGCCGGGTGGCGGGGGCGTGCAGCGGATCGTCGGGCCAGGGATGACGCGGATAGCGGCCGCGCATCTCGGTTTTCACCGCCGCGTAGGAGCCGCGCCAGAAGCCCGGCAGGTCACGGGTGACCTGCACCGGCCGGTGCGCGGGTGACAAGAGCTCGACCAGCAGCGCGACCTTGCCCTTGGCGATGCTCGGATGCCGGTCCATGCCGAACAGCTCCTGCACCCGGATCGAAAGCTTCGGGCCTTCCTCGGCCTCGTAATCGATCGGCACCGACGAGCCGGACGGCGCGGAAAAATGCGTCGGCGCCTCCTCGTCGAGCCGCCGCTTCAAAGGCCAAGGCAGCAACGCCATGATCGAGGTCGAAAGCTCGTCGGCCGTGACGCCCGACAGCGCGGTCTTGCCGTCCAGCATCGGCACGAGCCAGTCGTCCGCATTCGCCGCCAGGCCGGGATCCGAAAGATCGGGCCATTCGTCGCCTTCGGCACGGCGCAGGAACATCACGCGGTCGCGCCATTGCTCCAGCGCCTTGGTCCAGGGCAGCCGGGCGAGGCCAGCTTTCACGATGCCGTCGGCAAGCTTCTTCGCGGCCTCCGGCCCTGGCGTCATCTGAAACGGCCGCTCGGCCAGCGCGATGGCGCCAAGGCGCTCGCTCTTTCGGCCGCGCAGGCTCGCCGATCCGGCATCGAAGGCGATGTCTTCGCGGCTTTCGATCTGCCCGGCGAAGCGCGCCTCGATGTCTTCGAGCGCGATCGGCGCTGCCAGCAGGACACGGCTCTGCGCGGCGGTTCCGGAGAGTTCGGCCACCGTGAGGAACGGCTCGCGCGACAACGGCGACGCCGGATCGACATTGGCGCCGCGGCCGTTGGCGAGCAGGAACGCGCCGTTCGCGCCGCGGTTCTTGGCGATACGGTCGGGATAGGCCAGCGAGAGGATGGCGCCGATGGAAAGATTCTCCTGCGACCCGGACAGTGCGCCCCCTCCCCCTGAAAGGGGGAGGGTCGGGGTGGGGGTCTGCTGGCGCGCGAAGTGACCCCCACCCGACGCGCGTTCGCGCGTCGACCTCCCCCTTTCAGGGGGAGGTGAAGAAGAAAGCCGGGCTTCCTCCGCCCAGCGCTTCGCCATGCGGCGCGCATCCTCGCCGCGGCGCGAGCGGTCGCGGCGGAATTGCTCGAGACGGTGCGTGAGATCGATACCGTCGCCGCCGAGCCCGCGCTCCGAAAGGATCGCCGCGATGTCGGCGGCGCGCTGTCCCTCCCCTTCGCGCGCCGCATCGACCACCATGCGGGCGAGCCGCGGCGGCAGCGGCAAACGGCGCAGCATGCGGCCTTCGTCGGTGATGCGGCCCTGCGAATCGATCGCGCCCAACTCAACGAGCAGCGCCCGCGCTTCGGACAACGCGCCCGCGGGCGGCGGATCGAGAAACGACAGCGTCGAAGGATCGGACGTGCCCCACTGCGCGAGATCGAGCAGCAGGCTCGACAGGTCGGCCGCCAGAATCTCCGGCCGCGCATAGGCTTCGAGCGATGCGGTCTGCGGCTCGTCCCAGAGCCGGTAGCAGACGCCCGGCTCGGTGCGGCCGGCACGGCCGCGGCGCTGATCCGCGCCGGCCCGCGACACGCGGACGGTTTCGAGCCGCGTCACGCCGACGTCGGGCTCGTAACGCGGCACGCGCGCCAGCCCGCTGTCGATGACGATGCGCACGCCCTCGATGGTCAGCGAGGTCTCGGCGATGGCGGTCGCCAACACCACCTTGCGCCTGCCCTTCGGCGCGGGCGAGATCGCGCGATCCTGGGTCTGCGCATCGAGCGCGCCGTAGAGCGTCACCACATCCACGGCCGGATCGTCGAGGCGCTCCTTCAGCAGCGTCTCGGTGCGGCGGATCTCGCCCTGCCCTGGCAGGAACACCAGCGCGGAGCCTGCTTCGGCGCGCAACGCGCGTGCCACCGCATCGGCCACCTGGCGCTCGATCGGCTCGCGGGTGTCGCGGCCGAGATAACGCGTCTCGACCGGAAAGGCACGGCCTTCGCTTTCGACCACCGGCGCGTCACCCAGAAGCTTCGCGACGCGCGCGCCATCCAACGTGGCCGACATGGCCAGAAGCTTCAGATCGTCACGCAGGCCGACTTGCACGTCGCGAGCCAGCGCAAGACCGAGATCGGCATCGAGCGAGCGCTCGTGGAATTCGTCGAACAGCACCGCGGCGATGCCGTCGAGCGAAGGATCGTCGAGGACGAGCCGCGTGAAAATGCCTTCGGTGACCACCTCGATGCGGGTCATGCGCGTCACCTTCGAGCCGAAGCGCACACGAAGCCCGACGGTGTCGCCGACGCTTTCCTTCAGCGTCGCGGCCATGCGCTCCGCGGCGGCACGCGCCGCGAGCCTCCTTGGCTCCAGCACCAGGATCTTCTTGCCCGCGGCCCAGGGCTCGTCGATCAGCACCAGCGGCACGCGGGTGGTCTTGCCCGCGCCGGGCGGCGCCACCAGCACCGCGGCGTGATACTGCCGCAGCGCCGCCGTGAGTCCCGGCAGCGCATCGTCGATCGGCAGGCGTTCGGAAAATTCCTTCATGCGGCGGGCACTTTGCATTTTTCGCATATGTTGCGCCAACCTCCACACATACTCCGCTGTCATTCCGGGGCGCGAGCGGCACCAGCGCGTATACGCGCGTCTTCGACGCGCTTTGGAGCGAACCCGGAATCCAGATGCACACACCGAATCCGCGTCTGGATTCCGGGTTCGCGCCTTCCGGCGCGCCCCGGAATGACGCCGGTGGGATGCGGCCGGCACCGGTGTGGTCTCAGATTCAATTTTCAAACAGCCCTGCACACATGCGTTCTCGGCTCCACGCGATGAACCGCGCGGATCGCCAGATTTCCCTGTCGGTTTGTCCAGGCCATGCCCGGGTTTCGTTGCCTCCCCTGAGGGAAGCGGAGCGCCGGTTGGCGCTACTTATTAGTCGGCACCTTGCGAGGGTGCCGCGTGCCGTTTGACCGGCACGCACGCCTTCCGGCGCTCCCCTGTGGCGATTTATTGCGAGGCCACCGTTCGAGATTCGATCGGACCGGCTGGGCTTTCACCCACCATGCTCCAGGGGGCATTTGCTTCCGCTTTCACCCGACCGCGCCCTGCCACTGAAGGCGGCCCCCTCATCGGGGACGGACGATGACCGCACACCCTGGGACGTGGTCACGAGCCACGCCTGCAGGCGCCACACCCCGCTCCGCCAGCCGATCGTCTCCGGAAGACGCCCTCAGATGAGCGAGGCAAATCAGAACTTATCATGAACAAATATGTTCGTCAATATCATAGCCTGACGGCGGCGGTGTCGTGAGCGCGGCAATGCGTTGCATCACTTCCGAACCGGCGCCCGTGTTCTGCCTGGAGCATGACCGGTCGCACATGTCGCGTTGCCGCCCCTAGATGCTCGGCTTATATGATGAACAGCCGACGCTCCAAAGGAGAAGCGATCATGCGTGGATCGAGTGCAATCGTCGCAGCGCTCCTTTTGCTTGGCGTGAATTCGACTTCGGCCTCCATCCGCATCATCGATTCGGTCTACGCCGACGATGTGCTGCTCGTGACCGGTCAGGCTCGCCCGAACACGAAAGTCACCCTCGACGGCAAATACGTCACCACGTCCAACAGCAGCGGCCATTTCGAATTCCACGAGCGCTACAAACCGAAGACCTGCATGTCCAGCATCACGACCGACGAGGATTCATACTCGGCCATCATCACCAATTGCCTGCTCGGCGACGCGGCGGCTGCGATCGCCCGGAAACCATCGCAAGATTCAACAGCCAAATAGCGATTGGTGCCCCAGACAGGTTTTGCCGCAATATCCACTGGGGTCTTCGCTTTGCCTGGCGCCCGCTGCCGACCTGCCCCTGACAACCATCGTGAGAACGGACATCGGCCAATGCCGGCTTTGCGGGTGGTGTGCTTCGGGCTGCACGGTGGGCGATGAAGACCTCGTTGTTGTCCTCAATCCTGCGGCGCGCGAGCGCGCGCAAGCCGCGCATCGCGGTCATCGGCCATTCGGCTGAGGCGTATCTCGCTGGCGCGGAGCGAAGTCTCGTTTCCATCGTCGCCGCTATCGACCGTGACCGCTACGATGTCTGCGCCGTCATCCCGGCCACCAACGCGGAGTACATGCAGGCGATTGGCCGTTACACCGACGCCATCGAGGTGTTTCCGTATTCATGGTGGAGCGGCGCCTGCCCGTCCAAACCGGAGACGATCGCCCGCTTTGCCGAGTTCATTCGCCGCCGGTCGATCGACCTCGTGCATGTCAACACCATCACACTGATGGACCCGTTGCTCGCCGCGCGCCAAGCCGGCATTCCGTGCATCGTGCATGCGCGCGAGTTAATCGACCAGGATGATCATCTCGCAGGCCTGTTCGGCTTGGAGCCGGCCGAAATCATCGCGAGGATCCGCGCCACGGCGAATTTCATCATCGCCAATTCGGAGGCGACGCATCGTCTCTATGGCGTCCAGAGCCGGAGCTTCCGGCTCTACAACTGCATCGATGTCGACGCCTTCGACATGGCGAACGAGGTCAAGCCGGGCGCGCTCAAGATCGGCATCATCAGCAGCAATCATCCGAAAAAAGGCATCGACGCCTTCGTCAGGCTGGCGGCGCTCGCGGCGTCGCGGCGGCCTGAGCTTGAGTTCATCGTCTTCGGGCCGCACACCGCACACATCGAGGAGCTTGCCCAAGGCCTACGCCGCGACAACGTGCAGGTCAATTTGCGCTTTGCGGGCTATGTCGCAAACCCGGTCGAGGCGGTTCGTCAGCTCAATGTGGTGGTGTCGTTCTCGGCGGTGGCCGAGTCGTTCGGCCGGACTTTGGTCGAGGCCATGGCGGCGCGGCGTCCGGTCATCGCTTATGATCGCGGCGCCGTGCCGGAACTGGTGCGCCACGGCATCGAGGGCTTCGTCATTCCGCCGTTCGATATCGAGCGGGCGCTCGCGCACATCGAGACGCTTGCCGACGATCCGAAACGCCTCATCGCCATGGGCAAGGCCGGCCGCACTCGCGCGAGCGCGCTGTTCTCGCCCTCGGTCTTCGCAACAGAGCTCAACGCGATCTATCGGCGCATTCTTGCGGCGACATCGGGCGCGCACGCCTAGCGCGCGAACGATCGCCCGCTACCGGAGGGCAGCCGCTGCGATGTGAACACTGTCGTCGCCGAAAGTGGCGATCGCGACGTAGCGACCGTCGGGGTGCGCGTCGATGCCGTGGGGGAACGACAGCCCGTCAAGGAACACACCGTCCGGCCGCAGGACCCCTGTAGCGGCGTCGAACGCATAGGCCGGAATCAAGTCGTTGGCCTGGTCGGTGACCAGGATGCGATAGGCGTGACCGTCTTTCTCCGGCAGGAAGATCGCCATGTCGAGAAAGCCCAGATCGGTGCCCTTGGCCCTGTATTGCGCTGCCGGCGCCGCCTCGATGACGCCGGTTTGCGCATCGAAGCGGTGAACCGTGAGCATCCCGCCGCCGTAGTTTCCCGTGTCCGCAGGTCCTGCATTGAAACTCAGCGAGACCAGCGCGAACCGCCCATCGGTGGAGAACGTCACCGACTTGGGCAAGAGCGTCGCCGGAAACGTGTCGAGCCGGCAGGTCATCGAACGGTCGCGCATCCGCACAACCTCGACGGCCCGTTCACGTCCGATCACGGTGTAGCCCATGTGCCGTCCGTCCGGGGAAAAGCTCGCGGCGTGAAATGCGCTTCCGTCCCGCCCGGCGCACAGCACCTCGGTCGGGCCGAGCGTGAGCGAAGGGCGCTCGATCGCGTGCAGCGTTATGCCTTCCTCCGAGAGCGAATGGGTCGCCGCAACGAACGAGCCATCCGGCGACACGGCGATGCCTTCGGGCAACGAAAGGCCGCGCTTCTCGCTCAGACGCTCAAGCCGGCTCGGCAGGCCACCGCTGTCTTCGTGCAGGCGGTAGATGCGCAGGTGTCCGCCATACATGTTGGCGACCGCGAGATGATTGCCATCAAACCATGCGACGTCGGAGGACGTGGCCTGACGCTTGCGCCCCGCCACGACGAAGGCGGGGTAAGCGGCGAGGCTGTCGGGCAAATGCATGATCGAGCCCTCGACCGCATGGGACAGCAGGATTCGGCCCGAACAGCGCGGTGGCTCGGGCAACCGCGAGGCCGACGGCCGGCCGTGCGTTTTGGTACGAAGCATCCATTTCGGCCACTGCACGACTAAGACCCTCGTGCTCTCGCCATCGAAGCGTCCTTACATACGCGCATCGGCACCTCAGCCGTGGCGGCTGCTACGCCGCAACCGACGCGGCGTAGTCGGGAACCGGCGGCTGGCCTTCGAAGATGCCCCGCTCGTGAATCCAGGCCTGCGTCCTCTCGTAGACCTCCTGCGTATACGGCAGGAACACGATGCGCTCGCCGGTCGAGAAGCGGCGAACATCGACTTTGTCCTTGTATCGATCCGGAATTTCATTGCGGTAGTAGTGGCGATATTTCTCCGGCGCGAAGTCGAGCTCCATCTGCGCCCGCTTCATGCCGTTCATGTACTTCTCGACGTCCGCCGGATCGGCGTTCGGCGGAAACATAAAAGCGATCATGAAGGACGCGTCGACCACCTTGCGAAAACCGAGTTGCTCCAGGACCTGGAACGAAAGCCCCCACACGCTGACGGCCGGCAGATCGCGGCCGACGCCGATGTCAACGCGCGCCCAGATCGAGCCGCCGAATCGAAGCTTGATCTGATCGCGAGGCATATAGGGCTCGAGCGACTGGATCGTGGTGTAGTGACTGCCGGAGTGATAGCCGACCGCGATCTCCTGCCCGGCAAGTTGCTCCGGCTCCGTGATCTTCGACTCGGGCGGCACCATGATGCCGCCCGGCGTGAACACGTAGGATTTGCCCCACATCTTGCCGATCTTTTCCGATGCCGCCTGATTCACGGTCCAGTGACAGGCGCAGGAGATATCGGACTTCACGCCCTTGTTGCCGCCGCCCTTTTCGTAAGACTCGAAGGCCCCGGCCTTCAGATCGGCGACCTTGCCGGACGCATCGACCAGCTTCTGGGTGTTCGACGAGGGACCGCGCTGGAACTCGTAATCCAGCCCCTCATCGCGAAAGTAGCCCTTCTCGTCAGCGATCCACTCTTGCAGCCGGCCATGCGGCTGGATGATGAATTTGGCCATCCGATGCATCCTTGCGTGCAATGTGTCGGGTCGACAAACACGTCGAGCGTCCGGTCAGAGACCGAAGGATACAATGCACGGTCAGACCGCCTCAATAGCGTGTGGCCATGGCCCGCGCGTTGAGACTTATGCGCTCACAAGCGGTGGCGACCACGCTGAAAAAAAATGAGGCCCCGCACAAGCAGGGAGGACGATGTGCGGGGCACAGGTCAGGCCTGAATTTTTCTTATTGCGCACTTGTTGTGTCAGACGCGCGGCGATTCGCCTAGCCGGTCGACGCCTGTTCAAAGTTCGCTACCGTACATCGCCATCTTCGATGCCCGCGAACGTGAGAGCACTTCAGCGTCAATTGAATCAATCTCTCGCCGATACCACAGCCGGCTCGCCAGGCCGTCGCTCGCATCGAGTGTGATGGTTCTCACTTTACAACTGCGCTGCCTGCGGCGAACGTCACCGCATATCGTCTTTGCTTCCGAAATTGGTACGGCGTCGCACACGCGACATGATTATTCAGGAGGCGACACAATGACATTTCAATTGGTATCCGATTCCGCACCTGCAACCGGCACAGACACCGGTCCAAAAGCCGCAGCCGAGCGTCATCGCTCGCTTCGAGCCCGCCGCAAGCGCAACGCGCCCATCACCCGGGCCGGCTTCGACATGCTGCGCCTCTATCGCACCAATCTGGAGGTGCGGCTGCGCTGCATCGACGAATCCTCGCTGCAGACCGAAAACCAGAAGCGCACTTACGCGTCGCTCGCCGAGTTCCTCGATCCCCACAAGGAGAAGGCCGCGACGGAATCCGAGGCGGCCTGGGATGAGGCTTATCGCGCGGAACGCATGATCGAGATGCTGCTGAGCGGCATCCAGTTGCGCCAGGAGATCGCAGCGCGTCTCGACGAGCTCGCCTTCGAGCAGCCGGTCGAGGCGGAGCGCTTCCGCGTCCAGTACGACGCCATCGCCAAAGCCTCGTCGGACACCAACAGCGCCGCTGACGACACCGTGCTGCGCGGTCTGCTGCTGCGGATCATGGAGCGGCTGCATTGGCACGCCAAGAAGCGCTATCTCTGCCGGCCGATCCGCAAGCAGGCCACGAAGAACATCCTGTGGTGCATGTTGGTGGCCTTCATGCTGGCCGTCCTGCCCTACATCGCGATCTGGCTGGACTTCCACGGCGGACGGGAGCTGTCGACATACTGGACGCTGTTCGCGCTCTATACCGCGCTGGTGTCGGGCCTGCTCGGCGCGTTCTTCAGCCGCCTGCTGACCATCCAGCGCGACTGGAGCGGCATGAGCCTCGACGAGGTGTTCCTGCACCGGGAGTTCTCGTACTCCCTGCTGCGCGCCGGCGTCGGAGTGTGCGGCGCGCTGGTGATGTTCTTCTTCTTCAAGTCGGGCCTGATCAACGGCGCCATCTTCCCGAAGTTCGAGAACATGGCGATGGAATGGATCAACACCGCCAACAACTCGATGTCGTTCGTGGTGCCCTCGAAGGATCTCGCGCTGGTGACGGTGTGGTGTTTCCTCGCCGGCTTCTCGGAGAGCCTGGTGCCGAGCATCCTGTCGAGCACCGAGCGGCAGGTGTCCGAAGGCGCGGGCCCCAGCCGGACCGAGGCGCGCGGTTAGACCTGCCCTTGATTTGATCTGTCAGCCAAAAGGATTCGATCGGCCGTCTTCGATGAGCCTAGGACGTTCCTCGGAGCGCGTGGCATGAGACAGGCGTCAAGAACCACCGCCGGGCTCATCGCCACGCGTCAACGGTTCAGCACCCACACCGAAACGTTGAGGACGAGCGCGAACCCGACCCAGGCCGCCACCGGCACAATGCAGCAAGCGGCCAATCTGTCCAGCCGATAGAACGCCACGATGGTTGCGAAGATCGCCGCAAGTTGCGGGACGATGTCGATCAACCCGAGAAGCGGACTGTGGGCGCCGAAAAACATCCAGGACCAAGCTGCGTTCAGCACCAATTGGGTGAAAAACAAGATCAACGCGATTCGGCGCGTCGGACTGTCCGGTGACCGAAGAATCCGCCAGACTGCAAATGCCATCAGCAGGTACAGCGCGGTCCAGATCGGCGCAAAGACCCAGTTTGGCGGATTGAACGCCGGTTTGGTCAGACCGGCGTACCACGGTGCGAGATTCGGATAGGTCGCGATCTGGCCAATGGTTGATACCGCTGCCACAGACGCGACCGCGATCAAGGCAAAGCCGGCATCAAGCCAGCGGCTACGCGATGTCGTAAGTGCCATGTGGTCTATCCTGTCGCAAGAAAGGGATTCGAAAAAACCCGGATTCGACTTCCGCGTCCAGTATAAGCCGTGGACGGGATCAATCATGCCGTTCCGAGTCCGCTCTGCTTTGATTGCTTCACCTCACATCCGATTCTTTGTTGAAGATTGCAGCCACCTTCCCAATACGTGCCGTTGGTTCTGAAGCCCGATCAGCATTTGCTTCTGGCAGTCCCGTTGAAGGATGATCGCCCCATGATAAGCGTCGATCTCCTTCGGCGGCTGGGCTTCAAGGAAGCCTTCGCGATCGTGGTCGGATCCATGATCGGCACCGGCGTGTTCCTGAAAACGGCCGGGATGGCCCAGGACGCAGGAGCGCCACTTTATGTCCTGCTGGCGTGGCTTGCGGCCGGTGCGCTGTCGCTGATGGGGGCGCTGACCTACGCCGAACTGGGCTGCCTGTTCCCCAAGGCCGGCGGCGAGTATGTTTTCCTGCGCAACGCCTATGGCCCCCTCACCGGCTTTCTTTACGGATGGACCCGGTTCTGGATCGCCGCGCCGGGCTCGATCGCCGCCTACGCGATCGGCGGCGTGACGTTTCTCGAAAGCCTCGTGCCGATTGGCAATTACCGACTTGAAGCGGCAATAGCGGTGATCGGGTTCTTCACGGTCCTGAACTGCTTCTCAGTCCTGTTCGGTGGCGCCGTGCAGACCGTCATGACCGCGGTGAAGATTGTGATGGTCATGGCGCTTGCGGCCGCGATTATGTCCTTCGGTGCCGGCACGAGCTGGGATCATCTCGGAAGCGCATCGGCCGCGGGATGGAAGAGCTGGTCCGGCTTCGGGCTGGCCGTCCTCGCTGCGCTTTGGGCCTACGACGGCTGGAACAACCTGCCAATGGCAGCCGGTGAGATCCGCTATCCGGACCGCGTGATCCCGCAATCCCTCGTCGGAGGCGTCATCGCCGTGTTCCTTTTATACGTGGGTGCCAATATTGCTTACTTCTACGCCTTGCCGTTTGCAGAGGTCGCAAACTCGAACTCCACGCTTCATCCCGACGCCATGCCGGTCGCGATCAAGGCCGCGCTGCATAGTTTCGGCGGGGCTGCCGTAACGATTCTCTCGCTCGCCTTCGTGTTTTCCGCGCTGGGCGCCATGAACGGATCGATCCTGACGGGCGCACGAGTGCCCTATGCGATGGCCCAGGACGGTTTGATGTGGTCGCGACTCGGCCAGGCTCACCCGCGCACGCATTCGCCGGTCGCGAGCACGGTCGTCCAGGGCGTGTGGGCCTGCGTGCTGGCGGCCTCCGGCACTTTCGACCAACTCACCAATTGCATCGTGTTCGCGTCGTGGATCTTCTATGCGCTTACGACCTCGAGCCTGTTCTACTTCCGCCGCACACTTCCGGCGCCGGCCTATCGAACGCCATGGTTTCCGTGGCCGCCGCTCATCTTCATCGGCTGTGCGGTGCTGCTGATCGTCAACACGCTGTGGACGATGCCGAAGGAGAGCCTCGCCGGATTGGGCATGATCGCTTTGGGAATTCCGGTCTATTTCCTGTTCCGCCACCGGCGGATCAATGCGTGACGCGGCAGGGCGCCAGCGGCTGCACAACGCTCGTCCGGCTCAGTTCTTCGCCGTTCCGCCGTACGCCGGCAATGCGGCGAGCGCCACCGACGACATCGTCATCAAGCGCTGATCGAGCTGGTCGACGATGGTCAGCGCCTGCCTGCAGCGCGCCTGATCCTCGGGCGGCAAGCCGGCCGAGGTCGCTTCAAGATCGTTGCGGTGACGCACCAGCTGCTTCCGAAGATCGAGAATCTTGGCGAGGTTGGCTGCGACGCTCGTACTCATGGCGAACACTCACGAGACCGCTCTCAGGCGAGAGCGCGAATGCGGTCCCGAGTGTGCTGTCCGTCGGATCAATTGTCACGTGCCCACGAAAAGTTCCGGCGTTAGTGATTAACGCCGGAACTGACTTGGAGCCGCGGAAGCCGGGCTACGCCACCGCCGGGCGATCCAGCACCTGCGGGAAAGGCGGCGAGACGGGCGATTTTGTCCAGGCCGAGATGGCCATCGCGAGATTGCCGGTCCATGTCTCGTCTCCGCCATCGGGATACCGCCCTTCGCGGA
This sequence comes from Rhodoplanes sp. Z2-YC6860, assembly GCF_001579845.1. GTDB lineage: Bacteria > Pseudomonadota > Alphaproteobacteria > Rhizobiales > Xanthobacteraceae > Z2-YC6860. Next base: position 7,770,625 of record NZ_CP007440.1, read on the forward strand.
GCGCGGCGGACGACGTGCCGGCGAGCTGGATGTGCGGCGTTTCGAAATCCAGCGGCATCAGACCGCGAGCGCGTCCGATCTCGTGCATCCGTTTCCACATACCTTTTTTCGGCTCATCCCATGTCCACTTGCCCGGACCGCCGAACACCAGATCAACGGCAAGCCCGTACTGGTGATACGAGCCCCACGAATCCTGAAATGTGACTTTGGGTCCGGGGGTCGTGCGCCCCTGCGCGAACAGGAAATGCTGCCGGGCGGGTGACCGCCAGGCTTCGAACACGAAGAGAGGTATTTTTTCGCTGGCGAGGTCTTTCAATACCTTGCCGACGGCGGATCGCACCACGGGATGAAGAAGATCGAGATCGGTGTTGCGAGCGGTTGGATTGACGAGATCAACGGTCATTGGTCGCCTCCATTGACAATGTCCGGATTCAATCCTCCGTCACAATTCGCGATCGATGTGTGATGCGGGTAACACCGCGGAGACGTTCGTCGACACGCTCGGAACCAATCGCCACGGCGACCGTTACAGGCCGGGGCAAATTGGGAGACGTGCGATGACCTGCGCCTGCTGCCGTGAAAACATCAGCCCTCTCTCCGCCTGGAAGGGTCAGTCAGATCACTTCTATTGCAGCGAGTTTTGCGCAGACATCGAGACAATCGAAATTCCGCCGGCCGAGAGACGGACTCCGACACGGCCGCGTGCCTGACGGAGATACCGTTCAGCGTCACGTCGTGCGTGCGATGCCAGCCGCTCTCTCCCGGCCTCATGGTGAGGAGCGTTGCCACAAGCGCGTTTACGCGCGTCCTCGACGCGCTATGGCAATGCTCCTCAGGATGAGGACGGGGGGAGATGGGCGCACGCGGAAACGATCCAGCAACGGCGGCTTTACTTCTCTCGCCGCGACGGACGGCCGATGCTCTCGTAGACGAAGCCGCGCTGCTCGAGGTCGCCGGGCGGATAGATATTGCGCAGATCCACCACGGCGGGGCGCTCGTTCATCATCGTCTTGAGGCGATCCAGATCGAGCGCGCGGAATTCTTCCCACTCGGTGACGATGACGAGGGCGTCGGCGCCGCTGGCGCATTGGTAAGCGTCCTCGCAATAGGTCAGCTCGGGGAGCATCTTCTTGGCCTGCTCCATGCCGATGGGATCGTAGGCCCGGACCTTCGCGCCCATGTCGTGCAGCGCCGTGATCAGCGGGATCGAGGGCGCGTCGCGCATGTCGTCGGTGTTGGGCTTGAAGGTGAGGCCCAGGATCGCGATGGTCTTGCCGCGCAGGTTCGAGCCGACAGCGGCAACAACCTTGCGCGCCATCGCGCGTTTCCGCGTCTCGTTGACGTGCGCGACCGTCTCGACGATGCGGATCGGCGCATCGTAGTCCTGGCCGGTCTTGATCAGCGCCAGCGTGTCCTTCGGAAAGCACGAGCCGCCATAGCCCGCGCCGGCGTGCAAAAACTTCGACCCGATGCGGTTGTCGAGGCCGATGCCGCGAGAGACATCCTGCACGTCGGCACCGACGCGCTCGCAGAGGTCTGCGATCTCGTTGATGAAGGTGATCTTGGTGGCGAGGAATGCATTCGCCGCGTACTTGATCAGCTCCGCGGTGCGCCGGCCGGTGTTGAGGATCGGCGAGCGATTGAGATGAAGCGGCCGGTAGAGCTCGGCCATCGCCTTGGTGGCGCGCTCCTCCTCGGAGCCGACCACGATGCGATCCGGATGCTTGAAGTCCTGGATCGCCGCGCCCTCGCGCAGAAACTCCGGATTGGACACCACCGCGACGTCGACGCCGGGCCGCGCCTCGCGGATGATGCGCTCGACCTCGTCGCCGGTGCCGACCGGCACGGTCGACTTGGTAACCACCACGGTGAAGCCCGAAAGAGCGCCCGCGATCTCCTTCGCCGCCGCGTAGACATAAGAGAGATCGGCGTGGCCGTCGCCGCGCCGCGACGGCGTGCCGACCGCGATGAACACCGCGTCGGCTTCGGCCACGGGGCCTTTCAGGTCGGTGGTAAAGGAGAGCCGCTTGGCGCGGACGTTGCTCGCGACCAGATCGTCGAGGCCGGGCTCGTAGATCGGCATCACGCCGCGGTCGAGGGCTTCGATCTTGCCGGCGTCCTTGTCGACGCAGACGACGTGGTGGCCGAAGTCGGCGAAGCAAGCCCCCGAGACGAGGCCCACATAGCCGGTGCCGATCATAGCGACGCGCATTCGTGTCCGATCTTGGTTAACGAATCCGGCGGCCGTGCCGGACGGGGCCTCTTAGCAGAGGCGGTGTGGGGTGGCGAGGGTGCGGGCTGTCCAGGGGCATGCCCATGCCCCAGCAGGCCATTGACGACGTCATTCCGGGGCGCTCGCGAAGCGAGCGAACCCGGAATCCAGTACCGGAGAAAGTCTTTGCGTGACTGGATTCCGGGTTCGCGCCTTTCGGCGCGCCCCGGAATGACGGCCGGTACCTGGGTGATTCTCCGATCATGTAAACGCAGCCGAAACCACGGATGTGTAACAGCTTCGCGACACGGAGAGGGTTATGCACCGGCTGAACGACAACCGGGTCGACTGGGTCGACTACGCGAAGGGCTTCTGCATCGTCATGGTGGTGATGATGCATTCGACGCTCGGCGTCGAGCTCGCAGCCGGCCGCGAGGGCTGGATGCATGCGGTGGTCGAGTTTGCCCGCCCGTTCCGGATGCCCGACTTCTTCCTGATCTCGGGACTGTTCCTCGCCCGCGTCATCGATCGCGACTGGCGCGACTATCTCGACAAGAAGGTCGTGCACTTCGCCTATTTCTACGTGCTGTGGGTCACGATCCAGTTCGCCTTCAAGGCGCCGATGTTCGCGGCCGAGCAGGGCTGGACGGGCGTCGGCCTGAGCTATCTCGAAGCCTTCATCGAGCCGTTCGGCACGCTGTGGTTCATCTATCTGCTGCCGATCTTCTTCGTGTTCATCAAGCTGACCCGGCGGGTGCCGTGGCCGGCGATGATGCTCCTCGGCGCCGGGATGGAGATGGCGCACGTCAGCACCGGCTGGACGGTGATCGACGAGTTCGCGCATCGGTTCGTCTATATCTACACGGGCTATATCTTCGCCAGACAAGTGTTCGCGCTGGCCGCGGGCGTGCAGGCGCGGCCGGGCTTGGCGGCGGTTGGTCTCGCGTTGTGGGCGCTCGTCAATGGCGGCCTGGTGATGGCCGGGCTCGCCGACAAGCCCGGCATTTCGCTCGGCCTCGGCGTGATCGGCGCCGGCGCCGTCGTCACAGTCGCTGCGCTGATGGCGCGGAGCGACCTGTTCCAGGCGCTGCGCTATTGCGGCCGCAACTCGATCGTCATCTATCTCGCCTTCTTCCTGCCGATGGCGACGACGCGCGCCGTGCTGCTCAAGACCGGCATCGTGCCCGATCTCGGCACCGTGTCGCTGATTGTCACGGCCGTCGGTGTGATCGGCGCGCTCGTCTGGTACTGGGCGGTGCGCGGCACCCCGCTCCGCCTCCTGTTCGAGCGCCCGGCCTGGGCGCGGCTCAAGCCCGCCCGCGGCCCGGTGCTGCAGCCGGCGGAATGATTCACAGCGGCGCCGTCCTGCATTGATTCGGGACGGTCTACGGCCCACATTCGGGCCATGCCAAGCCCCAGCAAATCCAAATCCTCGGCCGAAAAGCCCGACGCCAAGAAACCCGCGCCTGCCAAGGCCGCGCCCGCAAAGGGAGCAGCAACCGGCCTGAAGAAGGGCGACCACGTCTTCCTGGTCGACGGCTCGGGCTACATCTTCCGCGCCTACCACGCGCTGCCGCCGCTGACGCGCAAATCGGACGGCCTGCAGATCAACGCGGTGCTGGGCTTCTGCAACATGCTGTGGAAGCTTCTCAACGACATGAAGCCGGACGAGAAGCCCTCGCACCTCGCGGTGGTGTTCGACAAGTCCGAGAAGACCTTCCGCACCGAGCTCTATCCGCAATACAAGGCGCATCGGCCGGACATCCCCGAAGATCTCATTCCGCAGTTTCCGCTCATCCGCGATGCCGTGAAGGCGTTCGACATCCCGTGTCTCGAACAAGCCGGCTTCGAGGCCGACGACATCATCGCGACCTATGCCCGCCAGGCCTGCGAGGCCAAGGCCACCTGCACCATCGTGTCGTCCGACAAGGACCTGATGCAGCTCGTGAACGACTGCGTCGTCATGTACGACACCATGAAGGACAAGCGGATCGGCATCCCCGAGGTGATCGAGAAATTCGGCGTGCCGCCCGAGAAGGTGATCGAGGCGCAGGCGCTGATCGGCGATTCCACCGACAACGTGCCGGGCGTGCCGGGCATCGGGCCCAAGACCGCGGCCCAACTGCTCGAAGAGTTCGGCGATCTCGAAACACTGCTCAAGCGCGCCGGCGAGATCAAGCAGGAGAAGCGCCGCCAGACGCTGATCGACAACGCCGAGCTGGCGCGCATCTCCAAGAAGCTCGTCACGCTCGACCAGCATGTGCCGCTGGAGGTGCCGGTCGAAGACCTCGCGGTCCACGAGCCCGAGTACAAGAACCTCATCGCGTTTCTGAAGGCGATGGAATTCAACACCCTGACGCGGCGCGTGGCGGAAAAATCCGGCATCGAGGCGAGCGAGATCGAGGCGAGCTCCAGTCTCAGTTCGGGCAAGGCCGCCGCTCCGGCCGCCAAGGCCAAGCCTGTGAGCACCAGCGTCTATGGCGAGTTCGATCTTGGCGATCGTCCGGCACGCACGAGTGCGCCGTCCGAAGACAAGGCGTTCTCGCCGGTGGAGCTTGCGGCCGCGCATCTTGCCGCCGAACAGGGCAAGAAATTCGATCGCAGCAAATACGAGACCGTGCGCAGCCTCGACCGGCTGAAGGCCTGGGTGCTGCGCGCCAAGGACGTTGGCCTCGTTGCGATCAGCACGCGGACGACGAGCCCCGATCCGATGACGGCGCAGCTCTGCGGCATCTCGCTCGCGCTCGCCGACAACGAAGCCTGCTACGTGCCGCTCGGCCACCGCGACGGCGGCAAGGCGGGCGGCGGCGACCTCTTTGCGCCGGAAGCCAAGCTCCTGCCGGATCAGATTTCGGAAGATGCGGCGCTCAAGGAGATCAGGGCGCTGCTCGAAGATCCGGGCGTGCTGAAGATCGGCCAGAACCTGAAATACGACTGGCAGATCTTCGCGCGGCGCGGCATCGAGATATTCCCCTACGACGACACCATGCTGGTGTCCTACGTGCTCGATGCCGGCAAGGGCAGCCACAGCCTGGATGACCTCGCGGAGCGATGGCTCGACCACCAGGCCATCCCGCTGGAGCAGGTCACCGGCACCGGCAAGAACCAGCTTCGCTTCGACAGCGTGCCGATCGACAAGGCCAGCGAACACGGGGCCGAACAGGCCGACGTGACGCTGCGGCTGTGGAAGGCGCTCAAGGCGCGGATGGCCGCCGACCGCGTCGCGACCGTCTACGAGACGCTGGAGCGTCCGCTCATTTCAGTGCTGGCGCGCATGGAAGGCCGCGGCATCTCGATCGACCGGCAGGTGCTGTCGCGGCTCTCCGGCGAGTTCGCGCAGAAACAGGGCGGCCTGGAAGACGAGATCAACAAGCTCGCCGGCGGCGCGCTCAATCCTGGCAGCCCCAAGCAACTCGGCGACGTGCTGTTCGGCCAGATGGGCCTGCCCGGCGGCACCAAGACCAAGACCGGGCAATGGGCAACGGGCGCGAAGGTGCTCGAAGAGCTCGCCGAGCAGGGCCACGACCTGCCGCGCAAGATTCTCGACTGGCGGCAGGTGTCGAAGCTGCGCTCGACCTACACGGATTCGCTGCCGGATTATGTGAACGCCGAGACCCATCGCGTCCACACGTTCTATGCGCTGGCCGCGACGCCGACCGGCCGGCTGTCGTCATCCGAACCCAATCTGCAGAACATCCCGGTCCGCACCGAGGAAGGCCGGAAAATCCGCCGCGCTTTCATCGCTGAGCCCGGCACCAAGCTCATTTCGGCCGACTATTCGCAGATCGAGCTGCGGCTCCTTGCTGAGATCGGCGACGTGCCGCTGCTGAAGCAGGCGTTCCGCGACGGCCTCGACATCCACGCCATGACGGCGTCGGAGATGTTCGGCGTGCCGATCAAGGGCATGCCGGGCGAGGTGCGCCGGCGCGCCAAGGCCATCAACTTCGGCATCATCTACGGCATCTCGGCCTTCGGCCTCGCCAACCAGCTCGGCATCGGCCGCGACGAGGCCGGCGCCTACATCAAGAAATACTTCGAGCGCTTCCCCGGCATCCGCGACTACATGGAAGAGACCAAAGCCTCGGCGAAGCGGGACGGCTATGTGCTGACGATCTTCGGGCGCAAGTGCCACTATCCGGAGATCAAGGCCGCGAATGCGGCGCTGCGCGCCTTCAACGAACGCGCCGCGATCAACGCGCGGCTGCAGGGCAGCGCCGCCGACATCATCCGCCGCGCCATGATCCGCATCGAGCCCGCGCTGAGCAAGGCAAAGCTCAACGCGAAGATGCTGCTTCAGGTGCACGACGAATTGATCTTCGAAGCTCCGGAGGGCGAGATCGAGAAGACGCTGCCGGTGATCAAGCGCGTGATGGAGGAAGCGCCGATGCCCGCGGTGTCGCTCCAGGTGCCGTTGCAGGTCGACGCGCGGGCCGCGCACAATTGGGACGAGGCGCATTAGGCGTGCTCCCATAATTCAGAGCGGTCGGCGGACGTCCGCTTTGTTCTTCCCAACAGGCTCAAGCCGGGCGCCGCACGACGTCCGAAAGGTTCCAATGGCCGTCGCGGAGTCTGTGCTGGCCCCGGCTGGCCTGCTTCCGGTCGTTTTGTTCCGGGAACTGCAGGCAGCGGGTGAGCGTTTGGATTTACTGCCGACGACGTTTCTTTCTCATGGGGCTTGAAGGAATGCGCAGAATCCCAATCATTGCCGTGCTCGCAATGCTGTCGACGCAATGTTACGCGCAGGGTGGGCCAAACCCTGGACAGTGCGAGCAGATACGCGACGCCATCTCGCAGTACGGCCTGCAAGCCGCGCGGAAACACGCGATGGCCAATTACGGCTTGTCAGCCGCCGATCTCCGGAGGGTTGAGCAGGAGTGCGGCATCGGCGGGCGCAGCCGGCGAACCGGAAGATAAGCCTCCGGTCGAGATCAGCACGAAGCGGTCGAATGAGTTGCAATCGCGCAGCGCAGCACGCGCCCGCGCCAGGCAACGCTTCGTCAGCTCGCGAGCGCCAGATCCTTGGTTTCCGGCAAGGTCAGCAGACGGGACAGATCGATCAGCGCGATCAGCTCGCTCTCGATCGACACGATGCCGCTCAGGAAGGCCGACTTGCCGTTCTGGCCGATCTTCGGCACCGGCTTGATCTTCGCCGGATCGACCGTGACGATATCTGAGACGCGGTCGGCGAGCAGGCCGACGAGCTGACTGTCGATCTGCACGATGATCACCACATGCAGCGCGGTCGCCTCGGTCAAACCCTGACCGAAGCGGCAGCGCAGGTCGACGATCGGCACGATCGCGCCGCGCAGATTGAGCACGCCGCGCACGAAGTCCGGCTGCTCCGGCAGCCGGGTGATCTCCGACCAGACCTTGATCTCACGCACCGCCATGATGTCGACGCCGTAGCTCTCGTCGCCGATCGTGAAGCTGATGAATTGCGTGCCGTCGCTGCTGGTCGCGGCGGCGTCAGGCTCCCAGCCGGCGTCGGCGCTGCGCGTGTTCGGTGTTTTGGGTCGTTCGCTCATGGTCCGGCCTTCATACTCAAGGGGGCTGAGGCCCGCCTCCAATGCCGAAAGGCGCCGCAGCCCGCACATCACTCGGAAACGCGCCCTCTGTTTTGACCGATTCTCATTAAGACAATCTTGTGCCGGGACAGATTCACTGCGCGCGAGCCAGCGTCCGGGCAAACAGGAACTCGCCCAGGCTTAACGATTTTTCTAATCCACAAATAAAATTGGTTGAGTGTTCTCGCCGTTAGGCCGGGATCACACCGCAACAAAGAGCCTTTGCCGCAGCAGCTTCCGGAACTTCCGATCGCGCTTGAGGTACCACTCGCGGCTCATGGCCTGCCGCCGAGTGCGGAATTTTTCGGTGTGCAGCAGCACCCAGACGCGGCCGCGCGTGGTGCGCGCGCCGGTGCCGGCGTTGTGCTGCTTCAGCCGCTTCTCGACGTCGGTGGTCCAGCCCACATAGGTCAGCATGCGGTCCGGCGTCCGGCAGCCGAGAACATAGACAAAGCTTGGCATCGGCCGATTGTGCGCGATTCGCGAGAACGCGTCGCTAACGCGCGGATTCATCAACCCGCAGCCACGCCGCTTAAGGTGAAAAAAATCGGTTTTGTGCGCTTTCGTCGCATTCCTTATTCACATAGGCTGCACGGGGATTTCGCAGAGGGGGGCTCCTGTGAACTCGCTGGGAAAAATTTCGTTTTATGCACTGATCTCGTTGGCCATCGCGATTGGCGCCAGCCGCGCTGGCTTGGCACAGAATGGCTCATCTTCTGACGGGCTTCCCGCCTGGGCTTTCTTGTGGGACCCGAGCGTCAAAGTGCCCCCACCCGACGACAAGCCCAATTCACTCCCGGGCAGCAAAGCCGCGTTCAGTTGGAAACAGGCGCGCGATCTTTTTGTCGCGCCCGACTGGCATCCGGACGACCACGCCGCAATGCCGGACATCGTCGCAAACGGACGCAAGCCTGACATCCGCGCCTGCGGATCGTGTCATCGCGTCGAAGGCACCGGAGGTCCGGAGAATGCAAGCCTCGCCGGTTTGCCGGTCGCTTATTTCATCCAACAGATCGCCGACTTCAAAAGCGGCGCCAGAAAGTTGTCCGGCCCGCAGAGGCCTTCCACACAATTGATGCTGGCGTCGGTCAAAGACATGACTGACGCCGAGGTTCGCGCGGCGGCGGAATATTTCGCAGCGCTGAAACGCAAGCGCATCATCAAAGTCGTTGAAAGCGAGACCATTCCGAAAACCGGGCCGTCGCGCTTGTTTTACGTGAAGAGTCCGGAGGGCGGCACCGAGTCGCTCGGCCGGCGTATCGTCGAGTTTCCGGATGATGTCGACCAGTTCGAACTACGCGACTCACGAGCCACCTTCACGGCCTATGTGCCGGTTGGCAGCCTGGCGAAGGGAGAGGCGCTCGCGAAAACCGGTGGATCGGGAACGACCGTGGCCTGCAATCTGTGCCACGGGCCGGACTTGAAAGGCCTCGGCCCGTTTCCGCCGATCGCAGGACGCTCGCCGAGTTACATCGTTCGCCAACTCTATGAGTTCCAGCACGGCGGCCGGACCGGAGGTTCAAGCGCTCTCATGAAACTGCCTGTCGAGAAGCTCTCACAGGACGACATGATCGCGCTTGCGGCTTACGTCGGCTCGCTCGAGCCATAGCGGGCTCACTACCGGCGCTTCTTTTTGCTCGCGGCTTTCTTCGTCGGCCTCTTGGCCGGCTTGCTGACAGTCCCCCGCCTCGCGCCGGCCGCAGCTTTTGCGGCCCGGTCCGGCACAACCGCCACGGCTTCCACCTCGAACAGCGCGCCTTCGCGCGCCAGGCGACCGACCTGAATGGCCGTGGAGGCCGGCGGCGCCTTGGTGTTGACGAAGCTGTCGCGCACTTCGAAGAACACCGGCAGGTGCGACATGTCGACGAAGAAATTGGTGATCTTCACCACATGCTCGAAGCCCGCGCCGGCCGACTCCAGCCCGGCCTTCAGATTCTCGAAGCACTGCGTCGCCTGCGCCCGGAAGTCGCCCGGCTCGCCTGCGAACGCACCCTCAGGCGTCATGCCGAGCTGACCGGACAGATAGATCGTACGGCCCGGGCTCGAGGTCTCGACCACCTGGGTGTAGCCGCGCGGCGGCGCCATGGTTTTGGGATTTGAAAAGCGGTTGCTCACCCGTTCCTCCCTGAAATGCTTCTTCTTCGTCTCCTTGACGATACAGCCTCGACGCTTCCGCCGCATTGACTTCGCCGGGTCCGTGCTTGAGCTTTCCCCTGGAAAGCCAAAGGCCGGGAATGCAGGCGCACGCTTCGAACATTTATTTCGGTATGAACCCGATGTGGGTCGCGACCGCTCTGCTTGCGATCACTTACGCGGTCATCATCTCGGAAAAGGTCAATCGCTCCATCGTGGCGCTGCTCGGCGCAGCCGCGATGGTGCTGGTCGGCGTGATGGACCAGGAGGAGGCGCTGAAAGGCGTCGACTGGAACACCATCGGGCTCCTCACCGGCATGATGATCCTGGTGTCGATCTCACGCCGCTCCGGCATGTTCCAATTCGTCGCCGTGTGGTCGGCTCAGGCCGCCAAGGCGCATCCGGCGCGGATGCTGCTGCTTCTGCAAATCTGCACTGCGGTGCTGTCGGCCTTTCTCGACAATGTCACCACTGTTCTGCTGATCGTGCCGGTGACGCTCGCGATCACGCAGGAGCTGGACGTCCCGGCCTATCCGTACCTGTTCGCCGAGATCTTCGCCTCCAACATCGGCGGCACCGCGACGCTGATCGGCGATCCCCCCAACATCCTGATCGGATCGCAGGTCGGCCTCGACTTCAACGCCTTCGTGCTGCATCTCACGCCGATCATCCTCATTGTCATGGCCGTGCAGGCGATCATGATCCATCTGATCTGGGGCAAAGGGCTCAAAGCCAGCCCCGAGCGCGAAGCGCTGGTGATGGCCATGCAGCCCAAGCTCTCGATCACCGACTGGCTTCTGCTCAAGCAGTCGCTCGCGGTGCTCGCGGTGGTGATGATCGCCTTCATGCTGGCCCGACCGCTGCATCTGGAGCCTGCCACCATCGCGATGGCCGGCGCCGCGGTGCTGATGCTGCTCGACAACTGGGCCCATCACAACGAGAAGGCGGCGGCCAACATCCACCAGACCTTCGGCGACGTGGAGTGGATCACGATCTTCTTCTTCATCGGGCTGTTCATCGTGGTGCACGGCGTCGAGGTGGCGGGTCTGCTCAAGCTCCTGGCCGATCAGCTCGTCGCCGCGACCGGCGGTAACATGGCCCATGCCGGCTATGCCATCCTGTGGTCGTCGGCGGTGCTATCGGCCATCGTCGACAACATCCCGTTCGTCGCCACCATGATTCCGCTGATCAAGAGCATGGCGCCGGCCTTTGGCGGACCGGACAAGATCGAGCCGTTGTGGTGGTGTCTGTCGCTTGGCGCCTGTCTCGGCGGCAACGGCACGCTGATCGGCGCCTCGGCCAATCTCACCGTGGCTGGCATCGGCGAGCGGTCCGGGGTGCCGTTCCGCTTCGTGACCTATTCGCTCTACGCCTTCCCGATGATGCTGGTGTCGGTCGCGATCTGCCACGTTTATGTGTGGTGGCGGTATTTCTGAGGGCCCGCGTAAGTGGAACCAATTCCAGGCGAAATTCGCCTGGTGACCTTTCGTTTACCATAATCCCGCTAGGTTGGATTCGTTGACCTTTTCCGGGTCACGCCGGCGTTCCGAGCCGTCCTGCAACCAAATTCCGCGGTGCGGCGTTATAGGGCCACACCCGACAAAAATGGCCGGGCGTACCGGGGAGACAGCCTTTGCTCATCCTTTCTCGCTGTACGATCGCGAAGTCGGGCGCCGCATTGTTCGCTGTGCTGGCGCTGTCGGCATTCGGAAGTGTGCAACAGGCTGCAGCCGAGAACTTCTTCGAAACGCTGTTCGGCGGCTTTCAGCGCCGGATGTCGATGCCGCAACAGTCGAACTCCGATGCCGACCCTTCGGGTGGCGAAACCAGCGGCGGTTACGGCCACGGTACGGCGTACTGCGTGCGCACCTGTGACGGCCGCTATTTCCCGATCCAACGTCATGCCGGCGTGACGCCCGCGGAGCTCTGCCACTCGTTCTGTCCGGCGGCGCAGACCGTCGTGTTCTCCGGCAGCAAGATCGATACCGCGGTGGCGCAGAACGGCGCGCGCTACGCCGACATCGACACGGCGTTCGCCTACCGCAACAGGCTCGTTGCCAACTGCACCTGCAATGGCAAGGACGGCGGCGGCCTTGCCCGCCTCGACACCGCGACCGATCCGACGCTGCGCTCCGGCGACATCGTCGCGACCAACGACGGGCTCGCCACCTACAACGGCAAGACGGCCGAATTCACGCCGATCAATCCGGCCTCGGGTGAATGGGCGCGCAGGCTTGCCGAGGTCAAGGTGCGGCCCGCGCCGCCGCAGGACACGTCCGAGGTCGCGGCGGCACCGATGACCAACGACGACCCGAAGCCCGTAAAGCGCACACGCCGTGGCACGCGCTATTCCGCTACGGAGTGAGCTGCGAAACCACCTCATCGGCCAATGACAGCGACGACGTGAGCCCCGGCGACTCGATGCCGAACAGGTGCACGAGGCCGGGAAGCCCGTGCTGCGCAGGCCCCTCGATCATGAAATCGGCGGCGACTTCGCCCGGCCCGGTGAGCTTCGGGCGGATGCCCGCATAGTCCGGCTGCAATGAATCGTCCGGCAGTCCCGGCCAATAGCGGCGGATGCTCGCGTAGAACGACTTCGAGCGCTCCGGATTGACGTTGTAGTTCTCCTCGTCGATCCACTCGACGTCAGGACCAAAGCGCATGCGGCCGGCGAGATCGAGCGTCACGTGGGTGCCGAGCCCGCCGTCGATCCGCGGCGCCGGATAGATCAGCCGCGAGAACACGGGACGGCCGGCGTAACCGAAATAATTGCCGCGGGCGAGCACGAGCCGCGGCACGCGCGTGTCCGGATAATCCTCGGTGCTGTGGCCGAGCGCCTGCGCACCGAGGCCTGCGGAGTTGATCACCGCATCGACCGCAAGCTCGCCGCTCTCGGTCCCCGAGAAACGGACCAGCCAGCCGGCCTGGGTGTGGATCAGCCGCTCGACCTTGGTACCGAACGCGATCGCGCCGCCGCGATCTTCGAGATCGCCCTGCAGCGCGCGCATGAACGCATGGCTGTCGACAATGCCGGTGTTCGGCGAATGCAGCGCCGCGACGCAATTGAGCTGCGGCTCCATGGCGCGCGCTTTGGCGCCATCGATCATCACGAAGCCTTCGACGCCGTTGGCCGCGCCCTGCTTCAGGATCGCTTCCATCTTGCCGACCTCGGCATCCTCGGTCGCGACAATGAGCTTGCCGCACAGCCGATGCGGCACGCCATGCGAGGCACAGAACTCCACCATCAGGCGGCGGCCGCGCGGGCAGTGATGGGCGCGCAGCGAGCCGGTCGGATAGTACATGCCGCCGTGGATCACTTCGCTGTTGCGCGACGACACGCCGTTACCGATGCCCAACGTCTTCTCGGCCACGATGACGTCGTGTCCCTTCAGCGCCGCCGCGCGCGCGACCGCAAGCCCCACCACACCGGCACCGACGACAAGGATTTGCATGATCTGAAGACCCGATACCTCGCTGCGGCGCGGTGGTGAGACAAGTCGCCGCACGGCACGGCCCTTTTGAGAAAAATTCGGACGATCGGTCAAGAGAGCAGGCGGCGCGGGCATTCGGCAAGCCGACCATCCGCTGTAGTAGCCCCGTCGTCGCGCGCGGGCGCGATCACGAACCGATCCGCACCACATCGAAGGGAGACCGACCGAGATGACGACAAGCGTCAAACAGCTGCTGGATGCCGCCCACGCCGCGGTGCCGAAGGTCACGCCGGCGCAGGCGCGGGACATGATCGGCAAGGGCAACACACTGGTGGTCGACGTTCGCGATGCGGGCGAAGTCGAAAAGACCGGCAGGATCGCCGACGCCGTGAATGTCTCGCGCGGCATGCTGGAATTCCGCGCCGATCCGGAGTCGCCGTATCACGACAAGGCGTTTGCCAAAGACAAGACCGTGATCCTGTATTGCGCCTCCGGTGGCCGCTCGGCGCTCGCCGGCAAGACGCTGAAGGACATGGGCTACGACAAGGTGTTCAATCTGGGCGCCTTCAAGGATTGGGCCGAGAGTGGCGGGCCGACATCGGCCGCTCCCGGCGGCGGCGCTCGTTAGGCTCCATCGCAAGTCACCGATACGATTCTGGCGGCTCGCGCGCAACGCGAGCTGCCAGACATACGCATGCCGACGCGTTGGTGCGGCAAAGCGTCATCATCGAATGAACGCTCGATGAACATACAGAACGCAAATTCAACATAGAGCAGACGGACGCTCCCGTAACGGAACCAAAACAACAGGCGCCGGGTTTCATTCACGGCGTCATGGGAGCTTAGAAGACGATGTTTCGCTTGAGTGCTGGTCTCACCGCGACCGCAGTGGCCCTCGCCGTGCTGGCCGCGCCCATTCACGATGCAGCCGCGCAACCCGCCAAAAGAGGCGGCCCTGCACCGCGCGCGGCCCCTGCTGCGCCAAGGGCCGCTCCGGCGCCTCGCCCAGCTCCCGCACCGATGGTCCGGGCGGCGCCGCCGCAGATGGCGCGGCCGGCTCCACAGATGGCGCGACCCGCGCCGCAATTCTCCCGGCCGGCGCCTTCAATGGCCCGGCAGGCGCCGGCGTTCCGCTCCGCACCGCAGCAGCGCTTCGTGCGGCCGCAGAACGCGCCGCAGCCGCGCTTCGCCAGCCCCCGCCAGGCGCCTTCGATCCAGCGCATCGCGCCGCAGAATCGCGCGGCGACGCGCTTCGAGCGCCGGCAGCAGATCATCCAGCAGCGTCAGCAGACGGCGCGGCCGAACAACATCGCGCCGAGCGCCGTCACCAACAACGCGCCGAACCCGCGCCTGCAGCAGCTCGAATCGCAGCGCCGGCTCTCCCGCGGCGAGCGCCGCGAATTGCGCACGCTGCAACGGAACGAACGTCAGAACGCGCGGCAGCAGAACCTGACCGCGGATCAGCAGAAGACAGCGGCCACCGGCAATGCCAACCAGCAGCGCTTGCAGACGCTCGAGTCCAAGCGCCGTCTGAACCGCTCGGAGCGCCGCGAGCTCAATCGGCTCCGCCGCGACGAACGGCAGAACGCGCAGCAGAACCAAGGCGCCGGTCAAGACCGGACTGCGGCCACGACCAACAACAATCAGCAGCGGATCCAAGATCTGCAATCGAAGGGCCGCCTCAACCGCTCGGAGCGCCGAGAGCTGCGTCGACTGCAGCGCGATGAGCGCCGCAACGCTGCCAATCCTCAGCAGCAATCACCCCCGCAAACCGCGGTCCAGACCCAGCAGCGCCAAGAGCAGCGCCAAGATCGGCGGCAGCGCGCCGCACGCGCGCCGCTCACGCCGGCGCAAGTGACGCAGGGCCGCTTCGCCTCGAACCTGTCGCAGTTCAACAACAACCGGCGCGCCGGGCGCCGCGCGGCACGGCTTGCCTCGCGGATCGCCTGGCAGCTTGGCGTGCTGGCGCCGTACGTGCCGTGGCGCGGTCCGGTGTACTGGCCGTACGCCTACAACGACCTGTTCTATTACACGTTCTGGCCCGACTCCTACGATCCGGGCTACTGGGCCTATGCCTATGACGACTTCTTCGACGGCGTGTTCTTCCCCGACGGCGCGCCTTATGCCGAATATGCCGCCGAAGGCCCTTATGATGGCGCCTATGCGCGGACCACGACCACCGGGGTGGCGCCTTCGCGAAGCTACAGCAGCAGCGGCGGCGGCAATGTGCCGGGCCGCGTCAACCAGGCCACCCGCGAATTCTGCGCCGATCAGGCCACCGGCATCACGGCCTGGCCGATCGACAAGATCGCCAACGCGGTGGGTCCGAACAACGAACAGAAGAAGCTGCTCGACGATCTGCGACAGGCGTCGCAGCAGGCCGCGAGCGAGTTCAAGGATGCCTGCCCCGACGCCGTGCCGCTGACCCCGCCGGGCCGGCTGCAGGCGATGACCCAGCGTCTGCAAGCCATGGACGACGCGGTGACCACCGTGAAGCCAGCGCTCGAGGCGTTCACCAACTCGCTCAGCGACGAGCAGAAGGCGCGTTTCAACGAGCTCGGCCCGACGCTCCGCGGCTCGCAGAAGGCCGCAGCGACTCCCGATCAGACCGCCAACTGCAGCAGCGAGAAGGCCGGTCTCTCCAGTCTCGCGGTCGACCGCATCGAGAGCGCGTTGCAGCCGACCGAGGCGCAGGAGGCCTCTCTCGACCGTCTGGACGACGCCTTGCAGCAGTCCGTCGACACCCTGCGCAACGCCTGCCCCAACGTCGTACCTTTGACTCCGGTGGGCCGGCTCGATGTGATGAAGCAGCGGCTCGACGCCATGATCCAAGCTGCCAATGCGGTACGGCCTGCGCTCGAGGACTTCTATGCGGCGCTGACCGACGAGCAGAAGGCGAAGTTCAACCGGCTCGGACGCCAGTCCGCGCAATCGGCCGATTGATCTTTAGAATGAGCCAAAGGTAAAGGGCGGTTCCCCGCGCTGGCGAGCGGCCAGCGCGGGCACTTGTAAGTGGCCGCGCCGGCTCCTCGCGTCGCTTCGCGGCGGCGCGGCTAGCCGGCCCTTTTTATTGAATTGTCATTTTCGCGAGAGGTGTGGCCTCTCGCGCATTGAGACTCGCCCGGCGGCAATGCTACGGTTGTGTCACCGGTGGCCGGGCGGGGCGCTGAGACAGCTTCAATGTGGCGAGAGTATTTCGGTTTTGTTGCACCGGCGTTGGCGGTCATCAACGGTTTCATCGCCATCCTCATCTCGATGCTGCCGATCCGGCGGTCGGTGGCCAAGCTCCGGCTTGGCGTAACCGCGCTGATCATCGGCGCGCTGGCGATTGGCGCCGGCTATTACGCGAAATACGCGGCGCGATCTCAGAACGAGCAGCAGCAGTCGCTGCGCGATCAGGTCCGCGAGGATATTCAGACCCGCATCCTCGAAGGCCGCACCCTGCTCGGCCAGATCCGCGACGCGCAACGCGAGTTGCCGGCGCGCCCGGCCGACGAATGGGCGCTGCGCTCGGAGAACTATCTCCGCGACAGGCTCGGTGAGCGCTACGTGGCGCGGTTCCGGAAGGAAGCCAACGACCTCTACGGCGACGCCGCAATTCCCGGTCCGCGCATGGGTTATTGGCGCGCAGTGCGCAACCGCGTGGTGGCGCTGGAACTGATCGCGTCGGAACTGACCGAGCCGCCGGATGTCATGACGCCGGCACCGCCGGTGGCGGCGGTTCCAACGTCGGCTCCTGCTCCTGCGCCGAGCGCGGCAACGCCTGCGCCTGCGGCGCCCGCGTCAAACCCGGTCACGACTGCACCTGCGAGCAGGTAAAGCCGGCAATCGCCTTTGTAAATTTAGCG
Organism: Rhodoplanes sp. Z2-YC6860; assembly: GCF_001579845.1. Taxonomy (GTDB): domain Bacteria; phylum Pseudomonadota; class Alphaproteobacteria; order Rhizobiales; family Xanthobacteraceae; genus Z2-YC6860. Next base: position 7,787,813 of record NZ_CP007440.1, read on the forward strand.
CAATGCAGAAACAAAAAGGGCGGCTCCTTCGAGCCGCCCTTTCCGCATTCATGCTGGCGCGGATTATTCCGCAGCCATCCGAACCTCGGGCGCCGCGGCGCGCACTTCCGCATCCACGGTCTTCTCGTACTTGGCAAAGTTCTTCTGGAACATGCCGACGAGCTTGCGGGCCGTTTCATCGAACGCCTTCGGATCGGCCCAGGTCTGATCCGGGTTGAGGATCTTGGTGTCGATGCCCGGCACTGCGGTCGGAACCGCGAAGCCGAAATACTTGTCGGTGCGGAACGTCGCGTTCTTCAGCGAGCCGTCGAGCGCGCCGGTCACCAGCGCACGCGTCACCTTGATCGGCATGCGGGAGCCGACGCCGTAGATGCCGCCGGTCCAGCCGGAGTTCACCAGCCAGCAATCGACCTTGTACTTGGCGATGTAGTCGCGCAGCAGCCGACCGTACTCCGCCGGCGGACGCGGCAGGAACGGCGCGCCGAAGCAGGTCGAGAATTCCGGCTCGACGCCGACAAGACCCTTTTCGGTGCCCGCGACCTTCGCGGTGTAGCCGGAGAGGAAGTGATACATCGCCTGGGCGGGCGTGAGCTTCGCAATCGGCGGCATCACGCCATAAGCGTCGGCGGTGAGGAAGATGATGTTCTTCGGATGCCCGGCCATGCCCGAGCGCGACGCGTTCGGGATGAAGTCGAGCGGATAGGCGGAACGCGTGTTCTCGGTCAGCTTGTCGCTGTTGTAATCCGGGATGCGGGTCTCCGCATCGTATACGACGTTCTCGAGCACGGCGCCGAAGCGGTTGGTGGCGTCCCAGATCATCGGCTCCGCTTCCTGCGAGAGCTTGATGCACTTGGCGTAGCAGCCGCCCTCGAAGTTGAAGATGCCGTCCGGCGACCAGCCGGTCTCGTCGTCGCCGATCAGCGTGCGGTTCGGATCGGCCGACAGCGTGGTCTTGCCGGTGCCGGAGAGGCCGAAGAACAGCGCGCTGTCGCCGTCCTTGCCGACGTTGGCCGAGCAGTGCATCGGCATCACGCCCTGGGCCGGCAGATAGAAGTTCAGCGTCGTGAACACCGACTTCTTCATCTCGCCCGCATAGGACGAGCCGCAGATCAGCACGATCTTGCGGGTGAAGTCGATCGCCACCTGGGTATCCGAGCCTTCGCGGCCGCCGTGACGCTTATGGTCCGGCTTGAACGACGGCATGTCGATGATGGTCATGTCCGCCATGAACGAGGCAAGCTCGGCACGATCCGGACGGATCAGCAGCTGGCGGATGAACAGCGAGTGCCAGGCGTATTCGGTGTAGACGCGCACCTTGATCCGGTACTTCGGATCGGCGCCGCCGTAGAGGTCCTGCGCGTAAAGCGTCTTGCCTTTGGCATGCGCCAGGAAGTCCTGGAGCATGTTGTCGAAGTGCTCCTGGCTCTGCTTGCGGTTGCCGTCCCACCAAACAGTGCTTTCGGTGAGCTGGTCGACCTTGGTGTGCTTGTCCTTCGGCGAACGGCCGGTGTGATGGCCGGTCTCGGCGCCGAGCGCGCCGCCCGCCACGATGGTCGCCTCGCCGTTCCGGATCGCGTGCTCATAGAGCGGCGCTTCGGTCAGATTCCAATGGACCGCACCGAGGTCTTTGAGACCGAATTTGTCGGCGCCAAAGGCGGCGTTACGCAGACCAGTTTCTTTCACGGAAAATTCCTCCTCACGCCTTCCGGGCCGCATCGGCAATCCGGAACCTCATGAAATGATGACCAGATTGGATGGCCCCCGGCGACGATCCGCATCGTCACATCGTGGGCGGACTTTTAGTCGCGATCATGACGCCTGCCAAGACCAAAGCATGCTGCAGCGGGCTACCCAAATCTGCATTGCGCCAAGTCAATGCCAAGTTTTGCAAAGTAAGATTACCGGAGCCCCGGCCACGTTGCGCTGCAACAAACGAAGCTTTCTCGCTCAACCGGGTGCGCGACGGTTGGCCGCAAATGCCGCACGGTCGACATTGAGGAACAGCAACCGCGCATCATCGGTCCAGAGCACCATAGTGCCATCGGGCAGCGCGGCGATATCCCGCAGGCGATGACCGAGAGCGATCGGCTCGCTGTAGACGATCCGGCCGCTGCCATCGCGCCGCAAGCGGTAGATCGATTGCGCTTTGAGCGACGTGACCAGCAGATCGCCGTCCCATGCGGGGTCGAAGTTTTCGACCTCCAACCCAGCGCCTGAACTGGCTTACCCGCCATGGAACAAGCGCCGGATACCAACAGTCCTGCTTGTCGTCCTGACTGACCTGCTCAGACTCAGTCAGCCAGCGCCTTGCCGACCAGCCATTTCTGAATCACATCGGCGATCTGATCGCTGTTCTTGTCCTGCATCATCATGTGCGAATTGCCCTTGATGCCGATGTCAGGAAGGTTGATCAGATCGACGCTGCCACCGGCCGCCTTGATGGCGTTGCCGTACTCGGTGTCGACCTTCTTGAAGGTCGCCCAGCGCGGATGCTGGTCGACATAATCGCCGAACACCATCAGCACCGGTACGTGCTTCAGCTTGGCGGCGTTTTCGACCTTGCCGGCGGTCGCCGATTCCACCGCGACGATGCCCTTGATCTTGTCGGGCCGCTGCTCGGCGGCGAGGAAGCCGAAATTGCCGCCCTGGCTGTGCACCAGCAGAACGCAGGGACAGACCTTGTCGATCAGCGCCAGATAGCCGCGCAGGATCGCCGCGTCCGTGGAGAGCCAGCGCGGCACGGTCTGCTTCATGTAGTTCTCATAAGCTTCGGCCGGAAACTGGTCGCCGGGGAGAAGCTTTCGCTTCTGCGGATCGGCGTTCCAGGAGCCTTCGCCGTCACCGATGCGGAAGCGCTCGAAAGGATCCTGATAGGTGAGAAAGATCGGATCGTCCGGCCATATGTCCTTGGAGGCGAAGCCCGAGCGGCCGCGCTCCACCGCGTCGGACACGTAAGTGTCCCAGCCTTTGCGGATGAAGAAGTTCATCCAGCCGTCGCGGCCGTCCGGCGTGCTCTCATAGGTGACGCCGGTGAGGCCGCCGCCGTGCCACATCAGCAGCGGATACTTGCCCTTCTTCACCTTGGGCAGGAAGTACTGCACGTACATCTGCTCGACCATGTACTGGCCGTTGGGGTCGAGCTTGGTCATCGGGCCGCCGGGCTGGCGCTGGATCATCCGCACCTCCTTGCCCGAAACCTCGGCGATGCGGCCGCCGACATGGAACGAACCCATGCCGCGCAGCACGATGTCCTCTGCGGCTGCGGTGCCGAAGCAAGCCGCCGCCAGGAAGGCGCCCATCAGAATCCGACGCATCGCTCTCTCCCTCATGTCCCGGACGCGGTGCAGCGAGCCCGTTATTCGCTGAAGCCTTTGCTCACGAGCCACTTCTGGATGACGTCGGCGATCTGATCGCTGTTCTTGTCCATCATCATCATGTGCGAGTTGCCCTTGATGCCGATGTCGGGCAGATCGACGAAGTCGACGCTGCCGCCGGCAGCCTTCAACGCATCCGCATACTCGACGTCGCCGGCGCGGATCTTCGACCAGCGCGGATGTTCCTTGGCATTGTCGCCGATCACGATCAGCACCGGCGAGTTCTTGATCGTCAAGACCTTGCTCTTGTCGCCGCCGAGCGTGGGCTCGACCGCGACCAGCGCCTTCACCTTGTCGGGACGCGCTTCGAGCGCCTTGAAGCCGAATGAGCCGGACTGGCTGTGCACCAGCACGACGCAGGGGCAGACCTTGTCGATCAGTTCGACGTAAGCCTTGACGATCTGATCATCGGTGGTGGTCCAGCGCGGAATGCCCTGCTTGAGGAATTGATCGTAAGCCTCGACCGGAAACTGCGAGCCCGGATAGCTGACACGCTTGGCGTGATCGTCGTTGTAGGAGCCGATCGGCCCGATGCGGAAGCGCTCCCACTGGTCGCCGACCGGCAGGAACACCGGATCGCCCTTGAAGGTGCTGCTCCAGCCGGCGCGGCCACGCTCCATGGCGTCGGAAATGTACGTGTCCCAACCGTGCCGGATGAAATAGTTGAGCCAGCCGGGCTTGCCGTCGGGCTTGGTCTCGTAGGTCACGCCGGACAGGCCGCCGCCATGCCACATCAGCAGCGGCAATTTTCCTTTGGCCTTCTGTTGCAGGAAGTACTGCACGTACATCTGCTCGACCTGGTACTTGCCGTTCGGGTCGACCTTGGCGGGCACGCCGCCCGGCGTGAACACGATCTCCTTGATCGGCTGTCCGGTGATCTCGACCCAGCGGCCGCCGATATGGAACGAGCCCATATCGCGCAGCGCGATCGGTTCGCTGGATTGGGCGAGAGCCGGCGTGACGGCGAGCGCGAATGCCAAGCCTGCCAATAGACGACGCATGGTGGTGCCTCCCCTGAGCGCGTTGTTCTGGTTGGCCGGGAGTGTGCCGCAACTGGCCGGCGCGCGTCTATCGGTGGGCAGCAGATGGGCAGCGTCGCTCAGGACGGCGTCGTCTCGCTCGGCTTCGTATCCGATTTGGCATCCGACTTGGCGCGATGCTCGGCCCGCTGCTCCGCGGGCTTCTCCATTCGGCTGAGATTGCACGCGCTGTTGACCAGCGCGAGATGCGAGAACGCCTGAGGAAAATTGCCGACCATGCGGCCAGCCTTTGGATCGTACTCCTCGCTGAGCAGGCCGAGATCGTTCTGCAGCCCGACGAGACGGTCGAACAGCCGCTCCGCGTCATCACGCCGGCCGAGCATCACATAGGCGTCGACCAGCCAGAACCCGCAGGCGATGAACACGCCCTCGCCGGCCGGCAGCCCGTCGTCACTTTGCGCCGTGTCGTAGCGCCGCACGAATCCGTTCACGACAAGCCGCTTCTCGATTGCGGCCACCGTGCCGCGAATGCGCGGATCGTCGGCGTGCAGGAAGCCGACGGCCGGAAGCATGAGCAGGCTCGCGTCGAGTTCCTTCGATCCATAGGAGCGGACGAACGAATTAAGCTCGGAATCGAATCCATGGCGGCAGACCTCGTCGTGAATTTCCTGCCGAATCGTCCGCCAATGGTCGACCGGCCCTTCAAGCCCGAACGCGTCGACGCTCTTGATGGCGCGGTCGAACGCCACCCAGGCCATGACCTTGGAGTGCGTGAAATGCAGCGGTTCGCTTCGCACCTCCCAGATGCCGTTGTCGGGCTCGCGCCAACGCTTCTCGAGGTCCTGAAGCACCGCAAGCCCGATCGCCCGGGCATTCTCATCGGCCGGGATGCCGCCCTTGCGTGCCTGATACAGCGCGTCGAAGAGCTCGCCATAGACGTCGAGCTGAAGTTGCTCATGCGCGGCGTTGCCGATGCGCACCGGCGCGGAACGTTCATAGCCGGGCAGCCAGTCGATCTCGTATTCGGTCAGCCGGCGTTCGCCGGCAAGGCCATACATGATCTGAAGCTGGTTCGGCGTCCCGGCCACGGCACGAATGAGCCACGCCCGCCAGGCGCGCGCTTCCTCATAATAGCCGGTGTTCATGAAGGCGAGCAGCGTGAGCGTCGCGTCGCGCAGCCAGCAGAATCGATAGTCCCAGTTGCGCGTGCCGCCGATCTGCTCGGGCAACGACGTGGTCGCAGCCGCAACCAGCCCACCGGTCTGCGCGTGAGTCAGCGCCTTCAATGTGATCAACGAGCGCTTGACCGTTTCGGACCAGCGACCTTCGATTTTGCAGCCCGCGGTCCAGTCTCGCCAGAATTTCTCGGTCTGACGGAGGAGTCGCGACAGATCGACGGGCGGTGGATCGGGCAGATGCGACGGCGCGTATGTCAGCGCGAAAGACGCGGTTTCGCCCTTGCCGATTTTGAATTCGCCAACCGTCTTCATATTTTCGCCGTGCAGCGGGATCGACGATTGCAACATCAGCTTGTCGGGACCCGCGATCGCGCGAAGCCGTCCGTGCTCGCACCTGGTGACCCAAGGCACGACCTCGCCATAGCCAAAGCGGATGACGAGCTCGGTTTTGAACGAAACGCTGCCGCGTTCCGCCGTCAGCAGCCGGACCACATGGGAGTGCCCGCCGCGCGGCGGCATGAATTCGGTCAGCGTCGCCGTGCCGGTGTCGGTTTCGAACCGCGTTTCGAGCACCAGCGTGTCGGGTCGATAGCGCCGCGTGGATCGCGCACCCGGCGATGTGCATGCGATCGACCATCGGCCGTTGTCAGGCGAGCCGAGCAGCGCCGCAAAACATGCGCCGGAGTCGAAGCGCGGCCAGCACAACCAGTCCAGTGAGCCGTCCTTGCCGACAAGGGCGGCCGTCTCGCAGTCACCGATGATGGCGTAGTCCTCGATCCGAAGCGGCATGGTTGCTAAGGCGTGTGGTCGATGGATGCTGTCCGCATCCGGACCGCCAAAGCGTATTCGGCTGGAATAGGATTGCCCCTGCGGGGCAAGACACCAAAACCGTGCATCAGCTCACATTCCGAATGCCGGGCGCGCTGGTGCGAACCGCGGAATCAGCCGCCCAGCCGACATAACCGCTCAGGTTCCTTTTGGTTCAACGGCTCGCGGAGTGAGCCAGCCGTGATCGCGCACGCTGCCTTCAGGCGGCCCTCGCCTGCTCGGCAAGCTGCTTCAGCACGACGCGCAACGCGCCAGGCTCGGTCACGCGCTTGGGGAACGGAAGCCGAAGCCCGATCCGCTCCCACTGCAGGTCGAGCCCTTCGGGATCGCAGCCGACGCAGCGCCACGCCCCGTCGGGCGCGCCGAGAAGCTTCGTCGCGTAGAGCCGGCAGGTGTCGGCATGGTCGGCGTTCATGTGCTCGATTGCGGAAGGCTCGGCTTCGAGCATCGCCTTGGCGTCGCTGACGTCCGTGAGGAGATCGGCCGGCGCCAGATCGACGATACGGCCGAAGCCCGCCACGAGATGCGCGCCCTTGAGCTTCAGTTCGTAGAACGCAAAGTCGGCAAAGTCCGCGAACATCTCGGCCTCGGGCTGGTAGGCCAGATAACGCCGCCGCGCGTCCGGATTCTCGGTCTTCTGCACCGTGCCCATCAGCATGACGCGGGCGCCCTGCAGCGGATCGCCTTCCTTGCGCTCGTCGAGCATCAGCGAGGCCCGCGGGTCGGCCAACGCATTCCTGGTATGGACCGCGAGCCGTGAGATCAGGAGAAGCGGCGCGCCGTCGGCCATGGTCGCGATATTGACCAGCGAGCAATAAGGGTCGCCGGAGCCCGCCATGAGCGTCGCAAGCGCCCCCGACCGGGCCTCCCGCATCAGCTTTTTAGCCGTGACCTTGGGGTCGAAATCGGCGCTCGGCTTCATATATGCACCTAAGGCTTGGGATGATCTGACTTCATCCGGGTTGGCGACGCGCCGCAAGACGTGATCGGGAACTTAAGTTCGGAATCTGGCCAACGGATTGACGAATCACGTATTTGTCGAAGCCCTGTCACATTTCGGCCTAGCTTTACGGGCTTGAAATTAGGCGGAACTCAACCCTCCTGGGGAACCATGCCGACCATCGCTCTTGTCGACGACGACCGTAATATCCTGACGTCGGTGTCCATCGCACTGGAAGCGGAAGGCTATCGGATCATGACCTATACCGACGGCGCTTCCGCTCTGGAGGGGTTCAAGACCTCGCCGCCGGACCTGGCCATCCTGGATATCAAGATGCCCCGGATGGACGGCATGGAGATGCTGCGCCGACTCCGCCAGAAGACCGACATGCCGGTCATCTTCCTCACCTCCAAGGACGAGGAGATCGACGAGCTGTTCGGCCTCAAGATGGGTGCCGACGACTTCATCCGCAAACCGTTTTCGCAGCGGCTGCTGGTCGAGCGCGTCAAGTCGGTGCTCCGCCGCACCGCCCCGAAGGACGCGACTGCGGCCGCGAAGGAGCCGGACATCAAGGCGCTGGAGCGCGGGCAACTGCGCATGGACCCGGAGCGGCACACCTGCACCTGGAAGAACGAGGCGGTGACGCTGACGGTCACCGAATTCCTGATCCTCCAGGCGCTGGCCGCGCGCTCGGGCGTGGTGAAGAGCCGCAATGCGCTGATGGATGCCGCCTACGACGATCAGGTCTACGTCGACGATCGCACCATCGACAGCCACATCAAACGGCTGCGCAAGAAGTTCAAATCGGTCGACAACGAATTCGACATGATCGAAACGCTTTACGGCGTCGGCTACCGTTTCAAGGAACTCTGACGGTCCGGGCCCTCTTGCCCTCCCGGACGCCAGCCAGGCTGTCCGGGCTTGCGAGTGGATTTGCCGCAAACGGGCTGTCGAGCGCACCCCTGCCGATGTGATAGACGAAGGCGTGGGCGGCAACCGATAGACGGCAGCGACCCCTTTGCTCGATCGAACCACAGAAGCCACGGCAGACCAGACCGGGACAGCCACGCCCGGCGAGGCTGACGCGCGAGCGCCGCGCAAGCCGTTCTTCACGCTGCCGGGCAAGATTGCGCATGTCTATCGCGAGGGCGGACTGCATGGGCTTGCGCGCAGCGCCGGCCGTTTCTTCTTCGTCCAGAGCTTCTCGAGCCTCACCCGCCGCATCGTTTCGCTGAACGTTGCGGGCCTTGTCGCGCTCGTGGTCGGCACGCTGTACCTGTCGCAATTCCGCGCCGGCCTGATCGAAGCCCGCGTGCAAAGCCTTGTGGTGCAGGGCGAGATCATTTCGGGCGCGATCGCGGCGTCTGGCACTTCCGACACTTACGGCAACTACGGCGACCGCGACCGCGGCCTAGACCTGCCGCCGATCGAAAACTACGGGGACGACGGCCTCACCGGCCTGGAATTCTCGATCAATCCGGAGCGCGTGGCACCGATCCTGCGCCGGCTGATCTCGCCGACCAAGACGCGTGCCCGCATCTACGACCGCAACGGCTATCTCATCCTCGACAGCCGCAACCTCTACCTTCCGGGCGAGGTGGTCCGCCTCGATCTGCCGCCGCCGAACGAAAAGAAGCCGAACTACTTCAAGCGCCAATGGGAAAAGCTGCGGCTCTGGCTCGGACGCGGCGACCTTCCGCGCTATCACGAGCTCGGCGCCGATGCCGGCAAGGATTATTCGGAGGTGGCCCAGGCGCTGAGCGGCGCGCAGAGCGCCTACATGGTGCGCGTCACCGATGCCGGCGAGGTGATCGTCTCGGTTGCGGTGCCGGTGCAGCGCTTCCGCGCCGTGCGCGGCGCGCTGCTGCTCTCGACGCAGGGCGGCGACATCAATCAGGCGGTCGAGGCTGAGCGGCTGCAGATCGTGAAGCTGTTCTTCATCCTGCTCGGCGTCATGGTGGTGCTGTCGATCCTGCTCGCACGCACCATCGCAGGCCCGATGAAGCGGCTCGCCGACGGCGCGGTGCGCGTCCGCCACCGCATTCGCTCGCGTGTCGAAATCCCCGATCTCACGGCGCGCGGCGACGAAATCGGCGATCTGTCCGGAGCGCTGCGCGACATGACCAGCGCGCTCTACAGCCGCATCGAGGCGATCGAGAGTTTCGCAGCCGACGTAGCCCATGAGCTGAAGAACCCGCTGACCTCGCTGCGCTCGGCCGTCGAGACGCTGCCGCTCGCCAAATCGGCGGAAAGCCGGGGCCGCCTGCTCGAAGTGATCCAGCACGACGTCAAGCGGCTCGACCGGCTGATCTCGGACATCTCCGACGCGAGCCGCCTCGACGCCGAGCTGCAGCGAAACGACGTCGCGCCGGTCGATATCGCAAAGCTCCTCACCACCGTCGTCTCGGTGCAGAACGAGTCGCGGCAGAGCGACGTCAAGGTGGTGTTGAGCTTCGAGGGCGGCGGACCGCGCGCCTTCATCGTGCCGGGCCACGACTCGCGGCTCGGCCAGGTGATCAACAACCTGATCGACAATGCCCGCTCGTTCTCGCCGGACGACGGCACGGTGCGGGTCACCTGTCGAAGACTGCGCGACGAGGTCGAGGTCTTCATCGACGACGACGGGCCCGGCATCCGGCCCGAGGCCTTCGACAAGATCTTCGAGCGCTTCTACACCGACCGGCCGCATCAAGGCTTTGGCCAGAACTCGGGGCTGGGGCTTTCGATCTCCAAGCAGATCATCGAAGCCCACCGCGGCAAGCTCTGGGCCGAGAACCGCACGGCGGTGCCGACCGGAGACGGCGAACCGCCACGCGTGCTCGGCGCGCGCTTCACGGTGCGGCTGCCGACCGTCTGACGCTCCGATGCCGCGCCCGACCATCCACGCCTCCGCGGTCCTGATCGGTGCCCGTGCGGTGCTGATCCAAGGGCCGTCCGGCTCGGGCAAGTCGGGCTTGGCGCTGGCCCTGCTGGCGCCCGGAGTCCTGCCGTTTGCCCGGCTGATCGCCGACGACCGGGCCGAGGTCGAGGCGATGCACGGCCGGCTCCTGGTTCGGCCACCCCCGGCGCTGGCTGGACAGATCGAGGTCCGCGGACTGGGCATCCGGCGTTTGCCCCACGAACCGGTGGCGGTGGTGGGTCTTCTGGTCGATCTGGCTGCCCCGGACGCCAGCCGGCTGCCGGAACTGACCGCCCAAACACGTGAAATCGAGGGAATCACCCTGCCGCGGCTAGCAGTCGCAGCGGGCCAGGCTCCCCTCCCGCAGGTGCTGTCCTACCTACGAACATGTGATGCTGTCGTGTGATTGTGGCGCTGCGGAACCGGCTGCAAATTGTGGCAAATGCCCCCATATGACGCTCAAGCCGTTGCGGCCGCGCTATTGCAGGCCCTGGCTGTTTACCGCAATGCAGCAACCCACTAGTATTGGCTGTCGAGCCCTTGAACTTGGGCTTTGGATCAGGATGATTGCCGCCCGTTCGAGCGGCGCAGCCGCGCCCGCCGGGGTTTCCCGAAGATGATAGGTATCGTTCTCGTGACCCACGGGCGGCTTGCCGTCGAATTCCGCGCAGCCCTGGAACACGTTGTCGGCCCGCAGAAGCAGATCGAGTCCGTCACCATCGGACCCGATGACGATGTCGAGCAGCGTCGCAAGGACATCATCGAGGCGGTGAAGCGCGTCGACACCGGCGACGGCGTGGCGATCCTGACCGACATGTTCGGCGGCACGCCGTCGAACCTGGCGATTTCCTGCATGGGCCGCCCCAACGTCGAGGTGATTGCCGGCATCAACATGCCGATGCTGGTCAAACTCGCCAAAGTTCGGGAAGAATGTCCACTTGAAGAGGCGGTCGCCGCAGCTCAGGCTGCCGGTCGCAAGTATGTCACGATCGCCAGCCGGGTCTTGGCCGGCAAGTAACCGACCGGCAAATGGGCGACGACAACACCGACCACGCTGCCCCTGACACGCCCGCCGGCGCAGACGTCCGCGTCCTCGAAATCGTCAACAAGAAGGGACTGCACGCCCGCGCCTCGGCCAAGTTCTGCCAGACCGCAGAACGTTACGACGCCGACGTGCGCGTGACGCGCGGCCAGGAGACGGTCGGCGGCCGATCGATCATGGGCCTCATGATGCTGGGCGCCGGCATCGGCACCAAGATCACCATTGCGGCGACCGGCAACGAAGCGAGCGCCGCAGCGGACGCGCTGGAAAAGCTGGTCACCAGCGGCTTCGGCGAAGAAGACTGAGTCTAGTAATTCAATCGAAGCTTCGGAATTTATGGCCCTGGGTCCCCGCTTCCGTGGGGACGAACGACTGATGGGTCGGAGACTCTCTCCCCGTTCGTCCCCGCGGAAGCGGGGACCCAGTGCTTCGCACGTGGATTTCACGCCGCCTGCTTGCCCAGATACTTCGCGACCAGGCGCAGATCGGCGACGAAGGCGCGGTACTGCTGCTCCTTGTCCTCGCGCTCCTGCACGCGCAGCAGCGCCGACGGGTGCACGGTGACGAAGGCGACCGCGCCGTCGGCAAGCTTGTGCGCCGCGCCGCGCGACTTGCCGATCGCCATCGGCCTGCCGAACACGGCGCGCGTCGCGGTGAGGCCAAGCGCGACGATCACGGCCGGACGAACGATCGAGCGCTCCTGCTCGTACCACCAGCGGCAGCGATCGATCTCGCCGGCGTTGGGCTTCTGGTGCAGCCGTCGCTTGCCGCGCATCACAAACTTGAAGTGCTTCACCGCATTGGTGACGAAGGCCTTGTCGCGGGCGATGCCGGCCTCGGCCAGCGCCTGATCGAGGAGCCGCCCGGCGGGCCCGACGAACGGCTTGCCCGCCAAATCTTCCTTGTCGCCCGGTTGCTCGCCCACCAGCATCACTTCGGCGTCGCGCGAGCCTTCGCCCGGCACCGCCTGGGTGGCGTCGGTGTAGAGCGGGCAGCGGCGGCAGGCGTCCTCGGCCTTGCGCAGCGCCGTGAGCGAGGTCACGACCGGGGAGTCGGCCGACAGCGCCGGCATGGCCATAGGGCAGCTCCCGATCCTTGAGTCCGAATGTCACGAATCCTTCAGGAAACGCCCGTAAACCGCGCAGGTTCGGACTCCTTAGAGGACATAAAGAAATCTTTATATCCTCGTTGCACCTCGTGGCCTGCCCTGCTATAGGCAGCCGCGAAGGGCGCAGGCCGAAAGCCGCGCGCCGAAGCTCTATTTCTCCAACCAGCAGGGACCAACATGGCCGTCGCCAAAGAGTACATCGTCAAGGACATCGGACTCGCCGATTTCGGCCGCAAGGAAATCTCGCTCGCCGAGACCGAGATGCCGGGCCTGATGGCCACCCGCGAGGAATTCGGCCCGAAGAAGCCGCTCAAGGGCGCGCGCGTCGCGGGCTCGCTGCACATGACGATCCAGACCGCGGTGCTGATCGAGACGCTGGTGGCGCTCGGCGCCGATGTGCGCTGGGTGTCGTGCAACATCTACTCGACGCAGGATCATGCGGCCGCCGCGGTCGCTGCCGCCGGCGTGCCGGTGTTCGCCGTGAAGGGCGAGACCCTGAAAGACTACTGGGATTACACCGCCAAGCTGTTCGACTGGCATGGCGGCGGCCACCCGAACATGATCCTCGATGACGGCGGCGACGCCACGATGTACGTCCACCTCGGCGTGCGCGCCGAGAAGGGCGACACCGCGTTCCTCGACAAGCCGGGCTCCGAGGAAGAGGAAGTGTTCTTCGCGCTGCTCAAGAAGCAGCTCAAGGAGAAGCCGAAGGGCTATTTCGCCGAGATCGCCAAGAGCATCAAGGGCGTCTCCGAGGAGACCACCACCGGCGTGCACCGTCTCTACGACATGCAGAAGGCCGGCACGCTGTTGTGGCCTGCGATCAACGTCAACGACTCGGTCACCAAGTCGAAGTTCGACAACCTCTACGGCTGCCGCGAATCACTGGTCGACGGCATCCGCCGCGGCACCGACGTGATGATGTCGGGCAAGGTCGCGATGGTCGCGGGCTTCGGCGACGTCGGCAAGGGCTCGGCGGCTTCGCTGCGCCAGGCCGGCTGCCGCGTGATGGTGTCGGAGATCGATCCGATCTGCGCGCTGCAGGCGGCGATGGAAGGCTATCAGGTCGTGACGATGGAAGACGCGGCGCCGATCGCCGACATCTTCGTCACCGCGACGGGTAACAAGGACATCATCACCATCGAGCACATGCGGAAGATGAAGGACCGCGCCATCGTCTGCAACATCGGCCACTTCGACAACGAGATTCAGATCGCATCGTTGAAGAATCTGAAGTGGGACAACATCAAGCCGCAGGTGGACGAGATCACGTTCCCGGACAACCACCGCATCATCATGCTGTCGGAAGGCCGCCTCGTGAACCTCGGCAACGCGATGGGTCACCCGAGCTTCGTGATGTCGGCGTCGTTCACCAACCAGACGATCGCGCAGATCGAGCTGTACGCCAACAACAGCGACGGCAAGTACAAGAAGGAAGTGTACGTGCTGCCGAAGGCGCTCGACGAGAAGGTCGCGCGGCTGCATCTGGCCAAGATTGGCGTGAAGCTCACCGAGCTGCGGCCGGACCAGGCGTCCTATATCGGCGTGCCGCAGCAGGGTCCGTTCAAGTCGAATCACTACCGCTACTGATCGAGGCGGAAATCCCGCAGTCGAATGCCCCGGCCGAAAGCCGGGGCATTTTTTTTGTAATCGTCGCCGCGGCAAGCACTGCATCTGAATCGACCGAGCTTCGCCGGCTGCCCACCGAGCGATCATCGCGATGCCGCCGTGTCCAGGCACCGGCAGCGGATTTCTTGCCACCGGGCACCCTGTGTGACTTTGCTCACTCCGCAAATGCCGAAGAACCGGCTTAGTTCTTGCAACGCAAGCATTGCGTTGAATTGATTTATTCATAACCGCACCAGAGGTGGTCGTGAGATACCTCATCAGGTTTGCCACGGTGGCCATCGCCACGGTGTCGATTGCAACAAACTGTCAGGCCGGCTCCGAGCCGCCTCCCGCACTGTCCGATGCGCTCATCCACTACGCCAAGCTGGAATATGTGCAGGCGCATCGGATGCTCTCGCCGCTTGCCGACGACGGAAACGCAGTGGCGCAGGAGATCCTCGGCTTCATGCGTGCGCGTGGCGAAGGCGTGCCGCGCGACGACATCGCAGCGGTTCGCTGGTTCACGCTCGCTGCGGAAGCCGGGCGCGCCGAGGCGCAGTTCGAGCTCGGCCGGATCTATCGCGACGGCGTGGGCGTGACAGCCGACGGCAGAGCCGCGTTGCATTGGTTGCGCAGCGCCGCCGACCGGGGCAAGGCCGACGCCTACGAAGCGGTGGCCGAACTCTACCTCGGACGAAGCGGCATTCCGGCCGATTCGGCCGCAGCCAACGAATGGTTTCTGCGCGCCGCCGAACGCGGGTCCGCGCAGGCGATGTACAACATCGCGTTGCGCCATGCCGAAGGCCAAGGCGTGCCCCGCGACGACATCGAAGCGCTGATGTGGTTCGATCTGGCCTATGGCGACGCTGTCGGCAGCCTGCGCGACACGATCGCCAGCGCCCGCATGGCGCTGACCGAGCGTCTGATGCCGATCCAGGTGCAAATGGCGCTGAACCGGGCGCGCGAATGGACGCGCACCCATCGCCAAGAGTAATGGACCAGGAGTGACGGGCGAGGCGTAACGCGACGGCCCGCTCAAGGCTGCGGCGGCACGATCATGATCACGTAGCGCATGGTCGGACCCGGCCGGCCGAAATAGCTGCGCGTGACATCGGCTTCGATGCGCGGCCCGGAGAGATTGAGCGCCGTGGCCGGCATCATGCATGTCGGGTCGCCGGCCGGGCAGACCACCGCAATCCCGTCGCGCGGCAGGCGCGCCACATCCACCCACGGTGCCAGTATGCGGTTGAATCCCGGAAAGGCCACGGCTTTGCCGGGCAGATAGAACGCCACGCCATAGGCCAGATCGATGTCACCGCCGACGAACTTGAGCGGCTTGTCGGTGATGCGCCGCCATTCGTGGGCCACACGGTCGGCGAGGAGCCGCGAATGCATCGCCGCCGGCGTCATGCCTTTGCGGTGGATGCTGTCGGCGATGAATGGCGCAGCCGCGACCATCACGACCGGCAGCACGACGGCAATCATGACTGTGCCGATCACCGGCCGGCGATCGAGCGTGATCAGAGGCGACGACAGCAGCACCACCGGCAGCAGCGCCCAGGCCGACATGGTCCAGAGCGGGGTGATTTCGAAGTCGAAGACCGGTGCGAGCGCCGCCGGCAACAGCAGCGGTGCCCAGAACGCGATGGCCGCAAGCCTCCGCTCGGGATCTCTCGGCCACAGCAGGTCGGCTGCGATCGCACGGTTCGGGCGGATCGCGGCCAGCGCACAAAACAGCGGAACCGCCACATAAGCCAGACCGCCGATCAGATAATTGCCCGCCGTCTTCAGCGGATGCCCTGCGCCGTAACGGACGTTGGTGGCGTAGGTGAGCGGCGTGTAGTCCGTTGTCATCAGCCAGATGACATGTGGCGCCATCGCGACGGCGCCGACCGCGATCGTCACCCACGGCGCGGCCGATTTGAAATATTCGGCGCGACGCCGATCGATCAGCACCGCAAGAGCCAGACCCAGCAGCAGGAACACCGACCAGTATTTGCCGAGCATCGAGCCCGCCGCGAACAATCCGGCGAGCGCGGCCCAGAGAACGCTCCGCCGCTCGTAGGAGCGCAGGAAGCAGAACGCGGTCGCAGCCCAGAACGGCAACAGGATGGTGTTGGCGTTGAACTTCAGCGCATGAAAGTTGAAGAACGGAATCAGTGTCACGAGCGCCAGCGCAAGCGCCCGCTTCTCGCCGTCGAGGTAATCGCCCGCGATTTTCCAGATGATCCAGAGAGCCGCACCCGAGATCACCATGGCGAACAGATAGAACGACCAGTCGGCGGCCGGAAACACCGCGAACCACGCAGCGGTGAGCCACGCGCCCATCGGCGGATGCTTGGGATAGCCGAGGGCGAGCTCCCGCGACCACTGCACCATCTCGGACATGTCGGGATGCACGTCCTGGCTCGCCTTGGCCAGCACGCCATAAAGCGTCCACACGGCCACGTAGGCGGTCAGAACAATGGTCACGGTCCGCTCGCGCCGCGCCGAATCGCTGAGCGCTGCGAGCAGCCGCTCGGCCGGGGCGGCAAGACGATCGAGCAGACGAGGCTGGGTCATCGTCGGTGTAATGGCACGGCCGCGCCGAAGCGGTCCATATGGCATCGCAGCAGACGCTCAAGGAAATTTGCGTTTGCTGCGTTCCGGAAGCAGCCATATCTTTGCCGCCTCACAGAACCACGCTGGGCATGTCGGTCACCATCAAGCTGCTGGACTGGATCGGGGAACGCGTCGCCCTGCAACTGCAGAAGCCGACCAGCGGCTACGAGCCTTATGCGGCGGCACGGCCCGAGCTCGTGGCGATGACCATCCGCCCGGCCGACATTCTCCTGGTCGAAGGCCCACGCTCGAAGATCAACTCGGCGATCCGTTATCTGACACAATCGACCTGGTCACATTCGGCGATGTATGTGGGCCTGGGCGCCGGTCTCGGCGAGCGCGACGGCGAGCCGCTGGTGCTGATCGAAGCCGAGCTTGGCAAGGGTGTGATCGCTTCGCCGCTGTCGAAGTACGCGACCTTCAACACCCGAATCTGCCGGCCGGTCGGCCTCACGCCGGAAGACCGCATCGAGGTGATCCGCTTTGTTACCGAGCGCATCGGCTACGCTTACGACCTGAAGAACATCATCGATCTGATGCGCTATTTCCTGCCGAACCCGCCGGTGCCGGCGCGCTGGCGCCGGCGCATGATTGCGCTCGGCTCCGGCGAGCCGACGCGCGCGATCTGCTCGACTTTGATCGCGCAGGCCTTCGAAGCGGTCGGTTACCCGATCCTGCCGGAGGTGCGGCGGGTAGACGACGTGAGCCGCAAGGAAATCCTTCACATCCGGCATCATTCGCTGTACGCACCGCGCGACTTCGACATCTCGCCGTTTTTCGCCGTGGTGAAGCCGACCATCGAGACCGGTTTCGACTATAAGAAGATGCAGTGGGACAACCACAAAAACGCCTGAACACTGGGACGGAAACGAATGGGCTCTTGGCAATCTCTTGGCCGCCACGCGGCGGTCATGCTGTCGATGCTGGTCGTCGCAACGGGCGCCGCGCAGGCGCAAAACGCGGCCGAGTTCTACCGCGGCAAGACGATCAACGTTTACATCGGCGTGGGCGTCGGCGGCGAATACGACATTCAGGCGCGTCTGGTGGCGCGCCACATCGGCAAGCACATCCCGGGCAATCCGACCGTGGTGCCGCAGAACATGACCGGCGCCGGCGGGCTTCGCATGATCAACTATCTCTATAACGTCGCGCCGAAGGACGGCACCAATATCGGCATGATCGCCAACGCTTCCGTGGCGATGCAGGCGACCGGCATCGCCGGGGTGCAATTCGACGCCGCGCAGATGCAGTGGCTCGGCTCGATCGCGCCAGCGGTCGAGACCATGGCGGTCTGGCATAGCGCCGGCGTGAACAGCATCGACGACGTGCGCAAGAAGCAGGTTGTGGCCGGCGCCTCCGCGCGCGGCGCCATCACCTTCATCTATCCGGAGATGATGAACGAGTTTCTCGGCACCAAATTCAAGATCGTCACCGGGTATCCGGGCGGCAACCAGATCAACCTCGCCATGGAGCGCGGCGAGGTCGAGGCACGCAACAACACCTGGTCGAGCTGGAAGGCCACCAAGCCGGACTGGCTGAAGGACAAGAAGATCGTCGTGATCGCCCAGGCCGGCCCGCGCGCGCCGGACCTCGACGCGCCCTCGGTGGAGGACGCGGCGCGGACGCCGCAGGAGCGGCAGCTGATTGAACTGGTCACCTCGGGCACGCAGCTCGGCCGGCCCTTTGCCGCCAACGCCGCACCGGCCGACCGGGTCGCGACGCTGCGGGCCGCTTTTGCCGCCACCATGAAGGACCCGGAGTTCCTGGCCGAGGCCGGTCAGCTGGGCTTCGAGGTCGATCCCGTCCTGGGCGAGAAAATGCAGAAAATCGTGGAAAAGGTGCTGGCGACGCCCAAGGACGTGGCCGCCAAGGCCAAAGGCCTGCTGGAGTGACCACGAATAGGCTCTTAACGGGTCGCGCCGGCCCCTCGCGCAAAAGCGCTCGGCGGCGCTTCCTGTTTCGGTTGCCGCAACGCAGCGGCGGTGTTATCTGCGCCCCATGACGGCTCAAGCCATCGACAACATCCGCAATTTCTCGATCGTCGCCCACATCGACCACGGCAAGTCGACGCTGGCCGACCGGTTGATCCAGCTCACCGGCGCGCTCCAGGAGCGCGAAATGGTCGAGCAGGTGCTCGATTCCATGGATATCGAGCGCGAGCGCGGCATCACCATCAAGGCGCAGACCGTCCGGCTCGGCTACCGGGCCAAGGACGGCAAGGACTACATCCTCAACCTGATCGACACGCCCGGCCATGTCGACTTCGCCTATGAGGTGAACCGGTCGCTCGCCGCGGTCGAGGGCTCGCTGCTGGTGGTCGACGCGAGCCAGGGCGTCGAGGCCCAGACGCTCGCCAACGTCTATCATGCCATCGACGCCGGCCACGAGATCGTGCCGGTGCTGAACAAGGTCGACCTGCCGGCGGCCGAACCCGAGGCGGTGAAGAAGCAGATCGAGGACGTCATCGGCATCGACGCCTCGAACGCGCTGATGATCTCTGCCAAGACCGGGCTCGGCGTGCCGGACGTGCTGGAAGCGATCGTCACGCGACTGCCGCCACCCAAGGGCGATCGCAACGCGACGCTGAAGGCGTTGCTCGTCGACAGCTGGTACGACGCCTATCTCGGCGTCGTCGTGCTGGTCCGCATCGTCGACGGCACCCTGAAGAAGGGCCAGCGCGTTCGCATGATGGGCACCAACGCCGCCTACGACGTCGACCGCGTCGGCGTGTTCCGGCCCAAGCTCACGCCGGTGGACGAGCTCGGCCCGGGCGAGATCGGCTATCTCACCGCGGCGATCAAGGAAGTGGCCGACACCCGCGTCGGCGACACCATCACCGATGACCGCAAGCCGGTCTCCGAGATGCTGCCCGGCTTCAAGCCGGCCATTCCGGTGGTGTTCTGCGGCCTGTTCCCGATCGATGCCGCCGCGTTCGAAGACCTGCGTGCCGCCATGGGCCGGCTCCGCCTCAACGATGCGAGCTTCTCATTCGAGATGGAGACCAGCGCGGCGCTCGGTTTCGGCTTCCGCTGCGGCTTCCTTGGCCTCCTGCACCTCGAGATCATCCAGGAGCGGCTCGAGCGCGAGTTCAACCTCGACCTGATCGCGACCGCGCCGTCGGTCATCTACAAGATGAACCTGCGCGACGGCTCGCAGATCGAGATCCACAATCCGGTCGATATGCCGGACCCGATGAAGATCCTGGAAATCCAGGAACCATGGATCGAAGCGACGATTCTCACGCCGGACGAATATCTCGGTTCGGTGCTGAAGCTCTGCCAGGACCGCCGCGGCCAGCAGGTCGAGCTCACTTACGTGGGCACCCGCGCCATGGCGAAGTACAACCTGCCGCTCAACGAGGTGGTGTTCGATTTCTACGATCGCCTCAAGTCGGTGTCGAAGGGCTATGCCTCGTTCGACTACCATCTGACCGACTATCGCGAGGCCGACCTCGTCAAGATGTCGATCCTGGTCAACGAAGAATCGGTCGACGCACTGTCCATGCTGGTGCACCGCTCGCGCGCCGAGCAGCGCGGCCGCGCCATGGTGGAGAAGCTGAAAGAGCTGATCCCGCCGCACATGTTCCAGGTGCCGATCCAGGCCGCGATCGGCGGCAAGATCATTGCCCGCGAGACGGTGCGCGCCATGCGCAAGGACGTGACCGCCAAGTGCTATGGCGGCGACGTCAGCCGCAAGCGCAAGCTTCTCGACAAGCAGAAGAAGGGCAAGAAGAAGATGCGCCAGTACGGCAAGGTCGACATCCCGCAGGAGGCGTTCATCGCCGCCCTGAAGGTGGATGTCTGAGCCTCGGCCGGCGCCTGAGCCCCGCGTGAATCAGCCCGACGACACGATCACACTGTTCTGCTCCGTCGGCCCGGGGGAATACCTGCTCATCGAGAAATCCGGTTTCCGCGCGTTTCCGCCGCGCACCGGACAGCCGATGTTCTATCCGGTTTTGACCGAGGCCTTCGCGCTGAAGATCGCGCACGAATGGATCGTTCCGGACCTAAAAGTGGCCTACGTCACGCGCTTCAAAGTGCGGCGCGCGTATCTCTCGCGCTATCCGGTCGACAACGCCGGCGGCAAAGATCTCGACGAATATTGGATTCCCGCCGCCGACCTGCCCGAGTTCAACCAGAACATCGTCGGACCCATTGAGATCATCCGGCAATTTCACGCGGCCGGCTGAAGCTTCTCGTCGGATTGCAGGTCAAGCCGCGCGCCTGGTTTTCTGCTCCGCGAGCAGCGCCAGAATTTCCCGCTGCGGCAGCGCTTTGCTGAACAGAAAGCCCTGCCCCTCGGTGCAGCCTTCGGCTTTCAGATAGGCAAGATCGGTTTCGGTCTCGACGCCCTCCGCCGTGATCTTGATCCCTAAGCTTTCGCCGAGGCTGACGATCGCCCGCACGATGGCCTGCGAATCCGCATTGGCGCTGATGTCGTGCACGAACGAGCGGTCGATCTTGATCTTGTCGAACGGAAAGCTCCGCAGATAACTCAGCGACGAATAGCCGGTGCCGAAGTCGTCCATCGAGATTCGCACACCGAGCGCGCGGAGCGCATGCAATGTCGAGGAGACCAGCTCGCTCTTGTCGAGCAGCAACGTCTCGGTGATCTCGAGCTCGAGTCGTGTCGGCGAAAGTCCCGCCTCAGTGAGCGCATCGCGCACCGTCTGCAGCAATACGCCGTTCTTGAACTGGATCGGCGACAGATTGACCGCGACGTTAACGCCATCGGGCCAGCGCGCCGCATCGGCGCAGGCGCGCCGCAGCACGAACAGGCCAAGCTGCGAGATCAAACCGGTTTCCTCGGCGACTGGGATGAATTCTGCCGGCGAGATCATGCCGCGTTCGGGATGCGGCCAGCGGATCAGCGCCTCGAAGGCGCGGAACTCGCCGCTGTCGAGTCCGACCAACGGCTGGTAGTGCACCTCGAAGCCCCCGGCCTGCAGTGCCGTCCGCATGTCGATCTCGAGCCGCCGCCGCGACTGCACGCGTGCATCCATGTCCTGCTCGAAGAAGCAGAACGCGCCCTTGCCTTCGGCCTTGGCGCGATAGAGCGCCATGTCGGCGTTCTTGAGCAGCCGGTCGGTGTCACAGCCGTCGTCCGGAGCCAGAGCCACGCCCATGCTGGCGCCGACCGTCACGGTGTGGCCGTCGAGATCGAACGGCTCGCCGAACAGGGACAATAGCCGCGTCATGAGCTCGCTCACGTCGCCGGGCGTCTCGACATGGGATTGAAGGATGGCAAACTCGTCGCCGCCGAGCCGCGCGATGGTCTCGCGCTCCGGCAGTTCACGCCGCAGCCGCTCGCCAAGCTGCTGCAACAGCGTATCGCCGAGGGAATGGCCGAGCGTGTCGTTGACCCATTTGAAATTATCGAGGTCGAGGCAGATCACCGCAAAACCCGAGCCGCCGTGACGCAATCCGGCCAGCATCTCCTCCATGCGCAGCCGCAGCAGCACGCGGTTGGGCAATGAGGTAAGCGCATCGTGATGCGCCATGAAGGCGATGCGGGCTTCGGCGCGCTTTCGCGCCGTGATGTCGACGGCGGCAATGAGCGCGGCGCTCTGGCCCTCGTAGGTGAGCTGGCTGAAGAAGATCGCGACATCGATGATCGAGCCGCAAGCCTTGCGATGCTGCCAGGTCCGGCCGGCGCTGTCCTCGGCGGTTTTGTCGATTGTATCGAGAGCTTGGCAATCGCCCGAGTGGATGGCGCCAAGCTTCATCGCCAGCATCGCTTCGCGGCCGTAACCGTAGTGCTTCACCGCAGCATCGTTGACGGCGAGGATGCGGAAACCGTCGAGCGCATAGACGAACATCGGCACCGGATTGCCGTCGAACAGAAGGCGGAACGAGGCCTCGCGCTTCTTCATCTCGGTGATGTCGACGCGCAGGCCGATGACGCCGCCGTCGCCGGTGAGCCGCTCCTCGATCAGGATCGTACGGCCGTCGGACAGAAGCTGCTCGTGGCGGCCGGTTGGATTGTACAGCCGTTCAACGCGCTCCCTGATCCACGTCTCTTCACGGCCGAGCGCTTCAGGATAGTCGCCGCGCGCAACGCCGACCCGCAGCGTGTCCTCGAGCTTGACGCCTGGCTGGAACAGATCGGCGGAGCGCTTGTAGATGTCGGCGTATTGCTGGTTCCAGAGGATGTAGCGGCCCTCTGAGTCGAGGAACACAACGCCCTCGGGCAGGATATCGATCGCCGCGCGCAACCGGGCATGCGCCAGCCGCGCATTCTCCACCGCGATGGCCGTTTCAGCCTCGGCCCGCTCAGCGTTGCGACGGGTCGCAAGGCATTGCCGCAACCAGGCAGCGACACCGGCAAGCGTGTTTGCCGCCTTCGAACCACTGGGATGATAACGGCCAGACATACGCGCCCCCAAAGACGCATCGACACCTTCCGTGCCGACCACGCCCCTGGACTATCGGAACTACGGGCGCGCACTTAAGAACTGATGACCGCAGAATCTCGAAGCGAAAATCTGGGACAACGACGGTGCCTCAAATTTACTCGGACGTTTTTCGATTGTTGTGAAAGTTCCGTCCGTTATGGCGCGAGCAAAATCAGCTCGCATAAAATGCGAGCATCTGCGGCAACGTCAGGATTGACGATTTGCAAACATCGCGCGCAAGGTCATCAGACGTGCAGCTCCTGCACGAAATTCCGACAATCTTCGCGATGGTTAAGAAAGCGCGGATACTCTCATCCGCCGATGACCGCCACGCCCTGGATCTCGATCAGCATGCCGGGGCGCGCGAAGTTCGACACCGTGATCAGGGCGCTCGCCGGATAGTTTCCATCCGGGAAGAAATCGCGGCGCATCTCGACGAAGCGGTCGCCGTTGCGCGGATCGTTGATGAACACCGTCATGGTGACCATGTTGGCGAGGCGCCCGCCGCAGCTCTGCATCGTCTTGTCGATCAGGCTGAAGATGGTGCGCACCTGTGCATCGAAGTTGCCGGCGATGTCGTTGCCCTGCTCGTCCTGTGTGGCTGTCTGGCCGGCAAGCCAGACGGTCTTGCCGCCCTGGGTGATCACTGCGGGGGAATAGGCCCGCCGCTTCTGTTGCTCGGACTTTCCCAGGTACTCGGCCATCGCGCGTCTCCTTCAATGCACTGCGATCACTTTAGCGCAGCCCGATGCGACCGCGAAACCACGCACATGAACTGCGCGGACGTGGAAACGGAAGCGCCGCTTATTGCTGTTGAGGCGGCAGCTTGACCGGCTCGGAGCCCGCCGAAGCGAGCGACGGCGGCTCGGCCGGCCGCGTGGCCAGCGCGCCCATGGTGCCGGGCGGTGCGTCGACCATGCGCTCCATCAGCACTCGGTCGGGCTTTTTCGCGGTTGCCACGACCGGCGTCGCAGCACTCTGCTTCGGCGCAGCGACGACCGGCAGACTCGCCTTGATCGGCGCCGCAGCGGCGGGCTTCGCGTCCGGAACGGCGACCGGCTTTGCTTCCGGTTTCGGTTCGGGCGCAGCTTGCAGGTTCAGCGCGGGGGCAGCTTCAGGCTTGCTCTCCGGCGTTCTCTCAGGTTTGGGCGCAAGCTTGGCGAGGTCCGGCCAGCCCGAATGGGTCACGATGATCGTCGTGTCCGCCTTGCCCCGCGACTGCACCAGCTTGAACAATGTCGCGGCATTCGCGGGAGCAAGCCGCACGCAGCCGTGCGACGCGCTGGTGCCGAGCCGCGAAACATATTGTGTGCCGTGAATCGCAATGCCTTTGCTTTCGTCGAAGAAGATCGAATGCGGCATCGGCGACATGTCGTACTTGTGCGAGAACCACGACTTCTCCAGCCGCTGCGGACGGTAGGTGCCGGCCTTGGGCGCGCCGCCGGTGCCGGTCGAGACCTTCCAGACGTATTCCTGCTTGCCGTCCACCGTGACGGCCATACGCTGGGCGGCCTTATCGACGGCGATGACGACGTCGGCCCCTGCGGGGCTCGCACAGATGACAACGCTGGCAAAGACGCAGCCCGATATCTGGCCCGCCACACCGGCCGCGCCGAAACCGCGACGCATCAGTCCCTCCGACAGCCCCCGATTCGCCCAATCCGAACGAGAGTTTCGCAACCTTCTGTGACATGTAAAGCGCATACACCCTGGAATAGGTGCATAAAATCGGCTGCGACTTTCACGTCACAGTGAGGGCAGGCATAATTGTCGGCCTGTGGGGCGCTGGGTAAATTGGCACATGTCGAAGCTGGCCACCTTGCTGGCGTGGAGTGCGGCCCTGCTGATCGCAGGATGCGGCCTCGCCTCCGCGCAAGACCTCGGCACCCTCAATCCCAAGCCGCTGCCGCCGCTCGAACATATCGACGCCAACACGCCGGCCAAGGAGCAGTTCGGCCGCAAGACCACGCCTCTGGCCACCACGACGCCGCGCTCGATCGGCTACTACACCCACGGCTGCCTCGCCGGCGGTGAGGCGCTGCCGATCAACGGCCCGACATGGCAGGTGATGCGGCTGTCGCGCAACCGCAACTGGGGCCATCCGGAGCTCATCAAGGTCATAGAGCGGCTCGCCAACAAGGCACCGTCGATCGGCTGGAGCGGCTTCCTGATCGGCGACATGGCGCAGCCGCGCGGCGGCCCGATGATCAACGGGCATTGGAGCCATCAGGTCGGGCTCGATGCCGACGCCTGGCTGATGCCGATGCCGAACCGTGAGCTTTCGCGCGAGGAGCGCGAGACGATGATGTCGACCAACGTGGTCAACGATCAGTGGACCGACGTCAATCCGAAGATCTGGTCGGAGAAATACATCGCTCTGTACAAGATGCTCGCCCAGGATCCCGAGGTCGAGCGCGTGCTCGCCAATCCGGCGATCAAGAAGGCGCTATGCCGCGACGTGAAGGGCGATCGCTCCTGGCTGCACAAGATCCGCCCGGTGCTTGGCCACAACTATCACTTCCACATCCGCATCCGTTGTCCGAAGGACAGCCCGGACTGCAAGGCGCAGCCCACGACCCCGACCGACGAAGGCTGCGGCAAGGACCTCGACTGGTGGTTCGTCAAGAAGAACCTCGATGTGCCGAAGGGCACGACGTCGAAGCCGATCCTGATGTCAGCGCTGCCGCCCGCCTGCCGGCAGGTTTTGTCGGGGCAATGATACAGCCCGCTCGCTGAGATTCCCCCTCATCCCGACCTTCTCCCCGCACGCTGGAAGAAGGAGCGCACCACCAATGACGCAGCATTCAGCGCCGCGCGTCCTCGCGAATCATCGTCGCGGCTTTCTCGGCGATCATGATGGTCGGCGAATTGGTGTTGCCGGACGTGATGGTCGGCATCACCGACGCATCGACCACGCGCAATCGTTCGATGCCGAACACCCGCAAGCGCTCGTCGACCACGGCCATCGGATCGCTCGGCAGGCCCATCTTCGCGGTGCCGACCGGATGAAAGATCGTGGTGCCGATGTCGCCTGCGGATTTCGCCAGCGCCGCGTCGTCGCTGTCCCGCACCTGCTCGCCCGGCAGATATTCGACCGGCTGGAACGCCTTGAGCGCCGGCTGCGAAACGATCTGCCGCGTGACGCGGATCGAGTCGGCGGCGACACGCTTGTCCTCATCGGTCGCAAGATAATTCGGCTGGATCGCCGGCGCGTCGGCCGGATTGGGCGACTTCAGCCGGATGTGGCCGCGGCTGGTCGGATGCAAATTGGCGACACTCGCGGTGAACGCCGGGAAGCTGTGCAGCGGCTCGCCGAAGCGATCGAGCGAAAGCGGCTGCACGTGATACTGGATGTTGGCGCGTTCGCGGTTCTTGTCGGAGCGGGTGACGACGCCAAGCTGCGACGGCGCCATGGTCAATGGCCCGCGTCGGCGCAACGCGTAGTCGAGGAAGATCTGCGCGCGGCCGAACATCGAAGCGTACATTTCGTTCAGCGTCTTCACGCCGGCGACCTTGTAGATCATCCGAAGCTGCAGATGGTCCTGCAGGTTCTCGCCGACTCCGGCCTTGTCGAGCACCACCGGAATGCCGAAGTCCGAAAGCTGCGCGGCCGGACCTATGCCCGAAAGCAGCATCGCCTGCACCGAGCCGATCGAGCCGGCCGACAAGACCACCTCGCCCCGGCAGCGCGCAAGCCTGGTCTCGCCGTTCTGACGGAAGCGCACGCCGTTGGCGCGCTTGCCGTCGAAGGTGACACGCTCGACCAGGCAGCCGGTTTCGAGTCGCAGATTTGGCCGCGTCAGCGCCGGTTTCAAAAAGCCGCGTGCCGCCGACCAGCGGCGGCCGAGCTTCTGGTTGACGTGATAGGGCGCCGAACCCTCGTTGTCGCCGGTGTTGAAGTCGACGATCTGCCGGATGCCGGCCTGCTCGGCGGCGGTGCGGAACGCGTCGAGCAGATCCCAACGCACACGCGGATGCTCGACCCGCCATTCGCCACCGACCGCATGATGCTCCCCCGCGCCGAGGAAATGGTGCTCGTGTTGCTTGAAGACCGGCAGCACGTCGTTCCAGCCCCAGCCGGTGAGACCGAGCTGCCGCCAATGATCGTAATCGGCGGCCTGGCCGCGCATGTAGATCATGGCGTTGATCGCCGAAGAGCCGCCGATCACCTTGCCGCGCGGATAGGCCAGCGCGCGGCCGTTCAGCCCCGGCACCGGCTCGGTCTTGAACATCCAGTCGGAGCGCGGATTGCCGATGGCGAACAGATAGCCGACCGGGATGTGAAACCAGATCCAGTTGTCGCGGCCGCCGGCTTCGAGCAGCAGCACGCGTTTGCCTGGATCGGCCGACAGGCGATTCGCCAGCACGCAGCCGGCTGAGCCTGCCCCGATAATGATGTAATCGTATTCGCCGTCCATCGGCGTGGCGTCTGACATGGGAGCTCCAACGGATGTCCGCTGAGTGTGCGGCGGCGAGGGTTGTGAGGCAATCAGTCGTTCGCATAACGACGCGGCAGGCGCCGGGGTCGCGTCAAACCGGGCAAGGCGTGCCGGTTCATGGATTGGGATGTGGGACGGGAAAAACGCAATTGGCCAAACGCAGCCCATCCACACTGTGACGAAATGCGCCGGGCAAAGCGTCGAATGCGCCGCGTTAAGATGGCGCGATGGTCTCAGGAGCCTGGCATGGCCTTGTTGTTACGCGTTGGAATCGCGATTGCCGCAATGCTGGTCGCGGCGCCTGTGTCGGCGCAAACCTTCCCCGACCGGCCGATCCGGCTGGTTGCACCCTTCCCTGCGGGCGGCCTCGCCGACGTGCTGGCACGCGCCGTCGGCGACGAGATGTCGAAGAGCCTCGGCCAGCCGGTGATCGTCGAGAACCGGCCAGGCGCCGGCGGCAACACCGGCGCCGATGCCGTGGCAAAGGCCGCGCCCGATGGCACCACGCTCCTGATGTCGTCGGCCGGCATTCTCACCGCCAATCCGTTTCTCTATCCGAAAATGCCGTTCGACGTCGAAACTGCGTTCGTGCCGGTCTCGAACGTCGCCGACATGTCGATGCTGGTGGTGACGCGCGCCAACCTCGAGCAGAAATCGCTCCGCGATCTTGTCACCTTTGCCCATGCCCATCCGGGCCAACTCACCTTCGGCTCGGCGGGCATCGGCACGACCGGTCATCTCGGGCTTGCGATGTTCATGCACGCGGCCGGGATCAAGCTCACGCACGTGCCGTATCGCGGCGCGGCGCCGGCGGTCAACGATCTGATCGCAGGCCAGATCGATGGCGTCGTCGACAACCCACCGACCGTGCTGCCGCACATCGCGAGCGGTCGGCTGCGCGCGCTCGCCGTGGCCGCCCGGGAGCGCTTGCCGCTCCTACCGGATGTGCCGACCGCGGCCGAGGCCGGCGTGGCGCACTACGAGGCATCGTCCTGGTTCGGCATTATGGCACCTGCCGGCACGCCCGCGCCGATCGTCGAGCGGCTGCACAAGGAGATCGCCGCGGCGGTGCGGACGTCCACGATGCAGCAGCGTTTCGCCAGTTCCGGCGCGCGTCTGCTTGGCGACACACCGGCCGAGTTCGCGGCGCGGATCAAGACAGAACGCGCGATGTGGGGCGAAGTGATCCGCGCGGCCGGCATCAAGGCCGAGTAATGCGGTCTCCCTACACCCCCGGCTCGGCGGCGTTGGGGTAGAAAAGCTGCTCGCCGTTGATCTTGTAGCCGGCGATGGCGCGCTGGCCTTCGGGCGAGACAAGCCAGTCGACGAACCGCTGGCCGAGCTCCTTCTTGACCGTCGGATGCTTGTCCGGATTGACCAGCATGACGCCGTATTGATTGAACATCCGCTTGTCGCCCTCGACCGCGATGACGAGATCGCCGCGATTCTTGAAGGCGAGCCAGGTGCCGCGGTCCGACAGCACATAGGCGTTCGAGGCCGATGCGGTGTTGAGCGCCGCGCCCATGCCCTGGCCGATCGCCTTGTACCAGGGCCCCTTGTCGTGCTCGATGTCGATGCCCGCCGTCTTCCAGAGTGCGAGCTCGGCGATATGCGTACCGCTCCGATCGCCGCGCGATATGAACGGCGCCGCCTTGTCCCTGATCGCTTTCAACGCCGTGACGATGTCTTTGCCGCTTTTGATGCCGGCCGGATCGTTCGCAGGTCCGATCAGGACGAAATCATTGTACATCACCGGGAAGCGCTTCACGCCGAAACCCTCGGCGAGAAACTTCTCCTCGGCGGACTTGGCGTGCACGAACACCACGTCGGCGTCACCACGACGCGCGGTGTCGAGCGCCTGGCCGGTGCCCTGCGCCACGACTTTCACGTCGATGCCGGTTTTCTGTTTGAAGATCGGCAGCAGGTACCCAAACAAGCCGGAGTCCTGCGTCGACGTCGTGGAAGCAACGACGATGGATTGCTCCTGCGCCGTCGCGGGCGACACGACCAGCAGCGCACCCAGCACCAGCATCAGACGGCGAGACAGCATCGGCATTCTCCTTACACTCACAACAGCAGATCGCCCGCGAGGAATGCCCTCGCCTCGCCGGTCTGCGGCGAACGGAAAAACGTTTCGGCCGGTCCCGCCTCGACCGCACGGCCGCGATGCAGGAACACCACGTCGCCGGCGAGCCTGCGCGCCTCGCCGAGATCGTGCGTCGCCATCACGACTTTCACGCCGCGGGCTGCAACGGCGCGGATGATGTCCTCGATTGCCTTGGTGACAGCGGGATCGAGGCTTGCGGTCGGCTCATCGAGCAACAGCACCGACGGATCGCGCGCCAGCGCGCGGGCCAGCGCCAGCCGCTGCTGCTCGCCACCGGACAAGCGGCGTGCCGGGCGCGACGCCAGCGCGTCCAGTCCGACAAGCGACAGCAGCTCGGCAAGCCGCGCTTCGTGCCGGCCGCTGTCGATATGTGCGGCCTGCAAGGCATAGCGGATGTTGCTCGCGACACTGCGCCGGAGCATCGCCGGGCGCTGGAACACGATGGCGCGGCGCGCGGGCGAGGCCTCGATAGCGCCATCCCAGGTGATACGGCCCGACGACGGCGGCAGAAGGCCCATGACAACACGCAATAATGTGGTCTTGCCCGAGCCGTTCGGGCCGATCAGCACGGTCGGGGCGCCGGGCGCAATCACCAGCGAGATGCGGTCGAGCATTGTCACTTGGCCGGTTCCTTGCCCGGCGCACACCGTGACATCGTCCAATCGAATGGGCAGATCGGCCGGCATCGCGCGCATTGCTATCCCGCCAGCCGTTCGCCGGCGCGGCGCAGCAGCCAGGCACAGGCATTGATCAGAACGACGATCGCGATGAGCACCAGGCCGAGCCCAATCGCGAGCGGCAGATCGCCCTTCGAGGTCTCGAGCGCGATCGCCGTCGTCATTGTCCGGGTGAAGCCTTCGATGTTGCCACCGACGATGATGATGGCGCCGACTTCGGCCGCGGCGCGGCCGAAGCCCGCGAGCAACGCGACCACGAGGCTGAAGCGACCTTCCCAGATCAGGGTCAGCACGCGGGCCAACGGACCGACGTTCATGGCGTTCAGTTCGTCGCGGTATTCAGTCCAGAGGTCCTCGATGGTCTGTCGCGCGAGGGCGGCGATGATCGGCGTCACCAGGATGGTCTGCGCCACCACCATCGCGGTGGGCGTGAAGAGAAGTCCCCAGGCGCCGAGCGGACCGGAGCGCGACAACAGCAGATACACCGCGAGCCCGACCACCACCGGCGGCAGGCCCATCAACGCATTGAGCAGCACGATGACCGCCTCGCGGCCGCGAAAGCGCGTCAGTGCGATCAACGCGCCCAACGGAATGCCGATCAATGCCGCGAGCACGACCGCGCCGATGCTGACCGCGAGCGACAGCCGCACGATGGCGAGCAGTGTGGGATCGCCAGTCAAGACCAGTTGCAGGGCGGAGACGTCGGAACGCATCGAAAGACAGTTACCGCGAATCCCGGGATCGACCAATCGAGAGCTTCGATGGATCGATCGGATTTGACGTCGCAGCGCGTCGACTTGGCCTGCAGTCCCCTGCATTGATAGGTTGGCAGCGACGGAGACTTGCCTTGTCCAATCCTGCCCCGACCGCCTCAGCCTATGTTGCGACTGACGGCGCCGCCTACGACATTTTCCTCGGCCGCTGGACGCAACGGCTGTCGGAGCCGTTTCTCGATTCATCGCGCCGCCCGACGGCGCGTTGCTCGACGCGGGTTGCGGCACCGGCAGTCTCTCGCGGGCGATGAAGAAGCGCTGGCCGGATCGCACAGTGAGCGGTGTCGATCTCGCGCCGGCTTACGTGGCGTTTGCGCGCGAGCAGTCGGACGCAATCGACTACAAGGTGTCCGACGTAGCGGCTCTGCCGCACCGGAGCCGCACATTCGCTGCGGTCGCTGCCCAACTGGTGCTGAACTTCGTCGCCGACCCGCGCCACACGCTGCAGGAGTTGATGCGCGTCACACGGCCAGGTGGCATCGTCGCAGCCTCGGTCTGGGACTTCCGCGGCGGGCTGATCTTTCAGCGCATGTTCTGGGACACCGCCGCGGGTATCGATCCCGGCGCGGGCCGCACCCGGGACAAGTTGTTCTCCGGCGCGCTGGCGCTGCCCGACGGCCTGCTGAAACTGTTCGAGCAGAGCGGCCTGAGGGATGTGCAGCGCGGCTCGCTGACCATCCGCATGGACTACGCCAACTTCGACGACTATTGGGGGCCGCTGCTTGGCGGCCAGGGTCCGGTTGGCACTTACGTCATCGGGCTCGATCCCGCCATCCGAGCCCGGATCGAGGACGCGGTCCGCCTGGCATTTCTCTCAGGTGCACCCGATGGGTTGCGCTCGCTGACCGCAACCGCCTGGGCCGTCCGCGGACGGGTGTCGTAAACCCTGCATTCTGCAAAGGACACGACATAAGGCCGCGTCTGCCCTGCGGCATTGCGGCTTTACCTGACGGCCGTCGTGTTGATAAAAACCCTGCCAAGACCGCGGGGCGCTGGGCGCGCGCCGATGTCGATCGGAACGGCGGTTCCGGCACAGTCGAATCCTTCAAAACACGGCCCCGTGCCGCGGAGAACCGCTATGCTTAGACGCGCCTTTTCGCTGTCCACTCTCGCCCTCGTCGTCACCCTCACGGCGCTGCCTGCTCGCGCACAGGAGGTGACGCTGACTGCGTTCGCCGCGGCTTCGATGAAGAACGCGGTCGACGACATCAACGCGGCCTTCACCAAGGAAAGCAAAATCAAGGTGGTGTCGAGCTACGCGGCGTCCTCGGCGCTGGCGAAGCAGATGGAGGCCGGCGCCCCGGCCGATCTGTTCGCCTCGGCCGACCTCGAATGGATGGACTACGTCCAGCAGAAGAAGCTGATCAAGGACGACACCCGCATCAACTTGCTGGGCAACCGGCTGGTGCTGATCGCGCCGAAGGACTCCAAGCTCAGCAACGTCACCATCGGCCAGGGCTTCGACCTCGCCAAGCTCGCCGGCGACGGCCGTATCGCCACCGGCGATGTGCGCGCGGTTCCGGTCGGCAAGTACGCCAAGGCGGCGCTGGAGAAGCTTGGATCGTGGCAGGCCGCGGAGCCCAAGTTCGCGATGGCTGACAATGTGCGCGCGGCGCTGACGCTCGTCGGCCGCGGCGAGGCCGTGCTCGGCATCGTCTATGAGACCGACGCCAAGGTCGAGCCGAACGTGAAGATCATCGCGCACTTCCCGGAGGACTCGCATCCGGCTATCATCTATCCGGTGGCGCTCACCGCGACCGCCAAGCCGGAAGCCGCGAAGTACCTCGCCTTCATGCGCTCCAACGCCGCGAAGGCGATCTTCGAGAAGTACGGCTTCACGGTGCTGGCGGCCAAGCCGGCGACCTGACGACTCCTGACCAGCGATGGACGGCGGGCCTCCCGCCGGTCCACAATGTTGGATGACCCAACGCATCGTTCTGATCTGTCTCGCGGTCCTGCTCGGCGCACTTCCGGCGCGCGGGCAGGACGCTCGTTTGCAGGACGCCCCCGTCAGCGCCACCGTGTTTGCGGCGGCGTCGGTGAAGAATGCGCTCGACGACATTATTGCAGCCTATGGCCGCAACACCGGCCGCAAGGTCGTGGCCAGCTATGCGGCCTCGTCGGCGCTGGCCAAGCAGATCGAGGAGGGCGCGCCGGCCGATATCTTCATCTCGGCCGATCAGGACTGGATGGATTACGCGGCACAAAAGAAGCTGATCGCGCCGAAATCGCGGTTCAATCTCCTGGGCAACAGGCTGGTGCTGATTGCGCCGAAAGACACGAAGCTCGCGGACGTGAAAATCGGTCCGGGCTTCGATATCGCCAAGCTTGCCGGCGATGGCCGGATCGCGGTCGGCGATGTACGAGCGGTGCCGGCCGGAAAATACGCAAAAGCCGCGCTGGAAAAGCTCGGTGCATGGAGCGCAGCCGAGCCGAAGCTTGCGCCGGCCGAGAATGTGCGCGCCGCGCTGATGCTGGTCGCTCATGGCGGAGCCTCGCTCGGCATCGTCTACGAGACCGACGCCAAGATCGAGCCCGAGGTGAAGATCGTCGGGCGGTTTCCCGAGAGCTCGCATCCGCCGATCGTTTATCCGGCGGCGCAGGTCGTGAAGGCCAAGCCGGATTCGGCGAAATTCTTCATGTTCCTTCTCTCTGGCACCGCCCTCGTGCTCTTCGAGCGTCACGGCTTCACATATCTGGTGAAGGCCGGGCCGTGAGGTTAGCGACGACGGGCAGGCTCGTGTCCCGGATGCGTTGCAGCGCGAGCGCAGCGAAGCGTTGCGACGCTGATCCGGGACCCCGGTTTCGATCCGTCGTGCGGCAAGCCAACCGGGGTCCCGGGTCTGCAGCGCGGCACTTCGCGCCGCACTGCGCCCGGGACACGCGCCGCTGATGCCTAGCCTCACACCCGAAGAGTGGATCGCCGTCGAGCTGTCGCTGCGCATCGCACTCGTGGCGACGCTCATCGCGCTGCCGTTCGGGCTCGCCATCGCCTGGCTGCTGGCCCGCAAGGAATTCTGGGGCAAGGCGTTGCTCGACGGCATCGTGCATCTGCCGCTGGTGCTGCCGCCGGTCGTCACCGGTTACCTGCTGCTGATCACATTCGGCCGCCGCGGACTCGTCGGCGGCCTCCTCGCCGACATCGGCATCGTGTTCTCGTTCCGCTGGACCGGTGCGGCGCTGGCCTGCGGTGTGATGGGCTTCCCGCTCCTCGTGCGCGCCATCCGGCTGTCGTTCGAGGCGATCGACCGCAAACTCGAAGATGCCGCCTCGACGCTCGGCGCCAGCACGTTCTGGACCTTTGCCACCGTCACGCTGCCGCTCGCCTTGCCCGGCATCATCGCCGGCATGGTGCTGTGCTTCGCCAAGGCGCTCGGCGAGTTCGGCGCCACCATCACCTTCGTCTCCAACATTCCCGGCGAGACCCAGACCATCTCGGCCGCGATCTACACCTTCACGCAAATCCCCGGCGGCGACGCCGCGGCATTCCGGCTGGTGATCATCGCGGTGGTGATCGCGCTGATTGCGCTGATCGCCTCCGAATGGTTCGCGCGGCGCGCCGGCATGCGCTACCACGGAGACTGACCATGCTGTCGGTCGACGTCGACAAGCGGCTGGGCGAGGTGCAGATCGCCGCGAAGTTCACCACCACCGGCGGCGCCACCGCGCTGTTCGGGCCGTCCGGCGCCGGCAAGACTTCGATCATCAACATGATCGCGGGACTGCTGAGACCCGACCGCGGCCGCGTCGCGCTCGACGACACCGTGCTGTTCGATTCAGGCGCACGGATCAACGTGCCGGCCCATCGCCGCCGCATCGGCTATGTGTTCCAGGAGGGCCGGCTGTTCCCGCATATGAGCGTAGCGCAGAATCTCGACTACGGCCGCTGGGCGAGCGGCTTGCCGCGTGACGAGGCCGAGCGCGAGCGGGTGATCGCGCTGGTCAATATCGGCGCATTGTTAAACCGCCGGCCAGGCAAATTGTCCGGCGGCGAGCGTCAACGCGTGGCTCTCGGACGCGCACTGATCATGAAGCCGCGGTTGCTGCTGCTCGACGAGCCGCTCGCCTCGCTCGACCGCGCCCGCAAGCTCGAAATCCTGCCGTATCTGGCGCGGCTGCGCGACGAAGCGCGCGTGCCGATGATCTATGTCAGCCACCAGATGGTGGAGATCCAGAAGCTGTGCTCCCAGGTGATACGGATCGAGGACGGCCATGCCGAGCCCGTCGATCTCGACGTGCTGCTGAAGCCTTCGGAAGAGATCGAGCTGCCGCACTAGCACATGCTAAGCTGCGGCGATGTTTCCGCCCCAACGCATCGTCTGCCTCACCGAGGAAACCGTCGAGACGCTTTACTTGCTCGGCGAGGAGCGTCGCATTGCCGGGGTCTCGGGCTACGCGGTGCGGCCGCCGCAGGTGCGGCGGGAGAAACCCCGTGTCTCGGCCTTCATCTCGGCCGACGTGCCGAAGATCATGGCGCTCGATCCAGACCTGGTGCTGACCTTCTCGGACCTGCAGGCCGACATCGCGGCGGAACTCATTCGCGACGGTGTCGCGGTGCATGCCTTCAACCAGCGCGACGTCGCGGGCATTCTCGCGATGATCCGCACGCTCGGTGCGCTGGTCGGCGCGAGCGACAAGGCCGAGGCGCTGGCGCAATCGCTGGAGCAGCGCGTCGCTGCGGCACGCGAACGCGCCGCGCGGCTGCCGCAAAAACCGCGGGTCTATTTCGAGGAATGGGACGAGCCGATGATCTCCGGCATCGGCTGGGTGTCGGAGCTGGTCGCGACGGCGGGCGGTATCGATGTGTTCCCGGGCCTGGCTTCGAAAAAGAGCGCCAAGGAGCGGATCGTCACCGCCGAGCAGGTGATCGCGGCCAAGCCCGATATCGTGATCGGCTCCTGGTGCGGCAAGAAGTTCAATTCCGCCAGATTTGCAGCCCGGCCGGGTTTTGACGCCCTGCCTGCGGTCCGCGACGGCTTCCTCCGCGAGGTCAAATCGACGCTCATCCTCCAGCCTGGACCCGCGGCGCTGACCGACGGCTTCGATGCGCTGGAAAAGGTCGTTGGCGAGTGGGCCGCGCGGCAACGGGCTCAAGTCGCCTAAATCGGGCCACCGTGCTAAACTATCGCTTCGATGGAACTTGGCCCATGCAACCGGGCCATGGAATTTGGCCCGATGACCGACCGAACCGATCCCAGCACCCGTTCGCTTCGCGCCGATCTGCTGCTGGCGTTCGCCCTGATCGCGCTCTGTGTCGCGGCGCGACTCCTGCCGCACGTGCAGAACTTCTCGCCGGTCGCGGCGGCCGCCCTGTTCGCTGGCGCCGTGATGGGCCGGCGCTCGCTCGCCGTGATAGTGCCGCTCGCCGCCATGCTGATCGGCGATCTGGCGCTCGGCTTCTACCATTGGCAGGTGATGGCCACGGTCTATGCGGCGCTCGCCGTGCCGGCACTGATCGGCATGATCGGCCGGCGCTACGGCCTGTGGCTGACCGCGATCGGCGGCGCGCTCGGCTCGGCGCTCATTTTCTTCGTCATCACCAACTTCGCGGTCTGGGCCTTCAGCGGCATGTACAGCCTCGACAGCGCAGGCCTCGTGCAGTGCTATATCGCGGGCCTGCCGTACCTGAAGTACACGGCCGCGGGCGATCTCTTCTGGAGCGTGGCGCTGTTCGCCTCGCTCACCGTCCTCGGCGCCGCAGCCAGGCCCATGCGCGGCGCGCACCACGCCGTCCTCTGACAAAAACCTTCTCGAGGAAGCTCCGCGGCGGCCGTTCCGGCTCGGCAAGCTGAAGACCGACCGTCATGACGCGCTCGTTGGTCACCGTGTGCGCCACGAGCTTCACCGGGCCGAGCGGGATGACGTCATTCGGCCGCGGCGCGTGCTTGATGAAATACAGCGCAAAATAGTCGGCAAGCGGCGTCTGCGCGTCCTCCGGCGGAATCGGCAGACCATAGATTTCCCCGAGCGCGCCAAGCGTGATTTCGCCCGGCACGAAGAAGTCCTCGACCAGATTGGCGTCGGCCGCGGCCTGCGGCGGCCGCTCGGCGAAGAAACGATCCAGCGCCTGGACACGGTCGGGCGGCGCAAGGAAATAGACGTGATCGCCCGCGCGGATTTCCGCGGCCTCCTCCGGCGTGTGGACGCGATCGTCGCGCACCACGAGCGTCAGCTTGGCCCATGACGGTTTGACGCCGCGCCGCAGATACGGGCTGTCGGCCACCACCGCATAGCCGACCAGTTCCTGTTTCAGCGTGCCAGGCAGGTCGAGCTCGGTCCGGCGGGCGTCGACGTCGGTGCGCGGCATGCCGATGCGGAGAAACCGCGCCGCATCGGCGATGGTCCAGCCCTGGATGGCGAGCGAGAGCATCACCACCACGAAGGCCACATCGAAATAGAAATGCGCGCCGGGAAGCCCGACCAGCATCGGCACGGCCGCGAGGAAAACCGAAACCGCACCGCGCAGCCCGACCCAGGAGATGAACAGCTTCTCGCGCATGCTGAAACGGAACGGCGCGAGGCAGAGCATCACGGCGGCGGGCCGCGCGATGAGCATCAGCATCAGCGCCACCATCAACGCCGGAAGGAGCCGCTGCGGCAGCCGCTCGGGCCAGGCCAGGAGACCGAGCAGCACGAACATGGCGATCTGGGCGAGCCAGGTCGCGGCATCGAGGAAGGTCACGATGGTGCTGTGGGCGCGCGTCTCGCGATTGCCGACGACGAGGCCCGCGATATAGACCGCAAGAAAGCCCGAGCCGTGCATCGCCTCAGCCAGGCCGAAGGTTACGAGCGCGCCGGCCGCCACGAACGGCGCGTGCATGCCCTGAGGCAATTCCAGTTTATTGAGCACCAGCACCATGGCGTGCCCGCCGAGCCAGCCGATCAGGCCGCCGAGCACGGCTTTCTCGATCAGGAGCGAGGCGATCTCGTTCCAGGGCTTGTGGCCGGAGAACAGGATCTCGACCAGCACGATGGTGAGGAAGATCGCGAACGGGTCGTTGATGCCGGATTCGACCTCCAGCGTGGCGCTGACGCGAGGCCGGAGCCTCAGCCCCTTGGCGTGGAGCAGGAAGAACACGGCCGCGGCATCGGTCGAGGCCATCACGGCGCCGACCAGGAGCGATTCGGTCCAGGTGGTGCCGAGCATCCAGAGCGCCATCGGCGCGGTCAGCGTCGCGGAGATCAGCACGCCCACGGTGGCGAGCAGGCCCGCGGGTCCCAGCACGTTGCGGAAGGTCGCGAATTTGGTGCGCAAACCGCCGTCGAACAGGATCAGGCCCAGCGCCACGCAGCCGACCGTGTAGGCGGTTCGCACGTCATCGAACTTGACGCCGCCGATGCCGGATTCGCCGGCGAGCAGGCCGACCACCAGGAAGACCAGCAGCAAAGGGGCGCCGAATCGCAGCGCCACCAGGCTCGACATGATGCCGGCCAGCACCAGGACCGCGCCGAACAGAATTGTGATGCTGACTGAATCGATCGAGGCCATCGCCGCGCCCTACACACGTCTATTGAAAGGACGCAGCCGCGGAACGCAATGAAAAATCCGTGACGCGCCTTCGAAACCCGCGCGGCGCGGCGTCACGTCATCGATGGAATGCCGGCGATCATCGCCTTGGCGGTCTCGTGCTCGCTCATCACCACGGCGGTCGCGCCGTGCTTCTTCAGGTGCTCGATCTCGGCTTTGGAATGCGCTCGCGCCACGATGACGAGACCGGGGTTGAGCTTGCGACCCTGGTCGACCACCTGCCCGCCCTCGAAGGCGTCCGGGATCGCGACCAGGAGGCAGCGCGCCGCCGACAGATTGGCCGCGGCCACGATCTCGGGATCGGCCGCGTTGCCTTCGATGGCCTCGAGGCCCTGCTGGCGCGCCTGTTCGATGTGGCTCGGATCGCTGTCGATCACAAGCATCGGCACGCCGGACGGCTGCATCGTTTCGCTGATGAAACCGCCGACCCGGCCATGGCCGACCAATACGATATGGCCGGTCAGCGCCGTCACCGGTACGGGCTCTCGCGGCCCGTCGGCTCCGGCCGCGGGCGCCAATGCGGGCTTTGCCGCGTCGGATTTCGCGGCGCTGGGCTTCGCCAAGAAACGATCCAGCAGAACGAACAGGAACGGATTGATGAGAATCGACAGGATCGCGCCGGCCAGTATCAGGTCGCGGCCGCGGTCCGGCATCAGGGCGAGCGAGACGCCGAGGCCGGCCAGGATGAACGAGAACTCGCCGATCTGCGCGAGACTCGCCGAGATCGTCAGCGCCGTTGCGTGTGAGTGGCCGAAAACACGGACGATGACATAAGCCGCCGCCGATTTGCCGATGATGATGATGGCGAGCACGGCGAGCACATATGCCCAATCCTTCACCACGATGCTCGGATCGAACAGCATCCCGACCGAGATGAAGAACAGAACCGCGAAGGCGTCGCGCAGCGGCAGCGATTCGCTCGCCGCCCGATGGCTCAGCTCGGACTCGCTCAGGATCATGCCGGCGAAGAAGGCGCCGAGTGCAAACGACACATCGAACAGCGTGGCCGCGCCGTAGGCCACGCCCAGCGCAATGGCGAGCACCGCGAGACGGAACAATTCGCGCGAGCCGGTGTGCGCGACGTAATGCAGGAGCCACGGGATGGCTCGACGGCCGATCACCAGCATGATCACGACAAAGGCAATCACCTTGCCCAGCGTCAGCAACAGCGGCAGGCCCAGGGTGACGAAGTCGGCGCCGGCCTGGCCCTTGAGGATGCCGGCCAGCGGCGGCAGCAGCACCAAGGTGAGCACCATCGCGATGTCTTCGACGATCAGCCAGCCGACCGCGATGCGGCCGCGCTCCGTCTCGATCAGGCGGCGCTCCTGCAGGGCACGCAGCAGCACCACGGTGCTGGCGACCGACAGCGCCAGCCCGAACACCAGACCCGCACCGAAGCTCCAGCCGAGCGTATAGGCGAGCGCGATTCCGAGCAGCGTCGCGATCGCGATCTGGCCGACCGCGCCGGGAATGGCCAGTGCCCGGACCGAGAGCAGGTCGTTGAGCGAGAAATGCAGGCCAACGCCAAACATCAGCAGAATCACGCCGATTTCGGCGAGCTGGTCGGCCAAGGCCTGGTCGCCGGTGAATCCCGGCGTGAAGGGGCCCATCAGCACGCCGGCGAGCAGATAGCCGACCAGCGGCGAGGCCTTGAGCCGGTGTGCGACGGCGCCCAGCGCGAAGGCCAGGACCAGTCCAACGACGATTGTCGCGATCAACGGGGTGTGATGCGGCATCGGTTACGATGAACCGCACATTCGCGTCGCATGCAAGCGCGGATTGCGCGTCAAAGACGCGCGCGAACGCGCCTGTGGCGCACCCCGGAATGACCGCGTGGTGAGATGTCGCCCGCCGCTAGAAATTCACCTTGTCGCCGCCTTTGAGCGACAGAATTTCCCGCGCGTCTTCAGGGGTCGCGATCTCGAGCCCCAGGCCTTCGAGGATCTGGCGGACCTTCTTGACCTGCTGGGCATTGCTTTCGGCGAGCTTGCCCGGGCCGAGCCAGAGCGAGTCCTCCATGCCGACCCGCACATTGCCGCCCATCGCCGCCGCCTGGGCCGCGATCCGCATCTGGGACGCTCCGGCACCCAATACCGACCAGTGATAGTTGTCGCCGAGGAGCCGGTCGGCCGTGCGCTTCATCATGATGACGTCCTCGGGATGCGTGCCGATGCCGCCCAGGATGCCGAACACCGACTGCACGAACAGCGGCGGCTTCACCACGCCGCGGTCCAGGAAGTGCTTCAACGTATAGAGATGGCCGATGTCGTAGCACTCGATCTCAAACCGGGTGTCGTTGCCGGCGCAGGTGGTGAGGATGTACTCGATGTCGGCGAGCGTGTTCTTGAACATGCCCTTGCGGGTGCCTTCGAGATACGGCTCCTCCCAGTCGTGTTTGAATTTGCCCTTGTAGCGCGGGATCATCGGGTAAAGCCCGAAGTTCATCGTGCCCATGTTGAGCGAGGCAATCTCCGGCTTGAAGGTCGCGGCCGGCTTGACCCGCTCCTCGGCCGACATGGTCGGCGCGCCGCCGGTGGTGATGTTCACCACCACGGGGGAACGCTGCTTGATCACCTTCAAAAACGGCGCAAAGGCCTCGGGCGTTTGATCGGGGCGGCCGTCCTGCGGATTGCGCGCGTGCAGGTGCACCACCGCGGCGCCGGCTTCGGCGGCGCCAATCGCGGCGTCGGCGATCTGCTGGGCGGTGATCGGCAGATGCGGCGACATCGACGGCGTGTGGATCGAGCCGGTGACGGCGCAGGTGATGATGACCTTGTTCTTGGCCACGGTTCTCTCCCTTGAGGTTTGCGGCGAAGCTTAAGCAAACCCGGACCGGTTGCGAAAGAGGCCCGCATCGCGGTGCAAGCCATGCAGCGGTATCGCTGGCAACGTCCCACCACAAAGCGTAAGTGTCCCGGCGATGACAACGGCGCCCGCATCCCGGTACACCGCCATCGGCGTCCTGTGCGGCGTTGGCGCTGCGGTGCTGTGGGCCGCGGGTTTCGTCGCCGCGCGGCACGGCATCGACCAGGGCCTGACGGCCGCCGACATCACCTTCCACCGCTGCTTCTGGGCAGGGCTCATTTTCCTGCCGATGGCCTGGCGCGACGGTCTCGCCGATCTCAACGGCATCGGCTGGGGCCGCGGCCTCATCCTGACGTTCCTCGGTGGGCCGGGCATCGCCTTTGCGAGCTATTCGGGTTTTCACCTTGTGCCGCTCGGCCATGGCGGCGTGATCCAGCCCTCCTGCGCGGCGCTGTTCGGGCTGCTGCTCGCGACCGTGGTGCTGATGGAACGGCTGCCGGTGCGGCGCGCCATCGGCGCCGGAGTGATCGTCACAGGCCTCGCGGTGATCGGCGCGGAAGCCATCGCCACCATCGGCGCCCATGGCCTCCTCGGCGACGGGCTGTTCGCGCTGGCCGGTCTGATGTTCGCGAGCTTCGGCACGCTGCTGCGGAAATGGCGGGTGCCACCGATGCGCGCCACCGTCGCGGTCAGCGTCGTGTCGCTCGTCATCCTGCCGATCTATTGGATCGCGGTCGGCTTCGACCGCATCATCGCGATGGGCTTCTGGGAGAACCTGCTTCAGGCGGTCTTCCAGGGCCTGATGGCCGGGCCCGGCGCGATCTACCTCTTTACCCGCTCGATCGTGATGCTCGGCGCCGGCCGGGCGGCGGTGTTTCCGACGCTGGTGCCGCCTTGCGTGCTGCTGATCGGCTGGCTCGCGCTCGGCATCGTGCCGACCGGCCTGCAACTCGTGGGTCTCCTCATCGTGCTCCTGGGATTCCGCTTCACCCAAGGAAAATGACAAAGAAACCAACGGCTGGAGCCGACTTTACCGCCTGTGCGGTCCGCAGCGAATCGCGTTTAATCCCGCTGCCATTGACGCGCTGGCAGGCATGAATCCGGACGATCTCGAAAACGCCACGACGGCGATCATCACGACCATTCGCACGACGCTGCGCACTGAGCTGACGTCGGTCTGGCTGCCGCTTCAGCTTGGCGACATCGCGTTGACGGCGCTGGTGGCGATCGCGATCGCTGCGCTGGTGCGCCGGCGCTTCGACCTTTCCGCAGCGACCATGGGCTGGCCGGCCTATCTGCGGCTTGCCATCCGCGCGCTCATCGACAACTTCGCGGTGCTGATCTTCATCCTGCTGATCATCGTCACGCGCGCGAGCCTCGAAGCGTCGCTCAGCCATGCGCGCACGTATCTGCTGCTGGTTGCGACCAATCTCGCCACCGCCTGGGTCGTGATCGCAATCGTCACCAGCCTGATCCGCAATCACTTCATCAACCGCATCGTCGCGGTCGCGGCCTGGACCATCGCGGCGCTCAGCATTCTCGGACTGCTCGATGCGACCTCGGCGGCGCTCGATGCCCGCGGGCTGATGGTCGGCGGCATCCGGGTGACGCCGCTCTTGATCATCAAGACCACGGCGCTGCTGCTGGTCGCGATCTGGGCCGCGAGCACGACGAGCAATTTCCTGGAACGGCGGGTGCAAGCGTCGTCCGACCTGACGCCGTCGGTGCAGGTGCTGCTCAGCAAGCTGATCCGCATCGCCATGATGGCGATCGCCGTTGTTGTGGTGCTGAGCGCGTCCGGCATCGACCTGTCGGTGCTGGCGGTGCTCACGGGTGCGATCGGCGTCGGCGTGGGCCTCGGCCTGCAGAAGATGGTCTCGAACTTCGTCAGCGGGATCATGCTGCTCGCCGACAAGTCGATCAAACCGGGCGACGTGATTTCGATCGGCGACCATTTCGGCTGGGTCACCAACATGGGCACCCGCTACACCTCGGTCGATCTCAAGGACGGGCGCGAGCTCCTGGTGCCGAACGAGGACCTGGTGACGCAGCGGGTGATCAACTGGTCCTACACCAGCGACCGCATGCAGCTGCAGATCAAATTCTCGACGAGCTACGACACGCCGATCGGCAAGACCCAAGCCGCGGCCGTCGAGGCGGCGCTCAGCGTTGCGCAAGTGCTGAAGGAACCCGCGCCGTCGTGCCACATCACCGCGTTCGGCGCGACCGCGCT
The DNA here is from genome assembly GCF_001579845.1 of Rhodoplanes sp. Z2-YC6860. Taxonomy (GTDB): domain Bacteria; phylum Pseudomonadota; class Alphaproteobacteria; order Rhizobiales; family Xanthobacteraceae; genus Z2-YC6860. The sequence continues at coordinate 7,831,327 of NZ_CP007440.1, forward strand.
GGAATATGTGCTGTGGGCCTGGATCAGCAGCGCATCGGAGGGCCCGACGCGGGTGCGCAGCGCCATGATGATCGCGATGTGGGACACGTTCGAGCGCCAGGGCGTGGTGATCCCGAAGCCCGGGCCGTCGCACATCGTGCTCGACAAGGCGCCGTAAGCCGCCGCTGTCATTCCGGCGCGCGGACGAAGTCCGCGAACCCGGAATCCAGCAAAGCAGCGACTGCCTATTCCGGGTTCGCCGCTTCGCGGCGCCCCGGAATGACTCGCGGAGGGAGCTATTTCACCTGGCACTCGACCGACGTCTTGCCGGCGCGCTTGATGGTCGCGGCGCCGTTTTTCTTCATCGCAAACGTCGTGCCGTTTTTCGAGAAGCGCTGGCTGGTCAGCGAGAAGCGCTTCGGCAGATCCAGCGACTTGCCGTCGAACTGCAGGAAGGCGGCTTTGGTCTCGGGATAGAAGCCCACCTCGAAGGTCCCGCCGTCCTTGCATTCGTAGTGATAGAACGTCTGCGCCTGAGCCGACACCGCACTGGCCACAAGGACGCTAAACGCCAAAAGCATCCGTTTCATTGTTGTTCTTCCCCCGCGCGACGCCCGTCACGCCGCCTTGCGGCTTGCCAGGAACTGCCCCATGCGATCCAGCGCCTTCAGGATGTTTTCCGTCGAGTTGGCGTAGGACAGCCGCAGATAGCCCTCACCGAGAATGCCGAAATCCGGCCCGCCGATGGTGACGACACCGGTGTCGTTGAGCAGCGCGGTGGCCAGATCCTTGGCCTTCCAACCGGTGCGCTTAACGTTCGGAAACGCGTAGAACGCGCCCTTCGGCACCGTGCAGGACACGCCGGGAAGCTTGTTCAGGCCTTCGACCACAACCTTCCGGCGCTTGTCGAACTCGGCGACCATCTTGTCCGCTTCGTCCTGCGGACCGGTGAGCGCCGCAAGCCCGGCATATTGCGCCGACGCGTTGACGCAGGAATGCAGATTGACCGAAAGCTTGCGCGCATAGTCGTAGAGCTTGCTGGGCCACACCGCGTAGCCCAGCCGCCAACCGGTCATGGCGTAGGTCTTGGACCAGCCGTTGAGCAGGATCAGCCGGTCGCGGATCGACGGATAGGACAGCAGGCAGACGTGCTGCTCGCCGTCATAGACCATGTGGTCGTAGATCTCGTCCGACATCACGCAGACGTCCGGAAACTTTTCCAGGCCCGCGACGAGCTTGTCGATCTCGCTCTTCGGCGTGACGCCGCCGGTCGGGTTGGCCGGCGAGTTGATGATGAGCAGCCGGGTCTGCGGCGTGATCAGCTTCAGCGTCTCCTCCGCCGAGAAGGCAAAGCCGTTCTCCTCGCGGATCGGCACGGGAATCGGCCGCGCGCCGGTGTATTCGATCATCGAGCGATAGATAGGGAAGCCCGGGTCTGGATAGAGGATGTCCACGCCCGGTTCGCCGAACATCAGGATCGACATGAACATGGTCGGCTTGCCGCCCGGCATGATCATCACGCTGTCCGGCGACACCTCGACCTTGAAACGCTTGTGCAGGTCGGCCGCCACCGCCTCGCGAAGCTGCGGGATGCCGTTGGCCGGCGTGTAGCCATGGTGACCGTCGCGCAGCGCCTTGATGGCGGCCTCGACGATGAAATCAGGCGTGCGGAAATCCGGCTGGCCGATGCCAAGACTGATGATATCGCGGCCTTGCGCCGCCAGCGCATTGGCGCGGGCCAGCACCGCGAATGCGTTTTCCTCGCCGATGCGGTCGAAATTGGCGACTGTACGAAGCATGAAATCCTCAAGCGTTTCTTGATGCGCTTTGGCGGTTTTCGCCGGTTCGGGCCGGTATTAGCCCCCTCGCCCCGGCGTCCGTCAACTGGAGGAATCCTTACGGGCGACCTGGACATCGGCCATCTTCATGACCTCGAAAATGATGGCGACAGACCAGCCGATCAGAAGCAACCCGTTGAGGGCGGTGATCGGCCCGATCAGGCGGAAGCGGCCTCCCGGCACCGCATCGCCGTAGCCCAGCGCGGTGTAATTCTCGAAGGCGAATTCGAACGCACTGGCTTTCTCGGTCTCGATCCCATTCAAGGCGTAGAACGATGCCCACACAGCGATCTCGACGGTGTGGGCGATCATCAGCGCGACCATGGTGATCATCAGCAGGGCACTGACCCGCGCAAAGACATGAAGGTCGTCAGTCGCAGCCGCCGTGTGCCGCGCCGCAACGACGACAATGCCGGTGATGATGGCGTGCAGGCCAAAATTGACGAGGCTGACCAGGCCGCCGGCCAGCAGTTGATAGAACATCGGTCCCCCCTTTCCCCGGCCGCGAGTTTCAAAGGATTCGGCCCTTAAAATCAAACAGCGCCTTGCGACGCTTCACCATCGACCTCATCCTGAGGAGCGGGCGCAGCCCGCGTCTCGAAGGATGGGGTCGATGGCCACCTCATCCTTCGAGACGCGCTTCGCGCTCCTCAGGATGAGGTGGAGGAAGAGCATGGCCAAGAAGCAAAACAACAAACAGAACAAGAAGCAGAAAACGCTGGCACCCAAGGGCCGCACGCTGCGCTCACAGCTCTGGTTCGACAATCCCGAGAACCCGGGCATGACGGCGCTCTATCTCGAGCGCTATCTGAACTTCGGGCTGACCGGCGCGGAACTGCGCTCCGGCAAGCCGATCGTCGGCATCGCACAGACCGGCTCGGACCTGTCGCCCTGCAACCGGCATCATCTCGAATTGGCCAAGCGCGTCCGCGACGGCATTCGCGACGCAGGCGGCATCGCCTTCGAGTTTCCGTGTCATCCGATCCAGGAGACCGGCAAGCGCCCGACCGCGGCGCTCGATCGCAACCTCGCTTATCTGTCGCTGGTCGAGGTGCTGTACGGCTATCCGCTCGACGGCGTCGTGCTGATGACCGGCTGCGACAAGACCACGCCGGCCTGCCTGATGGCGGCCGCGACCGTGAACATCCCGGCCATCGTTCTCTCCGGCGGGCCGATGCTGAACGGCTGGTGGAAGGGCATGCGCGCGGGCTCCGGCACCGTGGTGTGGAAGGCGCGCGAGGAGTTGGCGGCGGGCCGCATCGACAATCAGGAGTTCATGGAGATCGCAGCGGCGTCCGCCCCCTCAGTGGGCCATTGCAACACCATGGGCACGGCCTCGACCATGAATGCGCTCGCCGAGGCGCTCGGCATGTCGCTGCCGGGCTGCGCCGCGATCCCCGCGCCGTACCGCGAACGCGCCCAGATCGCCTATGACACCGGTGTCCGCGCGGTCGGGATCGTGCACGAGGATTTGCGGCCGTCCGACATCCTCACCCGAAAGGCCTTCGAGAATTGCATCGTCGCCAATTCAGCCATCGGCGGATCGACCAATGCGCCGATCCATATCAACGCCATCGCGCGCCATGTCGGCGTGACGCTTTCCATCGATGAATGGGAGACGATCGGCTACGACGTGCCGCTGCTCGTCAACATGCAGCCGGCCGGCGAGTATCTCGGCGAGGAGTACTTCCGCGCCGGCGGCCTGCCGGCGGTGATGAACGAGTTGCTCAAGGCCAGGCGCATCCATGGCGATGCGATGACCATCAACGGCAAGACCATGGCGCAGAACGTCAAAGGCGCGAAGGTTGCCGATCCGGATGTCATCAAGCCCTACGCCAAACCGATGAAGAAGCAGGCCGGCTTCAAGGTGCTCAAAGGCAATCTGTTTGACTCGGCGATCATGAAGACCAGCGTGATCTCGGACGATTTCCGCGGACGCTTTCTTTCCGATCCGAAGGACCCCAATGCCTTCGAGGGCCGCGCCGTGGTTTTCGAGGGGCCGGAGGACTATCACCTGCGCATCGACGATCCGTCGCTGAAGATCGACGAGCGCACGCTGCTGTTCGTGCGCGGCGTCGGCGCGATCGGCTATCCCGGCTCGGCCGAAGTCGTGAACATGCAGCCGCCGGCGCGGCTGATCAAACAAGGCATCACGTCGTTGCCTTGCATCGGCGACGGCCGACAGTCCGGCACCTCGGGCTCGCCGTCGGTTCTCAACGCTTCGCCAGAGGCCGCGGCGGGCGGCGGACTGGCGCTGCTTCGCACCGGGGACCGGGTGCGGATCGACCTCAACAGGGGCACGGCCGACATTCTGGTGTCGAAGGCCGAGCTCACCAAGCGAAGGAAAACATTGGAACGCGACGGCGGCTATCGTTTTCCGTCAAGCCAGACGCCGTGGCAGGAAATCCAGCGTGCCATCGTCGATCAGCTGGCCGATGGCATGGTGCTCCGGCCTGCGGTAAAGTACCAAAGGGTGGCGCAGACCAGTGAGCCGAGAGACAACCATTGAGTCTCCTGCACTGAGGGAGAGCGTATTGCTCAAATCCCATGGCGAAATCCAATTTCGAGCCTGACTTCCGCAAGGCGAATGCGGCCTACGAGCGCTGGCTGAGCGATGCATTGGACGGCGAGATTGTCGCCGCCGACCTGCGCGCCAAGCACGAGAAGATGGCGAGCGGAGCGTTTCCGTTTCTGCGCGCAACCTACTGGCGCTGGGCCGAGACCATCCTCGAGGTCTGCCCGAAGCTTCGCAGCGCGCCGCGGGTGCTGGCGGTCGGCGACATCCATCTCGAAAACTACGGCATGTGGCGTGACGACGACGGCCGGCTGGTCTGGGGCGTCAACGATTTCGACGAGGCCGCGCCGATGCCCTACGCGCTCGATCTGGTGCGACTCGCGACCAGCGCCGCACTGGCGCGACCGTCGCGCCAGTATCGCAACCAGGACACCTGCACCTTCATCCTCGAAGGCTATCGCAGGGGCTTGAACGATCCGCGGCCGTTCGTGCTCGACGAGGAGCACGCAGCGCTGCGGAGCCTGTTCGTTGTCGACGAGAAAGACCGCGCCAAGTTCTGGACCAAGGTCCGGGCCCAGAGAAATTCAGCGAAGCGGCCGCCCAAACCCTATCGCCGCGCCATCGCGGCGGCGATGCCCGAGAAAAACCTCGAGATCCAGAAGTTCTATCCGCGCCAGGCCGGCACCGGCAGCCTCGGACGGCAACGCTGGGTCGGCGTCGCCGACTGGCACGACGGCCTTGTGTTGCGCGAGGCCAAGGCATTGGTGCCATCGGGCTGGGTGCGCGCCCACGGCGGCAAGTCGCAGCGGATTCTTCATGTGCAGGAAATTGCCAACGGCCGCTATCGCGCGCCGGACCCATGGTACGCGGCGGATGACGAGCTGGTGGTGCGCAGGCTTTCGCCCAACACCCGCAAGATCGAGGTCGCCGAGGAGCCCGAAGAGCTGCTCAATCCGCGCATGCTGCGCGCCATGGGCCATGAGCTCGCCAACATCCATCTCGGCACTGGCGATCATCGCCGCGCGATCGAGAGCGACATCGCCAAGCGCCGCGAGGGCTGGCTGCATCGCTCGACCACGCGGGCGGCGGCCTTTGTCAAAGAGGAATTTGAGGCGTGGCGCGGCAAGCCAACGCGCAGCCCAAAGCGACCGAAACGGCAGCCGCGCCGCTAGCGTTGCTCGTTACGGCGCGACCGTCAGGTGCTGCAGACCGGCGCGATCGAAAGCCGAGCGCACCACGCCGGAGCTCTTCGCCTTCTCCAGGAAAGTGCTCACATAGGCCAACGCGGCGGGCCGCGCTCGCGGCACCGCAATGGCCACGCCGGTGAACTGAAAGCCGCCCTCGACGATGCGCGAGCCGGGCAGCTTCGCAACGAACGGCGGCAGCGAGTCGCGCGACAGCGCAAAGGCATCCGCCTTGCCACCGGTCAGCATCTCCACGGCGTCGCCGATCGACTGCGCCGCCATGATCGTGGTTTTGGTCAGCGAACGCGCCGCCGCGCGGATCGTGGTGGTGTTGGCGATGCCGACCACGCGAATGCCGGGCTGGTCGACGTCGCCCACTTTGTGCAGGTCCGACGCCTCCGTGACCATGTAGGTGCTCTCGACCAGGAAATAGACCGGGCCGAAATCGATGCGCTTCTTGCGCTCGTCGTCGACCGGCATGAACGACACGTCGATCCGCCCGGCCTCGAGTGCGTCGACCAGTTCGCCGGTGTTCGGCGCCACCACGAATTCAGCCTCGACACCAAGCTCCTTTGCAAGCTCATTGCCGAGATCGACCGTGACGCCATGAACCGTGCCGTCCTTGGCCTTGACCACGAACAGCGGCGACGGCGACGGCGCGAAGGCCACACCGACTCGGAGCTTACCGGTGGAGATGAGTTCTTTCATCGTGGTTCGATCTCTCCGCTGTCATTCCGGGGCCGGCCGAAGGCCGGAACCCGGAATCCAGACGAATAGCCGGAATGTGTAACTGGATTCCGGGTTCGGCGCTATCGCGCCGCCCCGGAACGACCCGTGGCTAGGCCTTCACCAAATCCGGCGTCAACGCCGCCAAGTTTGCCGCGCCGCAAAGCTGCATGGCCCGAACCATCTCGTCGCGCAAGTGCGTCAGCACCGCCGCAGCGCCGTCGGCGCCGCTCACCGACAGGCCCCACAGCGGCGGCCGGCCGACCAGCACGGCGCGGGCGCCGAGCGCCAGCGCCTTGACGATGTCGGTGCCGCGACGGATGCCGCCGTCGACATAGACCTCGGCGTTCACGCCCACCGCGGCCACCACCTCTGCAACAACCTCGGCGGTCGTGACGGTGGTGTCGAGATGGCGGCCGCCATGATTCGACACCATGATACCCTTCACGCCGCAGTCGACGCAGCGCCGCGCGTCGTCGCCGCGCAGCACGCCCTTGACCACCACTGGCATGGCGCAACGCTTCACCAGCCATTCGAGGTCGGAGAAATTGGTCGGAAACATCACGACGCCCTTGCGATCGACGTCATAGGCGGTTTGCGAGATCGGCTGACCGACCATGTTGACGCTGCGGATGTCGGGCGAAGGAATAACCGGGGTCCGATAGGCGCGCGGGCTCCAGCCCGGCACCGGCTGATCGACTGTCAGCACCAGCGCCTTGAAGCCTGCCTTGACGCAACGGTCGAGCAATGCGCCGGTCGCCTCGCGGTCGGGCTGCATGTAGAGCTGGAACCATTGCGGCGCCGAGCCGCGCTCCTTCGCGACATCCTCGACCAGCGTCGCACCGCTGGTCGACATCACATAGAGCGCGCCGGCCGAGGCCGAGCCGCGCGCCGTGGCGCGCTCGCCCTCGGCGTGAAACAGATGATGCCGCCCGGTTGGCGCCACCATGATCGGCGTGTCGACCTTGGCGCCGAGCAGCGTCACAGATGTGTCGATCTCGACGATGTCGCGCAACACGCGCGGCCGCAATTTCAGCGCGCGCCACGCCGCGATGTTTTCCTTGGCGGTGATTTCGTCGTCGGCGCCGGTGTCGCAGAACACCCAGGATTCCGGGCGCATGACCCGACGCGCCTCGCGCTCCAGCGCATCGAGATCGACGCAATCCACCAGCATTCCTCACCCCGTTTGTTCCCGACCCGTTATCACCCTGGGTCATGATTGCATCACGGAAATGCGCTGTCCGGCCGCGAAGCGCCGTGGCAGCATTCGTCATCTCCATCCGCCGGGAGTTTTCCATGCCGTCCGCCCGTCCGTCTACCGCCGACAAGCGCAAGACCTTTCGCGAGTTGCACCGGAGCGGCTGCTTCGTCATTCCCAATCCGTGGAATGTCGGCAGCGCGCGTTACCTTCAAGGCCTGGGCTTTAAGGCACTGGCCACCACCAGCGCCGGCCACGCCCATGCGATGGGCTATCCCGACGGCGCGCAATCCCGCGACGAAGTGCTGGCACATTACAAGGAGCTCGCGGCCGCAACCGACGTGCCGCTCAACGCCGATTTCGAGAACGGCTTCGCCGACGATCCGGATACCGTCGCCGAGAACGTGACGCGCTGCATCGCGACCGGCGTGGCCGGACTGTCGATCGAGGACTCGCCGCAGCACGGCCAGTTCCCGCTCTACGACTTCGACCTGGCGCTGGCCCGCGGGAAGGCGGCGCGCGCCGCCATCGACAAGGCGGGTGGCGACGTGGTGTTCACGGCGCGCACCGAGGGCTTCATCCGCGGCCGGCCCGATCTCGACGAGACCATCCGCCGGCTGAAGGCGTTCGCCGACGCCGGCGCCGACTGCCTCTACTCGCCGGGCATCAAGACGCGCGAGCAGATCGAGGCGACCGTGAAAGCGGTCGGCGGCAAGCCGATCAACTTCCTCAACAGCGGCGCCTTCGGCTTCACGGTGAGCGATCTCGCCGGCATGGGCGTGCGAAGGATCAGCGTCGGCGGCACGCTGTCGCGCGTCGCCATGGATGCATTCGTCAAATCGGCCAAGGCGATCGCGACCGACGGCAAGTTCGACAGCTTCGCCGGCACCATCAGCAACCAGGAGCTCAACGCTTTCTTCTCGAACGACCGGAAGACATGGTCGTGAACGAAGGGCTTCCGGTCGGCGAAGCAGTCGACGCCACGCCCGCGCCGATGCCCGGCGCGGTCACACTCAAGGGCCGCTACGGATCGGTCGAGCGGCTCGATGCGGCGAAGCACAGCCCATCGCTGTGGGCCGCAATGGCCGGCCACGACCCCATCTGGACCTATATCTTTGTAACCAGCCCATCCGATGAAGCCGCCTTCCGCAGCACCATCGCGGAATACGAGCGCCACAGAGAGCGGATTTTCTACGCGGTCGTCGACGACAAAGGCGCCGCGCTGGGCATCCTTTCGCTGATGGAAATCCGCCCGGCGATGCGCGTCATCGAGGTGGGCAACATCGTCTACGCGCCGGCTCTGCAGCGCACGCCGCTCGGCACCGAGGCGCAATATCTGATCGCGCGCTATGCGATCGAGACACTGGGTTACCGGCGCTACGAGTGGAAATGCGACAGCCTGAACGCGCCGTCAAGGCGCGCCGCTGCGCGCTACGGCTTCACCTATGAGGGCACCTTTCGGCAGCACATGATCGTCAAGGGCCGGAACCGCGACACCGCCTGGTTCTCGATCCTCGACAGCGAATGGCCGGCGCGGAGGGCCGCGTTCGAGCGCTGGCTCACGCCGGAAAATTTCGATAGCAATGGAAGGCAGAAAGCCAAGCTCGGCGAAGCATGAAGCGCCGGGAGAAGCGTCAGGGAGGCGCCCATGCATGTCCTGATCACCGGTGCTGCTGGCATGATCGGCCGCAAGCTCACCGAGCAGCTGATCACCGATCGCGAGCTGATGAGCCAGCCGGTCGAAAAGCTGACCCTGCTGGATGTGGTGGCGCCGGCGCGCCCCGCGGGCTTTTCCGACCATGTGAAGACCCGCGCCGCGGACTTGGCCGAACCGGGCGTCGCCGAAAAGGCGATCTCCGAGCGGCCGGAGGTGATCTTTCATCTGGCCGGCGTGGTGTCCGGCGAAGCCGAGCTCGATTTCGACAAAGGCTATCGCGTCAATCTCGATGGCGGCCGGGCGCTGCTGGAAGCCATCCGCAACGCGGGTGACGGCTACAAGCCCCGCGTGGTGTTTTCGTCGTCGATGGCGGTCTATGGCGCGCCCTTCCCAAACGCCATCCCGGACGATTTCAACCTCACGCCGCTCACGTCCTACGGCACGCAGAAGGCGATCATCGAGCTGATGCTCGCCGACTACACGCGGCGCGGCATTCTCGAAGGCGTCGGCATCCGGTTGCCCTCGATCGTGGTGCGGCCCGGCAAACCGAACAAGGCCGCGTCGGGCTTCTTCTCCGGCATTATCCGCGAGCCGCTGGCCGGAATGGAAGCCCTGCTGCCGGTCGCCGAAAGCGTGGTGCACACGCATGCAAGCCCGCGTTCGGCGGTGGGCTTCCTCATTCATGGCGCGGAGCTGCCGCGCGAGCAGATCGAGCCGCACATCAACCTCACCATGCCGGGCGTGTGCTGCACGGTCGGCGAGCAGATCGAGGCGCTGCGGCGCGTCGCGGGCGACAAGGTCGCCTCCCGCATCCGCCGCGAGCCCGATCCGCTGGTGGTGCGCATCGTCGACGGCTGGCCGCAGCGGCTTGCGGGCGAGCGGGCCACCGCGCTCGGCTTTACCGTCGAGCGGACGTTTGACGAGATCATCCGCGTGCACATCGACGAAGACCTGGGCGGCAAGTTCGTGAACTAGAGCTGGTCCGGAGGCGTACCATGCTGGTTCGGTTCATCGCCGTCGCAATCACTTCCATCGCGATCGTCACGTCCGCGGCTGCGCAATCCGGTTCTTTCCCGGACAAAAGCATCAAGGTCATCGTGCCGTTTGCAGCCGGCGGCGGCATCGATGTGATGGCGCGGCTCTATGCCGAGAAAGCCAAGGACAAGCTTGGCGTGCCGATCATCGTCGAGAACCGTCCCGGCGCAAGCGCCACCATCGGCGGACAGGCCGTGCATCAATCAGCGCCGGACGGCTATACGCTGCTGTTCGTGCCGATCACCCACGTGATGGCCAATGTGGTGCTGAAATCCGTGCCTTACGACGCGGTGAACGATTTCACGCCGGTGGCGCGCGTGGGGGAAGGTCCGCTGCTCGTCGTGATGTCACCCAAGATGCCGCAGAAGTCACTCGCGGCAGTCGCGGCGGCGGCGCGCGAGAAGCCATCGGACTGGACCGTCGCGACCTCCGGCCTCGGTTCGGCCGGTCACATCGCTTCGATCGCCCTTCGCGAGGCGGCCAAAGCCGATCTGACCATCACGCCCTATCGCGGCACGGCACCGGCGCTGACCGATATCATGGGCGGTCACATCCAGCTTCTGATCGATTCGGTCATCACGCTGCTGCCGCCCGCGCGCGACGGCAAGGTCAAGGCCCTGGCCATCACGTCGCCGAAACGAAGCTCGCTGGCGCCGGAGATTCCGACCGCCGCGGAAAGCGGCATGCCGAGCCTCGCGTTCGGCTCATGGTTCGGCTTCTTCGGTCCGAAGGGCATGCCGCCCGATGTGGTGGCGAGGCTCAACACCATCTTCAACGAAACCAGCCAGAAGCTTGCGGCCGAAAACCGTCTGACGGAGCTTGGCGTCGAGCCGGTGGCCGAGACGCCGGAGCAGTTTGGGCGTTTCATCCGCACCCAGGTCGCGCTCGGCACCAAGCTGCTGCAGAGCGCAGGCTTCAAGCCGGAATAATGCGGTTCTCAGCGCCCCTCATCCCGGCCACGCTCGTCAAGCGCTACAAGCGTTTCCTCGCCGACGTGGTGCTGCCGGACGGCTCGACGATCACCGCTCATGTCGCCAATCCCGGCGCGATGATCGGCCTCGCCGAGCCGGGCTCGCGGGTGTGGCTGTCGAAGTCGGACAATCCGAAGCGCAAGCTGTCGCACAGTTGGGAATTGATCGAGGTGGATTTCGGCGGCGGACGGGAATTGGTCGGCGTCAACACCGGTCATCCCAATCCGCTTGTGGGAGCGGCGCTCGCGGTTGGCGCCCTGCCCGAGTTGAGCGGCTACGACAACATCCGCCGCGAGGTGAAGTACGGCAAGAATTCCCGGGTGGATTTCCTGCTGGAAAGCGCGACGAAGCCACTGTGCTACGTTGAAATCAAGAACGTGCACATGATGCGCAGGACGGGCCTCGCCGAATTTCCCGACGCCAAGACCGAGCGCGGCGCCAAGCATCTGGAAGAGCTCGGTGACATGGTGGAGCAAGGCGCCCGCGCCGTGATGCTGTACCTGATCCAGATCGGCTCGGCGAAGTCGTTCAAGCTCGCGCGCGACATCGATCCGAAATACGGCGCGGCGTTCGATCGCGCGCGCAAGCGCGGCGTCGAGGCGGTCGCCTGGAAATGCCGGATCGAAGAGGGTGGCATCGAGATCGACAGCCCCGTCCCGATCGACGAATAATGGTCGCATGACGGATCCCGAAACCCAGCCGATCCGCTTCGATCCCAACGTCCGCGGCCCGCTGAACGGCGTCCGCGTGCTCGACCTGTCGCGGCTGGTCGCCGGCAACATGGTCTCGCTGCAACTCGGCGATTTCGGCGCCGACGTCATCAAAGTGGAGCCGCCGTCGGGCGATCCGCTGCGGGACTGGCGCGACGGCGGCAAGTCGCTGCACTGGAAGACCTATGCGCGCAACAAGCGCTCGATCGTTCTCGACCTGCGAAAGGATGCCGCGAAGAATGCGCTGCTGCGGTTGGTCGCGAATGCCGACGTGTTCATCGAGAACTACCGGCCGGGCACGCTGGAAGAGATGGCGCTCGGCCCCGACGTGTTGCACAAGGCCAACCCGAATCTGATCATCGTGCGCGTGTCGGGCTTCGGCCAGACCGGACCTTATGCAGAATTGCCGGGCTTCGGCACGCTGGTGGAGGCGATGAGCGGCTTTGCGACGCGCACCGGATTTCCGGACCGCGAGCCGGTGCTGCCGCCGCTCGCGCTCGCCGACATGATCGCGGGGCTCTACGGCGCGTTCGCCACGGTGACGGCGCTGCGCGCCCGCGACAACGGCGCAACGCGCGGTCAGGTGATCGACCTTTCGCTCCTGGAGTCGATCTTTTCGGTGCTGGGCCCCGAAGCCGCGATCTATGCGCAGACCGGCGCCGTCAAGGAGCGCGTCGGCAGCGCCTCCAACACCTCGTCGCCGCGCAATGTCTACCGCTGCGCCGACGGTCATTACGTCGCGCTATCCGGCTCGACCCAGGCGATGGCGATGCGCCTGTTCGAGACCATCGGCCGCGCCGACATGATCAATGACCCGCGCTTCGCCACCAACAGCGATCGGGTCAAGCACCGCCCGCTGGTCGACGAGGCGGTCGGCGCGTGGTTCGCAACGCGTACGCGCGACGAAGCATTGAGGCTGATGCGTGAGGCGAGCGTCACGGTCGGGCCGGTCTACACGATCGCGGACGCGGTGGATGATCCGCATTTCCGCGGACGCGGCATCATCGTCGATGTGGAGGATCGGGATCTGGGCCAGGTGCCGATGCACAACATCGTGCCGCGGCTATCACAGACGCCGGGCACCTGGCAGAAGCCAGCACCGGAGCTCGGCGAGCACACGGATGCGATTCTGAGTGAGGCAGGCTTCGACCGCGGGGCGATCGCAGCACTTCGCGAGAGCGGCGCTGCTGCGTGAGGGCACCGTAACGTTGCGCTCGGCGGTGCCTCCCCAACCCTCCCCCGCATGCGGGGGAGGGAGCGAGAGGCCGTGCCCGCCTTACATCATCAAATGCGATAGCCCCGCCGCAAGCGGGAAGAGGGAGCGCACCGCTGACGCGGCGCGCTCCTCTTTTAGTTACTGCTTCTTGATGAACGTGCCGTTGCGCAGCTCGCTCACCGCCTGCTGCAACTCGGCCTGGGTGTTCATCACGATCGGCCCGTACCAGGCGACCGGCTCCTCGATCGGCTTGCCTGACACCAGGAGGAAGCGCACGCCCTCTTCGCCGGCCTGCACCGTGACCTCGTCGCCACGGTCGAACACGATCAACGAGCGGTTGCCGGTCTGCTCGCGCACCTTGATCTCCTGGCCGTCGACCTCCTTCTCGGTCAGAATGCCGAACGGCTTCGACGCGGACACGAAGGCGCCCGAGCCCGCGAAGATGTAGGCGAAGGCGTGCCGGTCGACCTCGACCTTGAAGGTCTTGCGCTTGCCGGGTGCTACCGAGATGTCGAGATAGCGCGGATCGGCGGCGACACCCTCGACCGGGCCCTTCTTGCCCCAGAAGTCGCCGGTGATGATCCGCACCTTGGTGCCGTCATCATCGATCACCTCCGGAATGTCGGCGGCCTTGATGTCCTGATAACGCGGCGCCGTCATCTTGAACGCGCGCGGCAGGTTGGCCCAGAGCTGGAAGCCGTGCATGCGGCCCTGCGTGTCGCCGCGCGGCATCTCCTGATGCATGATGCCGCTGCCCGCGGTCATCCACTGCACGTCGCCTGCACCGAGCGTGCCCTTGTTGCCGAGGCTATCGCCGTGATCGACCTCGCCAGCGAGCACGTAAGTGATCGTCTCGATGCCGCGATGCGGATGCCACGGGAAACCGGCGGAATACTCCTCCGGATTGTCGTTGCGGAAATCATCCAGCAGCAGGAACGGATCGAACTCCTTGGTGTCGCCGAAGCCGAAGGCGCGCCGCAGATGCACGCCCGCGCCTTCGAGCGTGGGCTTGGACTGGATGATCTTCTTGACGGGACGGATGGACATGATGTTTTGCCTTTCCGGAATGGCCCCGAAGGCAGCCATTCCATCTGCGTTGATTGTACTGCGTCTTGCTGCCGGGCTTATGCGGCTTTCGCGGCCGGGACCGCGAGCTTGCCGACCAGCACGGCGAACTGATCGAGGAAACCTTTCAGGAATCCCCGGGTGCCTTCGTCGGTGACGACGTCGTTGGCATCAATCAGGCCTTGCTTGAACTGGAGGTAGGCTTCGCCGCCCGAGAGCACAACGCCTTGGGCGCCGAGGATATGACGAAGGTGCTGCTGCGCCAACGCCGTGCTGATCGCGCCCTGCGCGGCCCCCGTCACCGCCCCGACCTTGCCGGTCCAAGAGTTCTTGCCCCACGGCCGCGAACCCCAGTCGATGGCGTTTTTCAGAACCGCCGGGATCGACCGGTTGTGCTCGGGAGTGACGAACAGCACACCGTCAGCCTCCGCGAGCTCGGCCTTGAAGCGAACGACGCTCGGCGGGAGATTGCTCTCATGGTCCTGGTTGTAGAGCGGCAGATCGTCGATTTGCACGAACTTGAAATCGAACTTGTCGGAACCGAGCTTCGCCAGCGCCTGGGCGAACTTGCGGTTGATGGACTCGCGGCGGTTGCTGCCGACGATGACGGCGATCTTGAAAGCGGCCATGGCGATGTTACCTTTCGGTACGAAGTTACGGGTTTATACCGAGGCTAGATAAATGACTGTGCGGGCCAAGCAAGAAGGCACAAAACCGATACCGGGTAACCTCCATGTGCCCGACGAGTGCCGGGCGGTCAGCGAGGTGCTGGCCCACATCGGCGACAAATGGACCATTCTGGTGGTCAACGAGCTCGGCAACGGCCCGCGGCGTTTCAACGAGATCCGGCGGGCGCTCGGCAGCATCTCGCAGCGCATGCTGACGTTGACCTTGCGCAACCTGGAACGCGACGGCCTCGTCACTCGAACCGTGTTCCCGACCATCCCGCCCAAGGTCGAATATGAATTGACCGGGCTCGGCCGCTCGCTGCTGGTGCCGGTCAGCGGCATCGGGCTCTGGGCGCGGCAGAACCGCGCTGCAATCGAGGCCGCGCGCAAGCGCTTCGACGCCACGGCTGACGCCGCACGATGAGCCTGCGCGCCGAATTGCTGCGGCTCGCGCTGCGCGCCGGCTTCAAACAGGAATACGGCGCCGAGGTGGACATCGCGCGCCTTCGCGGTCGCCTGGAAAAATTCGCGTATCTCGCCCCGTCCCCACCGAGGGGCACGGTGGCGACCAAACTCACCATCGGCGGCGTGCCGGCCATCCGCGTCGCCACGCGACATTCGCGTGCGGACCGTCACGTGCTGTACTTGCACGGCGGCGCCTATGTGTATGGCCGGCCCGCGCACTACCGCGATTTCATCTGGCGCATCGCTAATGCGGCCGACGCCACCGTGCACGTGCTCGACTACCGGCTCGGGCCGGAGCATCGGTTTCCCGCCGCGGTGGAGGACGCCGCCGCGGCCTATCGCGCGCTGCTTGCCGGGGGCGTCGAGCCCAGGCGGCTCGCCGTGATGGGCGACTCGGCCGGCGGCGGGCTCACCTTCGCAACGCTGCTGAAACTCCGCGACGAACGCGATCCGATGCCGGCGGCAGCCGTGGCCCTGTCGCCTTGGACCGATCTCACGCTGACGAGCGACTCAAGCGTCCGTTTCGATGAGGCTGATCCGATGCTCAGTGTCGGCCCTGCCAGGCTGTTTGCCCGCTGGTATCTCGGTGATGCCGATCCGAAGCACCCTTATGCGTCGCCGCTGTTCGGCGATCCGACGGGCCTGCCGCCCTCGCTCATCCAGGTCGGCAGTGACGAGCTCTTGCTCGACGACGCGGTGCAGTTGGGCGAACGGATGCGCAAGGCCGGGGTCGACGCGGAGGTCGAAGTCTGGCCGCGCATGCCGCATGTCTGGCAGCTGTTCGCGCGCGTGCTGCCGGAGGGACAGCGGGCGGTCCGCCGGATTGGCGAATTTCTGCGTGAAAAGCTCGATATAAATTGATCGGACTGCGGGAACCGCGGCGCTGCCGCGCGCTTGCTTTGCGGGCCACAGCCCTTAAATTCTGCCTCCATGAATTACGTCGAAGCCGCCACCGCCCCGCTCCGCAAAACCGGCCAGATCAAGCTCCACGGCAAGGAAGCCTTCGAGGGCATGCGCAAGGCCGGCCGGCTTACGGCCGACTGCCTCGACATGCTGACCCAATACGTCCAGCCCGGCGTGCCGACCGACAAGATCGACCGGCTGGTCGCGGAGTTCGCCCGGGACCACAAGGCCCTGCCCGCGACGCTGATGTATCGCGGCTACCGGAAGTCGACCTGCACGTCGATCAATCACGTGGTTTGCCACGGCATCCCGAACGACAAGCCGCTCAAGGAGGGCGACATCGTCAACATCGACGTGACGCTGATCCTCAACGGCTGGCACGGCGATTCGAGCCGGATGTATCCGGTCGGTGAAATTCCACGCCGCGCCGAGCGGCTGATCGAGGTCACCTACGATGCGATGATGCGCGGCATCAACGTCATCAAGCCGGGCGCCACCACCGGCGACATCGGCGCCGCGATCCAGACCTTCGTCGAAGCGCAGCACATGAGCGTGGTGCGCGACTTCTGTGGCCACGGCCTCGGCCGGCTGTTTCACGACGAGCCGAACATCGTCCACGTCGGCCGCCCGAGCGAGGGCATCGTGTTGCGGCCCGGCATGTTCTTTACGGTCGAGCCGATGATCAATCTCGGCCGCCCGCATGTGAAAGTGCTCTCCGACGGCTGGACCGCGGTGACGCGCGACCGCTCGCTGTCGGCGCAGTTCGAGCACACGGTGGGCGTGACCCAGGCTGGCGTGGAGATCTTCACGACTTCAGCCAAGGGCATGGACAAGCCGCCGTACCAGCTCTGAGTGCGGGCGCTCGCTTCTTCGCGGTTGCAAAGCTTTCGGGCTGCCCTCATCCTGACCGCTCAAGCAGCGTTTGGGCGATGAATGCCGGTCAGGACCTCCAGCAACAAGACCTCCAGCAGTTCTAACGGGACCGGGGACGAGCCGTCCGCGGCAAAGCCGCACTATCACGGCCATCGCGAGCGGCTGCGCAACCGCTTCCGGGAGGCCGGCGCCGCGGCGCTGAGCGACTATGAGCTTCTCGAACTCATTCTGTTCCGCACCATCCCGCAGAAGGACACCAAGCCGATCGCCAAGGACCTGATCGCCAAGTTCGGCTCGTTCGCCGAAGTTCTGGCCGCGCCGCCGCGGCGATTGGAAGAGGTCAAGGGCGTCAAGGAAGCGACCAGCACCGATCTCAAGATTATCCACGCAGCGGCGGGCCTCATGACGCACGGCGCGGTCAAGAAGCGGCCGGTGCTGTCGTCGTGGAACGCGGTTCTGGACTACTGCCGCACCACCATGGCGTTCGAGGACAAGGAGTTGTTCGGCATCATCTTCCTCGACAAGCGCAACCAAGTGATCCGCGACGAAATCCAGCAGAAGGGCACGGTTGATCACACACCAGTCTATCCGCGCGAGGTGGTCAAGCGCGCGCTGGAACTCAGCGCCACGGCCATCATCCTGGTGCACAATCATCCGAGCGGAGACCCCACGCCGAGCCGTGCGGACATCACGATGACGCAGCAGATCGTCGAGATCGCCGAGCCGCTCGGCGTCCTGGTGCATGACCACATCATCGTCGGCAAGAACGGGCATGCGAGCCTGAAAGAGCTCAAGCTGATATGAAGTACGGGCCGCGGCAGGCGCCGGCAGGGCCGCGCCGTTGATCGAGATCAATGCGGACGCGTCGGCACGAGTGATCGTAAAATCAGACCGGGTTTTGCCGTGCTGATCGCATTCTTCGCAGACATTCACGCCAACAGACAGGCCTTTGCGGCCTGCCTCGACCAAGCGCGCGGACGCGGCGCCGAGCGTTTCGTACTGCTAGGCGATTATGTCGGCTACGGCGCCGACCCCGAATGGACGGTCGAGATCGCAATGGAGCTCGTCAGGCTTGGCGCGCCCGCCGTGCGCGGCAATCACGATAGTGCGGTCAGCAATCTCCATGAAACGATGAATGTCGAAGCGCAGATGGCTATGGAATGGACCCGTGGGCAGCTCGGCGTGGCGCAGCGCCTGTTCCTCCAGCAACTGCCGCTGACGTGCAACGACGGCGATCGCCTCTATGTGCATTCCGAAGCGAACAAGCCTGCGGCCTGGAAATACGTGATGGACAGCGCCGACGCCGCGCACAGCATCATGGCGACGACAGCACATCTGACGTTTTGCGGCCATACCCACCGGCCGGCGCTCTACACCATGTCGGCCACGGGCAAGACCACGTCGTTTGTGCCGACGACCGACTGTCCGGTCCATATCCTGCCGGGCCGTCGCTGGCTTGCCGTGCTGGGCGCGGTGGGCCAACCGCGCGACGGCAATCCCGCTGCCGCCTATACGATGTTCGACACCGACCGGCAGGAGTTGACCTATTGCCGCGCGCCCTACGACGTCGAGCGCGCCGCGGAACGAATCCGGAGCCAGGGCCTGCCGCCGTGGCTTGCCGACCGCCTGCTCGTTGGGAAGTGAGCATGGGACAGTAAGGCATGGTCAAGCCCTCCCTGACCGAAGGCACGATCATCGACGGCTTCTGCCTCAAGGAGTGCGTCCATGTCGGCGGCATGGCGTCGCTATGGCGGGTGACGCGCGCCGGCACCGACATGCCGACGCTGATGAAGGTGCCACGCATCGGCGAAGGCGAGGATCCCGCCGCGGTCGTGAGCTTCGAGATGGAGCAGATGATCATGCCGCTGCTCGCAGGCGCCCACGTGCCGAAGTTCGTGGCGGCCGGCGACTTCGCGGTGCAGCCCTATATCGTGATGGAGTACATTCCGGGAGCGACACTGATCAAGCGTCTGCCCCAACTGCCGCTGCCGTATCACGAGGTCGCCGACATCGGCGCGAAGATCGCCGCCGCGCTCAACGACCTGCACCGGCAGCACGTGATTCATCTCGACGTCAAGCCGAGCAACCTCCTGTTCCGGCCGAGCGGCGAGGCGGTGCTGATCGACTTCGGTCTGGCGCACCACGACCGCCTGCCCGATCTGATGCAGGAGGAGTTTCGCGTTCCGTTCGGCACGGCGCCCTACATGGCGCCCGAGCAACTGCTCGGCGTCCGCACCGATTTGCGGAGCGATCTGTTTGCACTGGGCGTGCTGCTTTACTTCTTCTCCACCGGCGTCCGACCGTTCGGCGAGAGCGAGACCATGCGTGGCATGCGCAGGCGCCTCTGGCGCGACCCAGCGCCGCCGCGCCAGCTCAGACCCGACTATCCGGTCTGGCTGCAGGAGATCGTGCTGCACTGTCTCGAGATCGAGCCGGCCTGGCGGCAGCCGACCGCGGCCCAGCTTGCGTTCGAATTGAGTCACCCCGCGGAGGTCAAGCTGACGCAGCGATCGGAGCGCCTCAGACGCGATCCGTGGTCCACGGTGCTGCGGCGGCGCTTCAACAGCGATATCCGAACCTCCATGACCGCGGCGGCGACCGCTACCAGCCTGGCCAAGGCGCCGATCGTGGCGGTGGCGGTGGACGTCACGGACGGCACCGCGGCGATCAACGAGGCGCTCCGCACCACCACGGCGCGGCTGCTCGCGACCATGCCCTTGGCGCGGCTCGCCTGCCTCTCGGTGATCCGGCAAAATCGCATCGCGCTCGACACCACGCTGGACGAACAGGGCCACAACAAGCAGATCGATCGGCTTGTGGAGCTTAAAGCCTGGGCCGCGCCTCTGAAGCTCGACAGCGGACGCGTGACTTCCCATGTGCTCGAAGGAACCGACCCGGCCGCGGCTATCCTCGAATTCGCGAACGCCAACTGCGTCGCTCACATCCTGATAGGGGCGCGGCAGGATTCGCTGATGCGCCATCTGCTCGGCAGCGTGTCGGCGAAGGTCGCAGCGGAAGCCGGGTGCAGCGTCACGGTGGTCCGCACGGCGCGGATGGAAGACTCTGATCCTTCGTGATCGCCCGGTGCACGAGCATCGTCCTATTGCAGGTGCGCAGCGCGATCCCTAGCCTGACTTCGACTGCAAGATGGAGCAGCATGCATGGACAGCGCAACGAATATCGCGGGATCGCGCTCACCCAATGGGGCGAAAACACTGACGCCCGAGGGCGCCATCAAGCCGACCGGACCTTGGGCGCTAGGCAGCCGCGCGGGCGATTTCGTTTTCGTCGCCGGCATGCGCGGCATCGATCCTGCAACCAACGCGCTGGTGCCGGGCGACGCGGCGCGCATCCGGCAGGCGTTCCTGAACATGAAGCTGATCGCCGAATCCGAAGGCGCGGGCCTGCGCGATTGCGTGCGCATCGTCGTCTACGTGATCGACATGCTTCGGCTTCGGCCGATCGTGAACAAGGTGCAGGAAGAGTTATGGGGCGGACCGCCTTATCCGCCGCGCACCATCGTCGAGGTCAGCCGTCTCAACCAGGACGACGTCATGGAGGTGGAAGGCACCTTCCACGCGCCGGTGAGGACGTAGACGTCGTCACTCGATGCTTGCACCGGCCTCGTGAACGACACGGCCCCATTTCTCGACCTCCTGCCGGAGAAAGCCATCCATCCATTCCGCGGTGGCGTGCTCGGGCGGCGGAGGCACCGCGCCGACCTGCTCGATCTTTTTCCGCACATCCGGGTCCATCAATGCCGCGTTGAGCGCCGCGTTGGCGCGCGCGATGACCGGTTGCGGCGTTTTGGGCGGAGCAACGATCGCGGTCCAACCCGCGACCTTGAAATTCGGCAGCCCCGCTTCATCGGAGCTCGGAACATCGGGCACAGCAGCCAGGCGCGTCGGTTGGGCCACGACGAGTCCGCGGATGGTGCCGGCGGCCATATGGGGGACGACATTGGGCGCGGCGTCGCAGATGCCGTCGATCTCGCCGCTCAGGAGATCCTGCATGGCCGGCGCCGTGCCGCGATAGGCGATGTGAGTGAGCTTCACGCCAGCAAGATTCTCCAGATAGAGGCAAGTCAGATGCGAATTGGAGCCGAAGCCCGCATTGCCGACCTTGACCTGCTGGGGGTTGGCTCTGGCGTAAGCGATGAAGTCCTGAAGTGTCCTCGCGGGAAAGCGATTGTTCACGACGAGAAAATTCGGCGTCTCGGCGATCATGCCGACCGACACGAACTCCCGCGGGTCATATTTGTTCGTCTTGTAGAGCGCGAAGCCCGCGGCAAGGTTGCCAAGGTTGCCGACGAGCAGCGTGTGGCCGTCCGGATCGGCCTTCGCGACGCGGGCCGAGCCCGTCGTACCGCCGGCGCCCGTGACATTCTCGATCAAGACCGGCTGACCGAGCGAATGCGTCATGGCGTCGACGACAAAGCGCGCCAGCACGTCGTTGGGGCCGCCGGCCGCGAATGGCACGACGATCGTCACAGGATGGGTCGGGTACTCCGAGCCATCGGCCACCGACGCGATCAGCAGCAACGATGCAGCCAATAAAAATTTCCTGAACATCACGGTCCTCCTGCGGAGGACTTAGACGAATGAGTTATTAGCCGCCTCCTTCGACCGAAGGACGCGTTGCCAACTTCGACGAAAAGAAATTCAGCGTCTGGTCAAAGTCTCGGGCTTCGCACCCCAGCCCGCCATGCACAGCCGCAGCGCGCGCTCCAGCCGCGCCATGCCATCGGCAAGATTGAGCGTCTTGCCCAGGAGCCAGCGGCGCAGCTCGACCTGGAACACGCAGAACGCCACCCAGCCGGCGAGGTCCGGTTCATCGGTGACGCGGAGCGCACCGCGCTCGACCGCAATCTCCACGATCCGGCCGACAGCGCGGATGTTGCGCTCGCGCGTTTCCTGGAAGCGGCTGGCCTGACGCCCGGCGTCATAGAACGTCATCTCGCGCAGCAGGAGCCGCGACAGCTCGGGCTGCTTGGCGAAGAACCGGTAGTGGTGACGGAAGAAGCTGAGCAGATTGTCGAGGCAGGATGCATCCTCGCGCAGTGCCAGCTCGGCCTTGCGCGACACCTCGTCGAGGTCGTCGTTGGCGATCAGGAACAACAGATCTCGCTTGTTCTCCGCGTAAGTAAACACCGTGCCAATGCCGACGCCGGCGCGCAGCGCGATCTCGCGCGTGGTGGCGTCGTCGTAGCCCTTCTCGATGAACAGCTCGCGGGCGGCCTCCCGGATCCGCCGGAGCTTGTCGATCTTGTTCTGCTCGCGAAGGCCCGAGAAAGGGACGGATTGAGGCGGACGCGGACTTCGCTGCACGGACGGCATGCGGCCGGTTGACTCCTAAATGAGCACGCTCAATTATGAGCATGCTCATTTTTAACAGAGTGCCCCGCCATGCCGCAAGCCGCCTTCACGCCTCCGTTGTTGCAATCCGCAGAAAATCCCGGACCGGCCTATGACCGCGAACCCACCTTTCCGGCGATGGCCCGCGACGGCGACGTGATGGTGCCGATGCGCGACGGCGTGAAGATCTGCATCGACGTCTACCGGCCCGAGGCGCCCGGCAAGTTTCCCGCGCTGCTCGCCTTTGCGATCTACAACAAGGACTTTCAGGGGCCCGACATGGCGGCGGCGCTGCCGCCGCAACCGGCCTGGTCGCCGCTCTGGACCGGGCCGCTGGAGGCCGGCGACACCAAGTTCTTCGTGTCGCGCGGCTACGTGCATGTGATCGGCTCACCCCGCGGCATCGGCAAATCCGAAGGCGGCGGCTCGCGCGAGTGGGATTGCTATGACCTGATCGAATGGATCGCCCAGCAGCCCTGGTGCGATGGCAATGTCGGCATGGTCGGCATCTCAGGCTTCGGCGCCGAGCAGTTGCAGGTCGCAAAGCTTCAGCCGCCGCATCTGAAGGCGATCTTTCCGTTCGATTCGCGCGGCGCCTATGGCGAGTTCGGCGGCTTCCGCGACGAATATCCGGGCGGCGTGATCCATCTGTTCCGCTATCTGGTCGGGCACTTCTCGGCCATGCATCAGAACCGCGGCGCGCCCGGCGCGCTGCCGCCAGAACGCGAGACGCTGTGGCGGGAGGCGATGAACAATCCCGACTACAAGATGTATCCGCACATCGCCAATCTGCTGGCCCAGAAGGGCCAGCACATGCCGCCCTACTTCCAGCTGCTGATCGATCCGTTCGACAAGGAAACCGCCGTCGAGAAAAGCGAAGCCGAGTTCGACCGCATCAACGTGCCGACCTACACGGGTTCGGGCTGGTACGGCTACACGTACAAGACCCACCTGAACGGCTGCCAGCATTGGTATCGCAACATCAAGTCGCCGAAGAAGCTGTTGCTCGCAGGCCCCGCGCATGTGGAGCGGCCGTATCACACGTTCCACAGCGAGGTGCTGCGCTGGCACGACCAGTGGCTGAAAGGCATCGACACCGGCATCACCAAAGAGCCGCCGGTCAAATACTGGGTGATGGGCGAAAACGTTTGGCGCACCGCGGCCGACTGGCCTGTGCCCGAGACGCAATGGACCAAGCTCTATCTGTCGAGCTGGGAGCGGCTCACGCCCGACCTGCCGGCGCCGTCGAGCGCCGCGGAGACGCTGCCATCCGATGCCTTCGTGCAGATGCCGCCGACGCAAACCAGCACGATCCAGCGGCTGCGCTACATGACCGATCCGTTGCCGCATGATGTGCTGGTCGCGGGGCCGATCGCGCTGACGCTTTATGCATCGATCGATCAGGACGACACCAACTGGATCGTGGTGCTGAAGGACGTCGGCCCCGACGTCTCGGTGATGAGCGTCAGAGAAGGCGAACGCCAGGTGCCGAGCGATCTCCGCGAGCGCGAGGTCACCCGCGGCTGGCTCAAGGCGTCAAACCGAGCGATCGACGAGAAGCGCTCCAAGCCGTGGTGGCCGTGGCATCCACTGACCCGCGAAGCGGCAAAGCCGGTGACGCCGGGCACGATCGAGGAGTATCGGATCGAAGTGATGGCGACCGCGAACCTGTTCCGCAAAGGCCACCGCATCTGCCTCGACGTCACCAGCTTGGACCTGCCA
The DNA here is from genome assembly GCF_001579845.1 of Rhodoplanes sp. Z2-YC6860. GTDB lineage: Bacteria > Pseudomonadota > Alphaproteobacteria > Rhizobiales > Xanthobacteraceae > Z2-YC6860. The sequence goes on from NZ_CP007440.1 coordinate 7,855,406, forward strand.
ACCGGCGTCGCCGGCGCGACCAATGCGGAGTACGTGCCGTATCACATCTGTTCGAGCAAAACGGTGCTGCACAAGGTCTACCACGACCGCAGCCGGCCTTCGCACCTGCTGCTGCCGATCGTGCCGCAGTGACAGGTGTACGAACTTCGGGTTCGGAATACCGAACGCTTCCCAGTGAATTAAGGTATGCCCGTGCAACAAGCACACTGTCACCCGCGGGCTTGACCCGCGGGTCCATGACCCAGGCTCGGTAACGGAAGTCTTACGTAAGGCTGCCCGAACTGGACGCGCTCGTGGATCACCGGGTCTCGCGCTTCGCGCGGCCCGGTGATGACACCGCCTTGTGGCCCCCGATGCAAGTCAGCTGGCAACGGGCCCGAAAACCTAAAGCCCCGACTTCGACGCAAGCTCCGCGCCTTGCACCAGCGCCTTGAGCTTCGCCCAGGCGATCTGCGGATGGGTGCGGCCGCCGAAACCACAATCGGCGCCGGCGATCACGTTCTCGACGCCGACACGCTTGGCGAAGCGGCGGATGCGTTGCGCGACGAGCTCCGGATGCTCGATGCCATCGGTGGCATGCGAGATCAGACCGGGGATGAGAATCTTGCCGTCCGGCAGTTTCACGTGGTCCCACACCGCATACTCGTGCTCGTGCCGCGCATTGGCGGCCTCGATCAGGTAGCCCTGCGCCCGCACCCGCAGCATGAGGTCGACCAATTTATCGAGCTCGATGTCGAAGGCATGCGGGCCGTGCCAGCTGCCCCAGCAGAGGTGATAGCGGATGCGATCCTCGGGCAGACCGCGCAGCGCGTGGTTCAAAGCCTCGATCCGCACCTCGCAATATTTGCGGAATTGATCGAGGCCCATCTGCATGCCGACGCGGTCCCACAGCGCCGGCAGCCAGGCGTCGTCGACCTGCAGGATGAAACCAGCTTCGATGATGGTCTGGTATTCGGTGCGCATCGCCTCGGCGATCGCGAAGATGAACTCTTCCTGGGTCTTGTAATATTCGTTGCGGCGATAGGGCTCGAGGCTTGCCGGCGCGGTGCTGGTGATGAAGGCCTCGGTGTCCGGGCCAACCGCTCCGCGAAACAGCTCGATCTCGCGCTTCAGCGCCGCCGCGCCGCGATAGGTCACCGGCGCAACTGCAACCCAGTGCGGCCGCGCCTGCTTGATCTGGCCGGCCGGCTCGTAGAACAAGGTGCCGCGCTGCGTGGCGTAACGATAGAAATCGGCGAATTCCTCACGGTCCTTGCCCTGCAGGATGACCGGCGTGCCACCCTCGGGTGGCCGCGCCTCGAAGCCGCCGAACCGGCTGTCGACGTAAGACAGCCAGTCGCCACCCTTGGCGTATTCGCCCTCGTTGATGACGTCGATGCCGGTCTCGCGCTGCTGCGCCACCACGCCGGCCACCATCGCGCGCAACGCCGCGTCATCCTCGTTGCCGGCACGGTCGGTGCCGTCGGGCCGCGGCAGGCTGCCGACATGGGTGGTGAGAATCGTCTTGCTGCTGCTTCGTTTCATGAGGGAATTCCGGCGATCGGTGTTCGGAGGTTTTTATTGCGGCTTGAGATTGAGCACCTTCGCCAGCTCCTGCATTGTCGCCCACTCCTTCTCCATCGCCGCACCCATCTCCTCGGATGTGCTGGTCAGGATCGGCGTGCCGTTCTCATCCAGCCGCCGCTTCAGCTCCGGATCCTGCGACGCCTTGATGAACAGCTCGCGGACCTTGGCGACGACTTCGGGCGGCGTGTTCGCCGGGGCGGCCAGCGCGAACCAGCTCGCGACCTTCTCGTTGCCGAAGCCGAGCTCGGTCAGCGTGGGCGTGTCAGGCAGTGGCGCCCAACGCGCATCGGCGTCGAGCGCGAGCGCGCGGAGCTTCTTCTCGGCGAGATAGGAGCGTGAGGTCGACAGCGTCGGCCAGCTGAAGTCGACTCGGCCTGTAATGAGATCGGCCATCATCGGCGAACCGCCGCGATAATGCACGGTCTCGAACGGCACCTTGTCGGCGAGCAGAATCTTGGCGCCGAGCAGATGCGACGGCGAGCCGAGACCGGGCGTGCCAAAGGTGAGCCCGCCCGGTTTCTTGCGGCCGAGTTCGTGCAGTTCCTTCATGGTCTTGGCCGGGCTGTTCTCGGGGACCGTGAGCACCACGACGCTGTTGAACAGGAAGGTCACCGGCGCAAAGCCCTTCACCGGCTCGTAGGGCGCATTGCCGGACGCCGGGATGGTGGCGTGCTGCGAGCCGGAGAACACCAGGAGCGTATAGCCGTCGGGCGTTGCGTTCTGCACTGCGGCCGCCGCGACACCGCCGCCGGCGCCAGTGCGGTTCTCGACCGTGATGCGCTGCCCGCCGATTTTGGACGCGGCCTCGGCATAGAGCCGCGCCGTGATGTCGGTGATGCCGCCGGCTGCCAGCCCGACCAGCAGCGTGATCGGCTTGCTCGGATAGTCCTGTGCTTGAGCCTGCACCTTGGCCGATGCGACCAGCACCGACAACGCGAGGCCTGCCAAAACGAAACGGCGCGCGAATTGGCGTGTCACATTGATCCTCCCTTTTTATCACCGTGCCCCGGTGACGCGGCAGGATCAAGAACTTCGAGATCGCCCACTCGCCGCGGCGAGCGCGAAGGTGGGACAACTCACCGCATGGTCTGCGGCAGCCACAACGCGATCTGCGGGAAGATCATCAGCAGCACCGTGGTGATGACGATCGCCAGCATCAGCACGCTGGTGCCCTTATAGACCTTCATCAGATCGACGCCTGCGGTGGCGCTGACCACGAAGGCGATCAGGCCCACGGGCGGGAACACCAAGCCCATCGCCACCATCATCATCGACAGTACGCCGAACCAGATCGGGTCGAAGCCGAGCGACGTGATCAGCGGGAAGGTCAGCTGCAGCGTCAGCAGCAGCAGCGGGATCTCGTCCATGAACATGCTGATGACGAAGTAGGCGACCACGATGCCGATGATGATGACCCAGCGGTTGAGGTTCATGCCGCTGACCATCGTCACCACCTCCTGCGGGATGCGGCTCAAGGTCATGTAGTAGCCGAAGATGGTCGCGCCGATCAGGATCAGGAAGATCATCGCCGAGGTGCGGATGGTCTGCTTCAGCGCGCCGACGGATTCGGCCCAGGTAAGCCGCCCGAACAGCGCGCCGATCACAGCGGCAAGGAACGCGCCGAGCGCACCGATTTCCGTGGGTGTCGCGATGCCGGTGTAGAGGAGCAGCAGCACGAGCAGGATCAACAGAAGGCTCGGCCAGACGCGCTTGAGGCTTGCGATGCGCTCCGGCATCGGCGTGCGGAAGGTTGCCGGCGCGTGATGCGGGCTGATCGCCACCCAGACGTAGATCATCACGGCGAGCAGCACGCCGACCATGATGCCCGGCACAACGCCTGCGACCAGCAGCTTGCCGATCGAGGTTTGCGTGGCGATGCCATAGATCACCATGGCGATGCTCGGCGGAATGAGAATGTCGAGCGTCGCGCCGACGCCGATCGAGCCCGCGGCGAGTTCTTCCGAATAGCCGTGGCGGCGCATTTCCGGCATGGCGATCTTGGCCATCACCGAAGCCGCGGCCGTGCTGGCGCCCGACATGGCGCCGAAGATGCCGCAGGCGAACACGGTGGCGATCGCAAGCCCGCCCTTGAAATGCGACAGCCAGGAGGCTGCCGCGTTGTAGAGATCGCGCGCGAGCCCGCTCGAGGCCGAGAAATAGGCCATCAGAATGAACATCGGGATCGTGGTGAGCTGATAGTCCGCGACCGTGCTGAACGGCACGAGACCGATGATGTTCATCATCTTGGTGACGTCGCCGGTGATCAGCCAGATGCCGAACATGCCGGAGCCGGCCAGCGCCACGGCAATGGGGACGCCGGCCAATAAGGACAGCACCAGGATCAGCATGGGAAGTGCAGTGGTCATGTCGGATATGTCCGCAAGCCGCGCCCCGATCAGGTGGCGGACGGCGCCTCTTGTGACAGCAGCATGGATTGCCCGCTCCGCACCCGCGTGATGTCGATGAGCATGATCACTGTGAGCGCCAGGAAGCCGATCAGCACGAAGCTATAGGCCGGGCCCACCCGTATGGGCAGCGTGCTGAGTTCGGTTTCATCGCTCAAACCGCGCAGCGCCTGCTGGCCGGTGGCGAACACCATGAACACGCAGAACGCCAGGCTCACCACGTGGGCGAAGTAGTCGGCCGCAAGCTTGGCGTTGCCGGACAGCCGGTCGACCAGGAAGGTCACGCGGATGAACAGCCCGCCGCGATACGCATAGGACAGGCCGAGAAAGATCGACGCCACCATCAGATATTTCTCGGTGATCTCAAGCGCGCCGAGAATGGGAGCATTGAACAGGTAGCGGCTGAATGCGTCCGCCGAGGTCAGACACATCATCGCGAAGTTCGCGAGCACACCGAGATAGAGCAGCGCCAGCTCGCAACGCTGCAGCACCTTGCCGAGGAATTCCATGTTGTCGTTCAACTCCGGCGCCGCCCCCCAGCGCGAGCCGGCTCCGCGGTTCCAATCGAACGCGGAGCCGGTTGCAACCGTCGTCAGTTCTTGGCGTTGGCCAGTTCCAGCGCGGTGTTGAGGATGTCGCGCGCGTCCTTGTGGCCCTTGCCTTCCATCTTCTTGACCCACTCTTCCCAGATCGGCTCGCCGGCGACCTTCTTCCAGCGCGCCAACTCATCGGTCGGCACGTCGTAGCGGTTGAGCGTGATGCCCGCGGCCTTCACGCGCTCTTCGACACCACCTTCGGCGCTGTCGAAGAAGTTCTTGCCCCAGAACTTCGAACCCGGCAGGGCGCTGACGCTCATAAGCGCATCGCGCGCCTCTTTCGGCAGGCTCTGGATTTTCTGGCGGTTGGCGCAGAGCGAGAAGTACGACGAATAGAACGGCGCCATGGTGATGTTCCGCGCCACCTCATAGAGCCGGAAACCGTGGATCGCCTCCCACGGCACCGCTGCGCCGTCGAACACGCCCTTGTCGAGCGCCTGATACATGTCAGGCATCGGCAGCACGGCCGGCGAGGCGCCAAGCGCCTTGGCCATCTCGATCGGCGGGCCGCCGAGTGTCCTGATCTTGAGACCCTTGAGATCCTCCATGGTCTTTACGAGCTTCTTGGAGTTCGCGGTGATCAGGAAGTTCGGCGATGTGGTGTAGAGCACCAGCGGCTGGATCTCGCCGTACTCCTTCTGGATCGATGGGAATTTCTCGTAGAGCTTCCACAGAATCTCGCCGCCCTGCTCGGCGGTCTTGATCGGCATGAACGGCAGCGACATCACGTCGGACAGCGGCGTCTGCTCGGGCCAGTAGCCTTGCACGCACCAGCCGATGTCGGCGATGCCGCTCTTGATGCCCTTCCACATGTCGATGCCCTTGATCAGGGTCTGCGACGCGAACACCTCGATCTTGATCTTGCCTTTGCTCGCCTCCTCGACCTGCTTGACCCACGGATAGAGCGCGTGCGACGGGCCCCAGCCGGTCGGCGAGTTCTGATCGGCCAGCGTGAGCTTGACCTCTTGCGCCGGAACCGCCGTGGTCAGCGCGAGCGCGGCGGCCATGGCAAGCGCCGCCGGTAAAAGCTTTCGGATCACATCGTCCTCCCTGAGGGGTGTTCTGCCCCTTTGAACACGAGTGTGCCGTTGCGCCGCGTATCGCACAAGGGGTCACGTAAATCCCACGATACGGTACAGCGCTGATTCTATTATGGATTTGGTTATGTCACCCGAAGTGGTGACACCGGACAGTCGATCGTCGACGATGGCGCGAAGACGCTCGCGCGCGCCTCGCGGCCGGTTACTTCCGCACCATCAGCAGCGGATTGGCGGTCTGCGGCACGCGCTGCCATTTGCCGCCGTCTTCGCCTTCCTCGAAGCGCCAGGACTGGCCGTTCGCGGCGCGCAGCACGATCTCGCCGCGGTCCATCTGCCAAGTCACCGGCGCGAAGCGCGTGATCACCGGATCGCAGCCCGGCTGGATGCGCAGCGCGAACTCCTCGCCGGACGGCGTACTGGTCAGCGATAGCCCGCAGATCGCGCGGCCGGTGCGGCGGATCACCGACCATTCGCCGGTGATCTGCTCGGCGGTCTTCGGAGCGGGCCCAAGCGACGAGGCGTTCTGGATGAACATGATGCCCTCGCCCGGCTTCGGCGCTTCGAAGATGCCGCTTTCGACTTCGTTGAACTCCAGAACTGAGGCGCCCTGTGCGTCGAGCAGTTTCAGAAAATCATTTTCGCTGTACTGCCAGGCGACCACGTCCTTCACGAACGGAAACAGGTTCAAGCAAGCCGGATCGAATTCGACGCGCTTGCCGACGCGGTTCGCCTCGTTGCGCAAGGTGATCGAACAGGTCTTTTCGCGGTCGGCGTTGGAAAATTCCCAGGTGCCGACCACGGTGCGCGGCGCCGCGGGTGGCGGCGCGTCGGCCGTTGGCGCATCCGGCATGGTCACCGGCGGATCGGGCATCGTCACCGGTGGATCGGCCGCCTGCTGCGCGGCCAGCGGTGCGGCGAATGCCATCAAAGCGATCAGGGCAGCAGGCAGGATCCGGATCATCCGGGGAAAATATCACGACCGCTTCTGTGGCGGCCAGGGTGTCTCGGGCACCGGCGACAGCAGCGGCTTACCAGCGCCCCAGGCCAGGAGATTGTCGACCACGAGCTGCTCCATCTTCTGCCGGGTGAAAACCGACGAGGAGCCGAGATGCGGGAACAGCACGATGTTGTCCATCTCCATGTATTCCTTCGGCACCTCGGGCTCATTGACGAACACGTCGAGACCTGCCGAATGAATCGTCTTGTCCCTGAGAGCCTTGATCAGCGCCGCGTCGTCAACCACGGTGCCGCGTGACATATTGATGACGATGCCGCGCGGTCCCAGCGCCGCCAGCACCTCGGCGTTGATCAGATGCTTGGTCGATGGCCCGCCCGGCGTGATCGCAATCAGCGTGTCGACGTCACGCGCCATGTCGACGAGCTTGCCATAGTACTTGTAGCTGACGCCGGCCTGCGGATTGCGGCTGTGATAGACCACCGGCACGCCGAAGCCTTCGAGCCGACGCGCGATCGCCCTGCCGATGCGCCCAAGACCGATCATGCCGACGGTGCGGTCGCGCAGTGTGGCACGGCTCAGCGGATACTGGCCCTGCACCCATTTGCCGGCGCGCAGAAAGCGCTCGGCCCGCGAGAACTCGCGTACGGTGCAAAGCAGAAGCCCCAGCGCGGTGTCGGCGACCTCCTCGTTCAGCACCTCGGGCGTGTTGCACACGACGATCTTGTGATCGACCGCGTACTTCACGTCGATGTTGTCGTAGCCGACGCCGAAGCTCGAGACCATTTCGAGCTTGGGGAAGCGCGCCATCACATCGGCCCGCATGGTGTCGGGCGCGCCGGTCACCGCCGCGGCGCGGACGTTGCCGCCGACCTTGCCGATGATCGTTTCGGCATCGCCGCCCTTCGGCAGCACATGCAGATTGAACGGCCCGCTGAGGCCGTCGACGATCAGCTTCTTCGGCACTCCGATCAGCACCACATCGGCTTTGTCCGACATCGCCCACTCCTGTATTTTTCGGCCTTTTAACGTGCATGTTCGGCGCCAAATCTCAAGCCATGCAGCGCATTTCGTCGCGGTCTGGGAGCATCCTGCCCACGTTGCGGCGGCGCGTGGGGCCGTGCTAGCAAAACCCCAACTTTCAACCCGCGTCACAAAACATCGCGCGTCACATCAAGGGAGTTCGGCATGGCTGCAAGCACGCAACGGATAGGCTGGATCGGAATGGGCCGCATGGGCTATCCGATGGCCGAGCGGCTTCTGAAGGCCGGATATGACGTCTCCATCTGGAATCGGACGCGCTCCAAGGCCGAGCCGCTGGCCAAGCTCGGCGGCAAGATCGTCGACAAGCCGTCCGACCTCGCCGAGACCGACATCGTGTTCTCCATCGTCGCCGAGGGCAAGGATGTCGAGCAGGTCTATTTCGGCAAGGACGGCGTGCTCTCGGGCAACAAGACGCCGGGCGTGTTCGTCGACTGCTCGACCATCGCGGTCGAGGAATCGGTCGAGATCAGGAAGCGCCTGAGCGACCGCAAGGCCGACTTCGTCTGCGCGCCGGTGAGCGGCAACGCCAAGGTGATCAAGGCCGGCAAGCTCAGCTCCGTGTGCTCGGGCCCGAAGGCGGCCTTCGACAAGGCCGAGGCGATGATCAAGGTGTTCGCGCCGAAGGGCGTTTCTTACGTCGGCGAGGGCGAACTCGCCCGCGTCTGCAAGATCGCGCACAACGTGATGCTCGGCGTCGTGATCCAGAACCTGATCGAGATCACGCTGCTGGTGAACAAGATGGGCGTGCCGCGTCACGCCTTCCTGTCGTTCCTCAACAACGGCGTGATGGGCTCGATGTTCACGGCCTACAAGTCGCCGGCGCTGGTCAATCTCGACTGGACCACGACGTTCACGCCGGAGCTTCTCCGCAAGGACCTCGACCTCGGCCTCGCGCTCGCCGACAATATCGACGTACCGATGCCGATCACGGCGGCGACACGCGCGATCCTGCAGATGCACATGGGCCACGCCATGCTGCAGAAGAATCCGGAAGAGTATCTCGCCAAGGACTTCGCCACGCTGATGGAGACCATGGCGCTGTCGGCCGGCATGAAGCTCGAGAGCGAGAACAAGCCGGTGCCGACCGGATTGGAAAACTAGGCTGTCAAGCCGACACAAACGCCGGGTATGATCGGGCGCCGGACTTGATCCGGCGCCGCCACTGAAAGATCGCCGCATCGCGGCCGCAGCGTGCCCGATGACCGATGGACCGACCCAGCCCAGGAATATCCTGACCGCGCGGGCACTGATGCTCGGCGACCGTATCGACACGGTCGGGCTCGAACGCAACGACGTGCTCTCGACCCAGCCGCTGGCGTTTCGCACCGGCAGCGGCGGCATCGTCACGCTCTATCGTTATGGCGTGGCGGTGCTGATCGGCATGTCGGCGCTGGAGGAGGATGAGGTCATCCGCCAGCTCGAAGGGCGGATCATCCGGCCGACCAAGCGGCGCGAGGAAGAATCGACGCGCATCGAGGTCGCACCCGACAAGGACGAACAGATCCTGCCGGGCGGCACGGTGGTGCTGAAAACGCTGACCAACGAGCACGCCTTGCTGATCGCCGACGCGCTCGCGACCAGCGTGATCCTCGCTCATGACGAACGCAACGTCGCGGCAGTGTTCGACGTGATCGAGCCGCTGGCGCGGCAACTGGCCGAGCGCGGCCGCACGCCGGGCAGCCGCCGCTCCATCCTCAAGCACATCGGCAATGCGTTGCTGGTGCAGCAGCGCGTTTCGGGGCTCGTGGCGGTCGCCGAAAAGCCCGACGTATTGTGGGAACGGCCGCAGCTCGAACGGCTCTATGCCCGGCTGGAAGACGAATACGAGTTGAAGGAGCGCGCCGATGTGCTCACCCGAAAGCTCACGGTGATCTCCGACACCGCCCAGGCGCTGGCCGATATCATCGACACCGAGCGCTCGCTGCGGCTCGAATTCATCATCGTCATCCTGATCCTGTTCGAGATTCTGATCGCCGGTTATCAGATTTTGTGGCTACACTCGCCCGCATAGGGTGCGCCGGAGTGGGAACTCTGAGAGGCGGCGCGCCACAGAGCGGGAGGCTGTCATGCGGCGCGCCACACTGGCTGTCATTGCGCTCGTTCTCAGCCTGGGCGTCATAACGGATCATGCGCAGGCGCAAGGCGGCCGGCTGAAGACGATCGCGGCCAGCAAGACGATCAAAATCGCGCATCGCACCGACGCGTTGCCGTTCTCCTTCATCGATCACGACAAGGAGGTTGCCGGCTACACCGTCGATGTCTGCAAGGCGGTGGTCGCCTCGCTGCAGCAACAGCTCAAGCTGCAGACGCTCAAGATCGAATGGGTGCCGGTGACCACGCAGAACCGGTTCGATGCAATCGCCAATGGCCAGGCCGATCTCGAATGCGGCGCCAGCACCGTGACGCTCTCCCGCATGAAGGATGTCGACTTCTCGAACACCATCTTCGTCGAAAGCACCGGTCTGGCCGTCAATGCATCCGCCTCGGTGAACAAGCTTCAGGACCTTTCAGGCAAGAAGATCGCGGTGATCTCGGGCACCAGCAACGAAAAGGCCATGGCTGCAAAGAATCAAGAGATGCAGCTCAACGCCACGCTGGTGCCGATGAAAGACCGTGACGCGGCCGTCGTCGCGCTCGAACGCGGCGACGTTGACGCCTTTGCCAGCGACAAGCTGCTGCTGTACGGCGCGGAGTTCAAGAACCCGCAGGCTGTGCACGCGCTGTCCGATGACCTTTCGATCGAACCCTATGCGATCGCGCTGCCGCGCGGCGATTGGGAGCTCAGGCTCGCCGTCAACACGGCGCTTGCCGAGCTTTTCCGCAGCGGCGATGTCAAAAAGATCTTCGGCGTGTGGTTCGGCCAGCTGGGGCTCCGGCCAGGCGCACTCCTCGAATCGGTCTATCAGCTCGGGGCCGTAGCGAAGTAACGCCGCCCCCCGATTGACGACGACGCAATTCTCGTCACTCTATCGGCGCTCATTTTTCTCAATCGATCTCACGAGGAAACGTCATGCGTCAGAAGCCCGCCCTCACCTCCGCCGATGCCCACAAGATGATGGATGCCTGCAAGGCCGAGGCCCAGAAGAACAAATGGAATGTCGCCATCGCGATCGTCGACGACAGCGGCTCGGTGATCCTGCTGGAGCGGCTCGACGGCTGCGGCGCGATCAGCTCGGACGTGGCGGTGAAGAAGGCGCAGACCGCGGCGCTGACCAAGCGGCCGACCAAGTTCTTCGAGGACCGGGTCAAAGAGCGGCCGGGCTTCGTCACCTTCCCGACGCCGGGCGTGATGTTCCAGGGCGGGCTCCCGCTCGTGCATCAGAACGAGTGCGTCGGTGCGATCGGTGTGTCCGGCGTGCAGTCGCACGAGGACGAGCAGGTCGCTCAGGCCGGCGTGAACGTGTTGGGTTGAAGTGCTCGGTTAAACGGCGATTTGTTGCACCATTGGTGCCATGCAGGCGGTGTCATGCCCGGGCCGGCGCGTAGCGCCGTGACCCGGGCATCCATGACCTTCGTCAGTCAATGACAGTCTTACGTTCGACTTCCGCCGCCGAGCCAGGGTCATGGATCGCCGGGTCAAGCCCGGCGATGACAGCGGAGTGCGAGGCGATAGCCGCGCAAAAATCTTTCAAACCTTGAAGCTCTTCAGCACTTGCGCCGGAAACAGCTCTTCCGGCGTCAGCTTCCGATGCAAGACACCCTGCTCGAAGGCGTATTGCAAAAACGCCTCCAGCGTCGTGCGGTTCTGCTCGACACCGTTCGGCATCAGGTCCGGGCCGACCACGTCCTGCATCCGCTTCATGAATTCGTAAGCCCACGGCAGCGGCAGAACCGAGCTGGTGCCGGACAACACGCGTTCGACGCTGCGCCGCCGCGCCTCCTCGAACGCACGGAACAGATTCACCGCCATCCATGGATTGCGTTCGATGACGTCACGCTTGAACGCGATCGTGTGCATGATCGGATAGATGCCGGTCTCCTTGACGTATTTCATCTCGATGTCGAGGTAGTCCGGAAACAGCCGCACGATATCCGGATGGCCGTCCTCGAAGCACTTCGGCGCGTGCGCCGCCAGCGCCGCATCGATCTCGCCCGAGATCAGCATTCCGCCGAGGCTCTTGTCCGGCCGTGACTCGTATTTGATGCCGGGCGGCAGCTTCAGCTTCACCTTTTCCTGCCGGCCAGGCTGATCGACGCCCGCCTGGACCCAGTGGATCGAGGCGAGATCGACGCCGTATTGGTGCTGGATGAAGCCGCGCGAATAGACCGAAGCGGTCTGCGCCCATTCCGGAATGCCGATGCGCTTGCCGGCGAGGTCTTCCGGCTTCTTCACCGGACCCTTGCGATTGATATAGACCGACGAGTGCCGCGGCACGCGCGACGGAAACACCGGGATCGCAACGAGCGGCGAATTGCCCTGCGACACCAGCGAGCAGTATTTCGCCATCGAGACTTCGGAGACGTCGAAGTCGAAATAGTTGAACTGCCGGAAAAAGATTTCCTCGATCTGCAGCATGAGCACGGTCAGGTCGACGCCTTCGACCGGCACGCGGCCGGTGACCAGCTCGTTGATATGCTCGTAGTGGCTGGTGGCCAGGGTGAGAGGCAATTTGCTCAAGTCACGACTCCTACAGCGAATACAAATTTATGCCCCGTCATCCTGAGGTGCGAGCGTAGCGAGCCTCGAAGGATGCACGGCCCCGCAGTCGCGCCAGCCGGGCCGTCGACCCTTCGAGGCTCGGCCTGCGGCCGAGCGCCTCAGGGTGACGGGGATGGATCAGCGACCGCGGCGAAATCTCAAATCGCTCCCGTCGCGGTCGGACCGCCTTGCGGGCGATGCCGCTTCACGGCATCCGGATTGGTCGAGTCGACGCCCATATAGACGCCGCGCTCCCAGCTGCGCTTCAGCGGATCGCGCACCTTCAGCGACATCTTGCCGATGCCGACCACCTCGATGTCCACGGTCTCGCCGTCCTGCAGGAAGCCCAGGCCTTCGTGATTGGTGCCGCAGGCGATCAGATCGCCCGAATTCATCGTCATCACCGTGGTGGCCCATTCGACGAGCTCCGGCACGCGGTGCTCCATGTCGTCGGTGTTGTAGTTGTGGCGGAGCTGGCCGTCGTTCCAGAAGCGGATGACGAGATCGTTGGGATCCTTCACCTCGTCGGCCGTGGCGATGCACGGGCCGATCGGCGCGAACGTATCGAACGACTTGCCGAGCCAGCTCGTCAGCGGCGTTGCCGGCCAGGTGCGGCGGCCCTGCTCGCGCGCCGACACGTCGATCAGACTGGTGTAGCCGAACACGGCCTTCTTCCAGTCGGCGGCCTTTACCATCTTGGCCGGGCCCTTCATCACCAGCGCGAGCTCGGCTTCGTGCATGAAGGCCCACGGCACGGTGTATTCCGGCAGCACGATGGTGTCGCCCGGGCCGATCACGGCGTCCGGGTTCTTCATGAACATGTTGAGCGGCCGCGCCTCGCGTTGGGCGTGCTCCCAATAGTTGGCGATGCAGCAGAGGATCTTGCCGGGCCGCGGCAGTGGCGCCTTGAGCTGCACCTTGTCGGCCGCAACGGCCGCGCCGTCCTTGGCGAGCTTTTCGAGCGTTGGCCGCAGGCTATCGAAGTCGTCGATAATGCCCTGCATCGTGAGCTGCGGCGTCGTGCCCTTCCGCACCGCGCCCGAAATGTCGACGATGCCCCGGTCGGTCATCAGGCCAGGAGCGACCTCGGCGTTCCCCGCCGACTGAAACAGCACAAGCTTCACGAATTCCTCCCATTTTTTGTCGCGGCGGAATACAGCACATTGCCCAAAACCCGGCCAGCCGCCACCACCGGCGCATATCTGGCCTGTCGTAACGACCAAATTGCCTTTTAACCGGCGGGTGCGTTATCGTTCCGCTATGCGGGGCGATCCTTAGAAACGCCTCCCGTCCACGGGTGAGGAAACCATGGCTGTCATCAAGGTCACCGATATTGCTTATGTCCGGCTGCGCTCGCCGGACCTCGATCTCCAGGCCGAATTCCTGGACAACTTCGGACTGGCGCCGAGCTCCAAGAGCAGCAAGGCGCTGTACTATCGCGGCACCGATCCGGTGCATCACGTCCACATCACCGAAAAGGGCGATCCGAAGTTCGTCGCCGTCGGCTATCACGCGGCGAGCGAAGACGACCTCAAGACGCTCGCCAAGGCGCCGGGCGCGACCGGCATCGAGAACATGGACGAGCCCGGCGGCGGCAAACGCGTGCGGCTCACCGAGCCGAACGGCTATCAGATCGAAGTGGTCTGGGGCATGGACAAGGTTCCGGAAATTCCGGCGCCGCGTCAGCTGCTCAACTCCGGTTACGCACCGCTCGCCCGCGCCGGCGATCTGATGCGCATTCAGAAGGGTCCGTCGCGGGTCAAACGCGTCGCACATGCGGTGCTCGGCACGCCGAAGGTGAAGGAGACCGTCAACTGGTTCCGCCACCATCTCGGCTTCATCTGCTCCGACGACGTCTATGCCGGCGAGAAGGAGAACCTGATCGGCTCGTTCAACCGCATCGACGGCGGCGACACCTTCGTCGACCACCACGTGTTCTTCGCTATCAACCACGGCCATGCCGGCCTGAACCACGTGTCGTTCGAGGTGGCGGACATGGACGACGTGTTCATGGGCCACCAGCACCTGCGCGACACCGGCAAGTACGAGCACATGTGGGGCATCGGCCGGCATCTGCTCGGCAGCCAGGTCTACGATTACTGGGCCGATCCGTGGCGGCGCGTGCACGAGCATTGGGCCGACAGCGACCGGCTCAACGTCAAGAACGGCTCGAACCTGCTCTCGGCCGAAGAGGCGCTGGTGTCGCAATGGGGCGACCCGCCGCCGCAGAAGTTCATTGAACACGTCAGCATCTGACGTTTAAGACACGTGCAGTCCGATGGCCGGGCCGGTAGCCCGGCCATCGTCTTTTTGCGCATGTCCCGGAAAAGTGGGCACCGGTTTTCCGAAAAGGACATGCGCCACTTATAAGGAGATAGTAGTCATGGCCAGTCAGATCATCGCAATCGAAGAGCATTTCACGTCGCCCGCGCTGCGCGACGCGGTTGCGCCCAGGCCCGGCCCGATCCAGACCATGCTCGACGACATGGCTGGCCGCCGCATCAAGGACATGGACGAGGGCGGCATCGACATTGCGGTTCTGTCCGAGAACAATCCGGCGGCGCACAACCTGCCGCCCGACAAGTCGGTGGCGCTCGCCAAGGCGTCAAACGATTTTCTTCACGAACAGATCAAGGCCAATCCGACGCGCTTCAAGGGCTTCGCGGCGCTGCCGCTGCCGGACCCGAACGCCGCGGCCGATGAGCTCGAGCGCTGCGTGACAAAGCTCGGCATGCTCGGCGCCATGGTGATGGGCACGACGCAGGGCAACTTCATCGATGACAAGAAATACTGGCCGGTGTTCGAGCGCGCCACCAAGCTCGACGTCCCGGTCTATATCCATCCGTCGCCGGTCAAGCCTGCGGTGGCGGAGGCCTTCTTCAAGGATCACGCCGCGCCGCTGTCCGGCGCGCCGCTCGGCTTCGGACTGGAGACACTGACCCACACCTTCCGGCTGATCACCTCGGGCGTGTTCGACCAGTATCCGACGCTGAAGATCATCGTCGGCCATCTCGGCGAGGCCGCGCCCTATACGTTGTGGCGCACCGAACACAATCTCGAAAAGCTGATGAAGATGCCGAAGTCGTTCAGCGACTATTACAAGACGCACTTCTGGCTCACCACCAGCGGCGCCTTCTCGAATTCCGCGCTCGCCTGCGCCATGACCGAGATGGGCGTGGAGCGCATCATGTTCGCGGTCGACTGGCCCTACATCAACAACGCGCTCGGCACCAAGTGGCTGAAGGCTGCGCCGATCAGCGAGAAGGATCGCGAACTGATTTTCGCGGGCAACGCCAGGAAGCTTCTGAAGATGTAACGACGCGACCGGCGAGCCGGCCGATAAATACAAGCCCCGGCATTGCTGCCGGGGCTTTCGTTTTAGACCGACCTGCGATTAGTCGAGGTCCGGATCGCCATACGGACGGTCCGGATAAGGCAGGTTGTGGCCCGTCTGGCCCTGATACGGGCGGCCCAGGTTTTCCTGGTTGTCGTAGTAGCTGCCGCGGGCATAAGAGCCGAAACCAGACCGGTTCGGCGGATTGCTGAGATCCTGATCGCCGTAGGTCTTCACGGTGTTCACATCGCTGTAGTCGGCGTGCGAACGAGATGCTGCGAGCGACGGACTCGCGAGGGCGAGCAGAACTGCGGCCCCAGCGGCCAGGGTGGTGAGCGTTTTCATGTTCTTGTCTCTTTCAAATGTTCGTCAGACGGTTACTCCCGCTTCAAGCGATTCTTCCCAATGGTCAGTGTTTGAATTTTCTATGGCTGTGACATAGCGCCGCAACGATCGCGGTCAACGGTAGCGAGTCACCGATCAAGCGTTCTTGAGCGCGCGTTCTGCGGGATGAAACGCGTCATCGATTCGAATCGAACTGCGCGATGCAGAAAAACCCGCGAAAAACCTGGAGCAATTCACTCGTTTAACTGAACGGCAACGAGTGTGTCGGGCGGATTAAATGTTCGTCATGAAAAACTTTTAATCCCGCATTCGATTCCAAACACGTCTCAATTCCAAACGCGCCGCGCGGTTTCGACGACGATCTCGAGCTTGCGCTTCTGCTGGTCCGGCGTGATCAGGTTTCCGACAACGTCCGACGCGAATCCACACTGCGGGCTGATGGCGAGTTGCTCGAGCGGAATGACCTTCGCGGCCTCGTCGATGCGCCGCCTCAACGCGTCCACGTTCTCCATCTCCGGCACCTTGGTGCTGACGAGCCCTAGGACCGCGACCTTGCCCTTGGGCAGAAAGCGCAACGGTGCGAATGAGCCGGCGCGCGGACTGTCGTATTCGAGCAGAAAGCGGTCGTGCGGCAGCTCGCTGAACAGCCGCTCCGCGATGGCGTCGTAGCTGCCCTCGCGATGCCACATGCTGCGCTGGTTGCCGCGGCAAAGGTGAATACCGAAGGTCACGCCCGGAAAATTCGCGATCACGGCGGCGTCGGCTTTCAGCGAGCGCGAGAAATTCTGCGTCGGGTCTTCGCCGCGATCGCGCATCTGCTTCAGCATTGGCTCGTCGACATAGGCGGTGTAGCCCGGCGCGTCGATATGGATGTAGCGGCAGCCAGCCGCGACCACGCTTGAAATGATCTCGCGCTCGATTGCCACCACGTCAGCCAGGAAGGCGTCCATATCCTTGTAGACCGCCTTTGAATTCTCGTAGTCGAAGCGCTGACTGATTCGATCCGGACCGATCAGCGAAACTTTCGCCGGAGTCTTCGCCACGCCCGCGATGAACTTGTATTCGTCGAGCGGCACGTTGCGGGTGAGCTTCAGCCGCGACTTTGCCGGCCGGCGATGCGAGATCGCGGTGCCGTGTTCCTGGACCGGCACCTCCCAGCGCCGCAGGGCGGTGCCGCCTTCCACGCGTCGCGAGTAGGCTTTGACCGTGCTCGCACCAGCATCGAAGCCTTCGACGGCGGCGCCAAAACTGTCCTGGAAATTCAGCCGGCGCATCTCGCCGTCGCTGATGACGTCGAGCCCGACGTTTTCCTGCAACGCCACTGCGCCGCGCACTGCGTCGTCTTCGGCCTTGCGCAGGCCCGCGGCGTCAAGCTTGCCTTCGTCGAGCGCCTTGCGGGCGTCGACCACGGCGGCCGGCCGCAGCAGACTGCCGACAACATCGGTGCGGATGGTGCGGAGATCGGTCATGTCACGCCTCACAATTGCGTTGGATCGAGAATCACTTTGCCGAGGCCGCCCCGGCCCTCGACGAGTTCATGCGCCAGCGGCGCCTGCGACAGCGGCAGCACGCGGTCGATCAGGGCCTTGAACTTGCCGGCCGCCGCCATCTCCATCGCCTGCCGCGCGCTTTCCGGCCGCTCGCCGGTCACGCCCATCACGGTGATCTGATTGAGATAGAGCTTGTTGACGTCGAGCGGCACGACACCGCCGCCATGGCCGCCGGCCGTGACCAGCCGGCCCCTGCGGCAGATGGTGGCGAAGGCTTTCGGAAACAGCTCGGGATCGCCGATGTTCTCGAACACCACGTTGACGCCCTTGCCTTCGGTGATGCGCATCGCCTCGATGGTGAGATCCTGCGTGCGATAGTTCACGCCGGCATCGGCGCCAAGATCGAGCCCCACTTTGACGCGATCGTCGGATCCCGCCGCGGCGATCACCTTGGCGCCCAGGTGCTTCGCCACCTGAACGCCAGCGCTGCCGAGCCCGCCCGCCGCGCCCATCACCAGCACCCATTCGCCGGGCTGCACTTTGGCGTGATCGGCGAGAAGATGCATCGCGGTTGGCGCGTGACGCGTCACAACTGTGGCGGTCGGGAAGTCGACGCCGTCCGGAATGATCGTGGTGTTGGCCGCAATGGCGCGGACATATTCCGCATAGCCGCCCCAGGCATGCACGCCCATCAGGCGGATCGCATCCGCACCGCTGTGGTCGCCGCCGGCAACACGCAGCGCCACGGTCACACGGTCGCCGACCTTGCGATCGGTGACGCCCTCACCCACTTTGACGACGACGCCAGACGGATCGACGCCCAGCACAAGCGGCAGCTTGACGGGCCTGGCGTATTTGCCGGCCCGCACTTTCGTATCGAGAGTGCGATTGATGGAAACAGCGTGAACCTTGAGCAGCACCTCGCCAGGGCCAGGTTCGGGTGTCGGCACCTCTTCGAGCTTCAGCACGCTCGGTGGGCCGAATTCGCGGAGCACAATCGCCTTCAACGCATCCTCCAAACGCCAACTTCTTTGCGGCGATAAGGCCGTACAGCGCCGCGCGGGTCAAGCTGGCTGTCATGCATCCGACCGTGGCGCGGGGAACCTCTCGAAAAGTTTAGCCACAGCGCGGTCGCCATGTCGGAACACACACGTGCGACCCGCTGTTACCCCTCCGATGAGTCAATCCTGGAGTACGACAATGCAGATGAAGAAGACCGGAATCGCGTTGGTGGCCACGCTTGCGACAGCGCTGGCCGCAACGCCTGCGCTTGCGCAACCTCGTGGTGGGCACGGCGGCGGCGGCGGACATTTTGGCGGCGGTGCAGCCCACTTCGGCGCTGGCGACGGTGGGCGCATCGGCGGTGCAGGTTCCAACGGCGCCGGCGCACGGAGCTTTGCGGCGACAAGTCCTGCGGTGAGAACCAACGGCGCGCAATTCGCGGCCTCGCGGTCGGGTAACTGGTCCGGACGTAACTGGAATGGCGGCGGTCGTAGCTGGCATCGCGGTGGACGAGGATGGGGCGGCTTCGGCGCAGGCGTCGCGGCCGGCGCTTTGATCGGCGGTGCGTACGGTTACGGCTACGGCTATCCGTCGTACTACGGGGATGACTACGCGTATTATGGCGACGACGACGCCTACTACGGTGACGCCTACGCGGCGGCGCCTGAATACAGCGGCGGCGACTCGGCGTCGTGCGCGATGCGGTATCGCTCGTACGATCCGGCGAGCGGCACCTATCTCGGCTACGATGGCCTCCGCCACCCCTGCCCTTAGCCCTTAAGCCTCGAGCGCTTTCGTGTGGGCCGCGAGCAATCCGGACAATCGTCCCGGATCGCTGCGGCCCATGCCGCATTCGGTCCCGATGCCATCGACATGGGTGTGACGGCGCGCGGCGGCGAGCCGCGCCTTGTCGCCCGCCGCATCGTTGTGATGGATCAGCCCGAGATAAAGTTCGGTCCCTGAACCGAGCTTCAGTCCCTTCAGCGGCGCGTAGTACGCGTCGTCGGTGCGCGACTTGATCACCGGCATATGGATGAACTGAATCGGACGCTTCACGCGGGCCGCCACCGCGTTGGTGAGTTCGACCATGATCCCTGAGTCCTTCGGCAGCACCATGTGCTCATCCGCCGGACTGCCGTAACAAAGGTGATAGCCGAGTTCGATGCCGGCCGGCACCGCGTCGCCGATCTCGGTCAGCACGTTGACGGTCTCGGTGCGGAAATCGACCGGGCCCTTGTCATAGTAGTTCTCCCAGGCCAGCACCTCCTGGCACACGTCCCATTGGATCGCGATGCGGTCGTTGGGCAGCGTTTTCGCGATCTTGCGAATTTCGCCAATGAAATGCTGAGTCAGCGGCGGCAGGAGCTTCGGCCGGTCGGACGGCACCATGTTGTTGTAGGTCGGCGCGATCGGCGTCGGGATCGATATCTGGAACTTCACCCCGTCCGGAATGTCGCCCGTATTCTGCAAGCGTTCGAACACCGCCCAGGATGCGATCGCCATGTCGGCATAGCCGGTGTCGAAGGTCGCGGGATCGATCGCGGCGCCGGGCTTCACCCGGAGCCGCGTGATTTCCCGCACCACCTTGCCGTCCCACTGCGTGAACTTGAACGGCGGCTCGCCCTTGGCCACTTCGATCGCCGAGTTGCCGGCCAGCACATCCTGGATGAACTTGATCCAGCTCTTGCGGATGCCGGTCTCGCCATCGGGCAGCCGGACAAGATGCGGGCCGACCGCCTTCGACAGCGTGCGAAACACGGTTTCGCTGTCCGGCAGCGGAATGCTGCCGACGAAATGCACGATCGGTTGCTTGCTGCGATCAGCCACGATGACGGCCTCCCTGCTTGTTCTTATGAGCCGCGGCGATAAGGCAGATAGCGCGGCGTCCACATCTTGGCGGCAATCGCCGCGTCGATCTCGTCCTCGTCGATGTCGGGCGTGAGCCCTTCCTTGATGGCCTGGATCGCGACGGCGCGTGCGACCGCAACCGAAATGTCGCGAAGCTCGGTCACCGGCGGCAGCAGATTGCCGTTCGGATCCAGCTTTGCCGGCGACATCGCGGCGAGCGCTTTCGCAGCCGCCATGAACATCGCGTCGGTGATGCGGCTCGCCTGCACGGCAATCGCACCCAAGCCCACACCCGGAAAGATGTAGGAGTTGTTGGTCTGATCGACCTTGAAAGGCTTGCCGCCACGCATCAACGGCGGGAACGGACTGCCGGTGCCAATCACGGCGCGGCCTTCCGTCCAATGCTCGATATCCTGCGGCGTGGCTTCGGCGCGCGAAGTGGGATTCGACAGCGGAAAGATCACCGGCCGCTTGTTGATCTCCGCCATCATCCGCACGATCGGCTCAGAGAACGCGCCGGGCTGTCCCGACACGCCGATCATCGTCGTAGGCCTGGCGTTCCGCACCACGTCGGCGAGCAGCACGCCGCCGGGCTGATCGAGCTTCCACGACGCCGCAACCGAGCGGTCCTGCACGAACGGCCTCTGGAACGGCACGATCGAGTTCATTCCCTCGACCAGCAGGCCGTCCATATCGACCATGTAGAAGCGCTTCGCCGCGTCCTTGGCGCTCAATCCCGCCTCGACCATCGCGGCCATCAGCAGCCCCGCGATGCCGCAGCCGGCCGAGCCCGCGCCGACGATCGTGATGCGCTGCTCGGTCAGCGGCACGCCGGTGACAGCGATGGCAGACAACAACGTGCCGGTCGCCACCGCCGCGGTGCCCTGGATGTCGTCATTGAAGGTGCAAAGCCGGTCGCGGTAGCGGTCGAGCAGCCGTGTGGCGTTCGACTTGGCGAAGTCTTCCCATTGCAGCAGCACATGGGGCCAGCGCTCGGTGACCGCCGTGATGAACTCCTCGACGAAGTCGTCGTACTCGGCGCCGCGGGCCCGCTTGCATTGCCAGCCGATATAGATGGGATCGGCCAGCCGCTCCTCGTTGTCGGTGCCGACATCGAGCAGGATCGGCAGCGTGGTGGACGGGTGAATTCCGCCGCAGGCGGTGTAGAGCGACAGCTTGCCGATCGGGATGCCCATGCCGCCGGCGCCCTGGTCGCCGAGGCCGAGAATGCGTTCGCCGTCGGTGACCACGATGACGTCGATATGGTCGAACGCCGGATTGGCGAGGATCTGCCGGATGCGCTTTTTGTGCGGCATGCTGAGGAACAGGCCGCGCGGCTTGCGGAACAGCCGGCTGAAATCCTGGCAGCCAGCGCCCACCGTCGGCGTGTAGACGATCGGCAGCAGCTCCTCGATGTTTTGCGTGAGCAGCGCGTAGAACACCGTCTCGTTGGTGTCCTGAAGCTCGCGGATGAACGCGTAGCGTTCGAGATCGGTGGCAAAACCGCGCAGCACCTGAAGCCTGCGCCAGACCTGATCGTAGAGGGTCGCGACACGGGGCGGCAGCAGGCCGTGCAGTTCGAACTCGTCGCGTTCCTGCTCGGTGAACGCCGTGCCCTTGTTGAGGAGGGAGTCGGAGAGCAGCAACTGTCCGGAGAGCGGCGTCACCAGGACCGACGGCTGAGCGGCTGGATGTTTAGACATCGGAAGCGTTCAAAACTCGATAACCCTTGGCACATAGTGGCCAAGCGGGCATGCAATGTCACGCCGAACGGCATGGACTTGTGCGCCCGGCTTATGCAGGAATCGGCGCCATGTCGAGGGAGAATAACGTATGAGCACTGCCACACTCGCTTGGCCAAAGGGCCACCGCACCGCTGTCGTCGTCAGCGTGCTGCTGGAAACCTGGAGCGAGGGCAAATCGCCGAGCTATTTCCCGCGCACCACGCCGCTGCCCCCCGGCTCCAAGGACATCGCCGGCATCAACTGGGCGCAATTCGGCGGCAACGAGGGCGTGTGGCGGTTGTCGCGCAACCTCTCGGACCTCGGAATTCCTTCGACCTTGTTCTGCAACGGCCGCAGCGCCGAGGTCTGGCCCGAGGCCGTCGCGGCATTCGCCAAGGCGGGGCATGACGTCGCGGGCCATGGCTATCTGCAGGACCAGACGCTGTTCTCGATGAACTCCGACCGCGAGCGCGAAACCATCAAGAAGACGCTCGACCTGATCCAGAAGGCCGCGGGCAAGCGCCCAACCGGCTGGCTGACGCCGATCTACGGCCATTCGGAGAACACGCTGGAATATCTCGCCGAGGCCAAGGTCACCTGGTGCTCGGACGCGCTCGACGCCAGCGTCCCGTACTGGAAAGAGACCAAGGCCGGCAAGGTGCTGATGATCCCGTGGAGCGACTTCGTCGACAACCGCACGCTGCGCGCCAGCCCGCGCGTCTACTTCGACGTCTACAAGGACATGTTCGACTATCTCTACGCCTGCGAGCCCGGCGCGCTGATCAACATCGGCGTCCACAGCCACTTCGGCGGCCGCCCCGCGATGACCGCGGTGTTCCGCCAGATCCTGGAATACTTCCGCAGCCACAAGGATGTCTGGTTCGCCCAGCATCACGAGGTGGCGAAGTGGATCAAGGACGAGGGCATCGAGACCACGAGCTACGCGTCGCGCTTCAGCAAATAAGCCGTTCAAGAAACTCCGCGGTCCGGCCAACGAGACCGCGTCAAACTTTGGAATGGGAGAACGTCCATGCTTCGATTGGCTCTGGCGGCGGCCG
The DNA here is from genome assembly GCF_001579845.1 of Rhodoplanes sp. Z2-YC6860. GTDB lineage: Bacteria > Pseudomonadota > Alphaproteobacteria > Rhizobiales > Xanthobacteraceae > Z2-YC6860. The sequence goes on from NZ_CP007440.1 coordinate 7,878,452, forward strand.
CGCTTCTGGCGGCGACCTTCAGCGCGCAGGCACAACAGGATTGGCCGAACAAACCGGTGAAAATCCTGGTGCCGACCGCAGCCGGCGGAACGGCGGACGCGACCGCGCGGCTGTTCGCGCAACATGTCAGCAAGACGCTCGGCCAGCAGTTCTATGTCGAGAACCGCGGCGGCGCAGGCAACACGCTGGGCATCGATTCGGTGGTGCGCTCGCCGGCCGACGGCTACACGCTGCTGCTCGGCGCCGGCACGATTGCGATCAACCATCTGATCTACAAGAAGCTGCCCTACGACGTGCTGCGCGACCTCACGCCTGTCACGCAGATGATCTCGCTGCCCAACGTGCTGGTGGTGCACCCCTCGCAGCCGATGAAGACGCTCGCCGATTACATCGCGGCCGCCAAGGCAGCACCCGGCAAGATCAACTACGCCTCGGCGGGCGTCGGCAGCAATCTGCACATGGCGATGGAGCTTTTGCGCTTCCGCACCGGCATCGATGTCACCCACGTGCCTTACAAGGGTGTCGGTCCGGCCTTGCAGGACACGCTCGCCGGCCACGTGATGTCGATGATGTCGAACGCCGCCTCGGCCAAGCCGCACATCGTTGCGGGCAATCTTCGCGCGCTCGGCGTCACGTCGCTGAAGCGTTCGGCCGCGCTGCCGGACGTGCCGACCTTCGACGAACAGGGCGTGAAGGGCTACGAGGTGCTGAACTGGTTCGGGCTGTTCGCGCCGGCCGGCACGCCGAAGGAGATCGTCGATCGTTTGCAGGCGGAAGCCGCCGCGATGATGAACGACCCCAAGACCCGGGAGATGATGACCGCCGAAGGCGCCGAGCCGGTGGCGAGCAAGCCCGAGGTGTTCGCCGCTTTCGTCAAGGACGAGATCAGGAAATGGGACGAGGTCGGCAAGGCCGCGAACATCCAGCCGACCGAGTGAACTGCGGCCCATCAATCGATCTTCAGACCGATGCTCTTGATCAGCGGCCCCCAGCGCTCAAGGTCGTAGCGGATGTACTGTTGGACCTTCTCCGGTGTCGAATCCGGGTCCGGCCGGTAACCCGCATCGATCAGCTTTTTCTGGAACGTCTGATCCGCCATCGCGGCGCGCGACGCCTGGCTTAGGTGCTCGACAACGGACTTCGGTGTTCCGCGCGGCGCAAACAGGCCGATGAACACGAACACGATGAGGTCCGGGACGCCTGATTCCACCGCCGTCGGAATGTCCGGCGCAACAATCAGGCGGCTGGGGCTGGTGACCGCGAGTATCTTGAGCTTGCCCGACTTGTGCAGATCCAGGATCTGATCGGTCGCGGGCTGGATCAGCATGGAGATCTGCCCGCCGATCGTGTCGGTGATCAGCTGGTTGCCGCCGCGATACGGCACGTGGGTGATGCCTGGTGTCTTCGTCAGCGACTTGAACATCTCGCCGGTGAGATGCCCCATCGAGCCGATGCCCGCCGAACCGAACGTCACCTTCTGCGGATTGGCGGCCGCATAGGCGACAAGCTCCTTCAGCGAGCCGACCGGCAGCGCCGGATTGACGGCCATCACGAAGGCCGAAATCGCGAAACTTGAAATCGGCACGAGCTCCTTGACCGGATTGTAGACCGGCCGCCTCTTGAGCAGCATTTCCAGGACGAACGCGGTCGTGGGCGCCACCAGCAGCGTGGTGCCGTCCGGCTTCGCCCGCGCGACTGCCACGCCGCCGAGCGCGCCCGCGCCGCCGCTCTGGTTCTCGATGACGAGCGTGCCGAGATGCGGCCGCGCCGTTTCGGCCCACAGCCGGCCGACGAAATCGGTGCCGCTGCCGGGCGCAAAGGGCACCACCAGCCGGATCGGCTTGTTCGGGACTTTGTGCCGGGAAAACAGCGCGGCGTTCGCCGCGGACGGCGCACCCGCGGCCATGAGCCCCAGCGCGAGAAAATCGCGCCGCTTGATCGTCGATCGGTTCATTTTGCCCCCCGCTTTTCCTCAGCCGCCCGGCGCAGCCGATCCGGCCTGCTCCAGCAATTTGATCAGTGCATTGAGCGTGCCATTGACCGGCGTCGGCACGCCGAGCGCCCGGCCCTGCTCAGCGACCGCGCCGTTGAGATACGCGACCTCGGTCAACCGGCCCTTCGCGATGTCTTGCGCGGTTGACGATCTGGTCTGCGGCATCGAATCCGCGAGCTTCATCGCGGTCTCGATGATGTCATCCGGCAAGCAGATGCCCTTGGCCTTGGCGACCGCAACCACTTCGGCTGCGGCGTCGCGCATGATCGCGTTCACCTCCGGCATCGCCACCATTCGGGCATAGGCCGACCGGCCCAGCGCCGAGACCGCATTGTAGGTCGCGTTCATCAGAAGCTTGATCCATAGATCGGCTTCGATGTCGTCCGATGTCTTGACCGTGAGGCCCGCGCCGCTGAACGTCGCGGCGATATCGGCAAGCAACACGCCATCCGGTGCACGTTCGCGAAACGCCTTCAACTGACCGATGACGACGTTGCTGCCGCCGGTGTGCCGGACCACGCCAGGCTCGGGAATATTGGCCCCGACATAGACCAGCACCGGGATCACCTGATTGCGGATGTGCCGGCCGATGCGTTCGGGATTGTCGACGCCGTTCTGCAGGCTCAGCACGACGGCGTCGCGCGCAAGATGCGGCGCTATCGCGGCGGCCGCCGCTTCGGTGTCGAAGCTCTTGACGCAGAACAGTACTAGGCTCGCATCGCGAACGGCGGAGACATCGACTGTCGCCGCAAGCGAAATCCGCTGTTCGCTGCCGTCAGCGAGAAATTGCAGGCCGCTGCGCTTGATCGCGTCGACGTGGCCGGCGCGGCCGATCAGCGTCACCGGATGGCCTGCGCGGGCAAGCAAACCGCCGAAGTAGGAGCCGAGCGCGCCGGCTCCCACCACTGCGATTTTGGACTCGGTGATGTTCGTCATCGGAGGAACTGAAGCAGACCTTTCAGATGCTGACCACTGTCGGTCGCAGGCGCGCATCGGCGCACAGATGGCTCGCGCCTCTATCAACAGAGGTTGTCGTCACTCTCGGACGCATGCGGCGTAGGGTGTTTCGATCAACAAAGGTGGTCGTCACTGCTGGGTATGCGCGGAGTATCACACCTCGATCAACGAAGGCGGTCGTCACCCCCGCGCTCGACGCGGGGGTCCACACGGTGACGCAACGACGCGCGTTCTTACGACTGCCTTTGCAGAGGCCGCTCATGGATTGCCGGGCCATAGGCGAGCGAAGCGACGCCGTCCTTCGGACGGCTATGCCCGGCAATGACACCGCCGTCGGATTGGCGTCGGTGGCATCCTGATTCAATTGTCAAACAGCTCACGCTTTTGCGTGTCATCCAAACATCCATCCGGGCGTGATTCATCGGCCCCTTCAGATCAGGCGCGGGGCCAGCGCCTCTCTCTTTTCCTTCCCCTCACAGAGTGAGGGAGCGGAGCGCCGAGACGGCGCAGATATCTGGGCGCTTTGCGAAGGCGCCCGCGGACCTTTGCGATCAGGCCCGCTCGCCTCCCGGCGCTCCACTTGTGGCGATTTATTGCGAGGCCACCGTTCGAGATTCGATCGGACCGGCTGGGCTTTCACCCACCATGCTCCAGGGGGCATTTGCGCCCGCTTTCACCCGACCGCGCCCTGCCACTGAAGGCGGCCCCCTCATCGGGGACGGACGATGACCTCGCACCCTGGGACGTGGTTACGGGCCACGCCTGCAGGCGCCACACCCCGCTCCGCCAAATAGACGTCTCTAGATGACGCCCTCAGTGAACGGGGCGATTTAAGAATAGCATTTCGCTTAGAACAAATCAAGAACATATTCGTAAGCAGCATTCCGAACCGATCCGAAAACATCATGCCGGACGCGTCACCAGATAGATACCGAGCGCGACCGGCACGATGCCGGCGAGGTCGAGGGACGAGACGTGCTCGCCCAGCAGCAGCCAGCCGAACAGCATGCCGAGCGGCGGCATCAGGAAGTGATACGAGCTCGCCGCGGTCGCACCCGATCGCTCCAGCAGCTTGAACCAGAGCAGATAGGCGAACACCGAAACGAAGAGCACCATGAAGGCCATCGCGGCAGCGAGACGCCAGGTCGGGACGATGTCGCCAACGCTCTCGAACGTGAAGGCGAAGGGCAGGATCGCAAGACCGGCCGAGAGGCTTTGCACGCCGTTGCCGACCCACAGTCCGCCCTTGGGCGCAAACAGCTTGAACAGGATGGTGCCGATCACGAGCGACACCAGCGCCACGAGCGTGAAGGCAATGCCCTCGGGATGATCGAGGCCGCCAGTAAGCCTGCTCTGCACCACGAAGGCCACGCCACCGACGCCGAGCACAAGCCCGAGCGCCTTGCGCACGGTCATGCGCTCGCCGAGGAAGGTCGCGGCCAGCACTGCGGTAAGCACCGGGTTCGCACTGATCACAAGCGCCGAGAGGCCCGCCGAGATGCTTTTGAGTCCGACATAACCGATGCCGAGGTAGGCGGCCTGATTGGCGACACCCAGCGCCGCAAACAGGATGAGATCGCGGCGGCTCATCTTCAGCGAAACGCCGGAGAGCGCGGCGGCCGCGAGCATCACGATCCCGGCGAGCAAAAAGCGGAAGGTGAGCAGCAGCAGCGGCGGGCAATCCGCGATGGCGACCTTGGCGACCGCAAAGGCCGATGACCACAGCAGGCAGAACGCTGTGACCATGAGAGGTAATTTGATACGGATACTGGGCGAGGAAACCGTAAAACTGGCGGCAGTCATGGGAAAATCTCCTGTGCTGCCACGGAGGTAGGCCCAGAGCTTTTCATTTGGAAATTAAATGATAAAATACTGAGCAGTGGATTTCTGAATGAGATATCCGATGCTCGATCTTGAACTGCTGCGCAGCTTTGTCTCGGTGGTCGATGCCGGGGGCTTCACCCGGGCCGGCGAGCGCGTCCACCGCACCCAGTCGACCGTGAGCCAGCAGATCCGGCGGCTGGAGGAAACGGTGGGCCAGCCGCTGCTGCACCGGAACGGCAAGCAGGTCTCGCTCACCGAGCAAGGCGAACGGCTGCTCTCATACGCGCGGCGGATTCTCGCGCTCGAGCAGGAGGCGCGCGAGGTGGTCAGCAAGCCCGCGAGCGAAGGCGTGCTGCGGCTCGGCATGCCCGAGGACTTCGCGGTCTACCGGCTGGCCGAACTGCTTTCGGATTTCACGCGTTCTCGTCCGGGGCTCCGCCTCGACGTGCGCTGCGGGCTGAGCGTCGATCTGCGCCGGGCGCTGGAGCGCGGCGAACTCGATCTCGCGATGTTCAAACGCGACGCCGGCAGCAGCAGCGCTATGGCCGCATCCGTCATCAAGTCCTGGCCCGAGCATCTGCACTGGATCACCAGCAAGGCGCATCCGGTCGATTTCAACCGCGATCCGCTGCCGCTCGCGATGTCGGAGCCGGGCTGCCTCTATCGCCGTCGGATGATCCACGCGGCCGAGTCCGCGGGACGCTCATGGCATGTGGCCTATACGAGTCCGAATCTGCCCGGCATCCAGGCCGCCGTCTCGGCCGGTCTTGGCGTCAGCATCCTGCCCGAACTCGCGATCCTGCCGGAACATCGCATGCTGACCACCAAAGACGGCTTTCCGCCGATCACCGACACCGAGGTTGCGCTCATTGCGGCGCCGGGCGCAACGCCTGCCACGCGCCGGCTCGCCGAAGTGCTGGCCGAATTCCGCTCGGCGGCCGGCCCACGCCGCGCGGCGTAGCGCGCTGAGCATTTTCCGGTTGCCTTGCACCGCGAACCACAACAGCGGTCATTGCCGGGCATAGCCGTCCGAAGGACGGCGTCGCTTCGCTCGCCTATGCGCGTGAGCGCCGTGACCCGGCAATCCATGAGCGGCTGCAGCGAAGGCAGTCGTAGGAGCGTGCACCGTTGCGCCATCGTATGGACCCGCGGGTCAAGCCCGCGGATGACAGCCTGCGTGTTGCGTGGGTGTGCTTCCACGCAAGTGGAAACGCTCAAGCTATCCCTTGTTGTAGAACACCGTCACCGGCACGCCTTCCTTGATGGCGCCGATGCGGGTGTCTTCGCCGCCCTTCTTCTTCTCGCAGAGCTCCAGCACCCGCATGATGTCGGCGCGCGGCACGAACACCACGCCGGTGTCGTCGGCAATGACGAGGTCGCCGGCATTGACGCGAACGCCCGCGATGTCGATCTCGCCGTTGATCTCGACGGTTTCGAGCCGCCATTTGCCGGTGACCGGCGTGATCTCGCTCGCCCACAGCGGATAGCCGCTGGAGCGCGAATGCGCGACGTCGCGGATGCCGCCCATCACGATGGCGCCGCGCTCGCCCTGACGCTGGCCGGTGAGCGCCGAGATGCCGCCCATGTTGGAGACGCCCGGCACGCCCGCGATCACCAGCACGTCGCCGTCCTCGGCGAGGTTATGCGCCTCGAACTCGGCCATCTTGTTTTTGTTTTCGCGGGCGACCACGAAGGGGTCGGAGCGCTGCGCGATGTTGCGCACCGTCAGCGCCGGGCCGCAGATCAGCTTGCCCGGAATCGTGGGTTTCAGCGTGGTCGCGCCGATCGCGCCCTCCGGGATGCCGAGATCGTCCATCACGTCGGAAACGAGACTCGTGCATTCGCCGAGCGCGAGAAACCGCTGCACGGCACCGGCTGGCGGCTTCGGCGTCGAGGTCATGCGAATGCGGTCGGCAGCAATCCGGCCGGTGAGTTTCTTGCCGTTGAGATCGGTCATTGGGTTTCCTTTGGGGCTTCCTCTGGGCGTGTCCCGTCGCGCGTTGGTCGCGAAATCTGGCACAGACCTGCCGGCCTGCGCCATCGGCCTCTCAGTCGAGCTGGATCTTCGCGTTGCGGATGACCGTCGCCAAGCGCTCGGTTTCGGCTGTGAGAAACGCGCGAAACTCGGCCGGCGTGTTGCCGACCGCCTCGGCGCCCTGCTCGGCGATGCGCTCGCGCACCGTGGGCTCGGCGAGCGTATCGACGGCGCTCTTGTGAAGCGCGGCGATGATGCCATCGGGTGTCCTGGCCGGCGCCAGCAGGCCGAACCAGGTGCCGGTGACGTAGTCGAGACCTCCCTCCCGGAAGGTCGGCACGTCGGGCAGCAACGGCGAGCGCGTTTGCGACGCGATGGCGAGCGCTTTCAGCTTGCCGCTCTTCACCAGCCCCAACACCGGCAGGATGCTGGCGAACAGCATCTGCACGTTGTTGCCCATGACGCCGACCGCCGCGGGCCCGCCGCCCGAGTAAGGCACATGCACGATATCGGCGCCGGTCATCGAGCGGAACAATTCGGTTGCCAGATGCGGCCCGCTGCCTGCGCCGTAGGACGCATAGTTCAGCGCGCTCGGCCGGGCCTTCACATAGGCGAGAAATTCGCCGAGCGAATTCACCGGCAACTCGGGCGGCACGACCAGCACGGTCGGCGAGTTCGCGATCAGCGTGATCGGCGCCAGATCGTTGAGCGGCTGGAAGGCGAGCTTGCGATAGAGCGATGGATTGGCGGCGAGCCCGATGCTCGCCATCACCAGCGAATAGCCGTCAGGAGCGGCTTTGACGACCTGCAGGGTGCCGGTGTTGGTGTTGCCGCCCGGCCGGTTGAGCGGCACGAACGACTGGCCGAGCCGCTTGCTCAGGCCTTCGGCGACAAGGCGCGCCAGCAGATCCGTGCCGCCGCCGGCCGCGAACGGCACCACCAATTCCACCGCATGAGTTGGATAGCTCTGCGCGTACACGGGCGATGCGCCAAGCGTCGACAATGCAACGAGCGCAGCGAGCGTGCGATTCAGCATGACAAAACCGATGTGTGCAGAACTGGGTCCCCGCTTCCCGCGGGAATGAACGGTTGATGGTCCGGCGAACTCTTTCCCCGTTCGTCCCCGCGCATAGCCGTCTGAAGGACGGCGTCGCTTCGCTCGCCTACGGCGGGGACCCAGAGCGATACATTCCGAAACTTCAATCAGAGCGGATCAATCCAAGGTCGGCCTACCGGCCC